>JBILQT010000564.1:0-2978 GCA_044373065.1 Sandaracinaceae bacterium
CTTCGCCACGACCGCGCGGGCATGCTCGCACTGGCGACGATGGACGGCCCGAATAGCGGTGGCGGACAGATCTACATCACCGATGGACCCCAGCCGCAGCTCGACGGGACGGCGACCGTCTTTGGCCACTGCATTCCCGAGTCCATCGTCTCGCAGATCGCCCGCGTGCCTCAGGTGGGCGCTCCGACCAACCGTCCCACGGCGCCTTTCGTCATCACCCGCGCGGTGATTCGTCGTGTTGCAGGCGGTGCAGCCGCCGCGCTCCCGCCACCTCCGCCAACTCGCACACTGGAGCAGCAGCTGGAGGAACAAGGCCGCTCGGTGGACGAGATTCAGCATCTCCGCGAGCAGGTGTTGCGCGAGGGCACCCCACGACCAGGGACCGCTGCGCCAGCAAGTTCACGCACGCCCGTCGGAACGGCCCCGACGCCGCACTGAAGCACTTCCAAAACGAGAAAGGCGCTCCTTGCGGGGCGCCTTTTTCTTTGTGCGTTTCGGGAAAGCCTAGAAGGAAACCCTCAGAAGGAAACCCTAGAAGCGGACTTGGTTGCGACCGCCGCGCTTGGCCTCGTAGAGCTTCTCGTCTGCGCGCTTCACGAGCTCATCCGGGTCTTCGACCGCTGGGTTCCACTCGGCCACGCCGAGGCTGATCGTCACGGGGATATTCGTCCCCTCAAAGCGGAAGGTCGTCTCCTCGATCGCCTTGCGGAGCTTGTCCGCCAGCAACGCCGCACCCTGCGCCGGCACCTCGGGGAGAATGACCGCGAACTCCTCGCCACCTGTGCGCGCTGGAAGATCCGTATGACGCACGCGCGACTTCACAAGCGCGCCGATCTGCCGAAGCACCGCATCACCCGCGAGATGCCCGTAGGTATCGTTGATGCGCTTGAAGTGATCGATGTCGAACATGATGAGCGAGAAGGTCCGCTCGTAGCGCTTGCCGCGGGAGATCTCCTTCTCCATCGCCTCGGTGAAGTAGCGCTTGTTGTGAAGGTCCGTGAGGCCGTCCACCGTCATCAGGCGGTAGATTTCCTCGTAGTAGACCGACTCAATGTTGCCGCCGACGATGAACTTGAAGATCGTTCGGCCGACTTTCACCTGGTCGCCGTCGCGCAGCATCACCTCGTCGATGATCTCATCGTTGACGTAGGTGCCGTTCGTCGAGCCAAGGTCGCGCACCGAGTAGCCGCTGGAGCCGCGGGTCAGGCGCGCGTGGTTGCGGGAGACGCTCTCCTGATCGATCTGCACTTCGCACTTCGAGGAGCGTCCGATGACGCACGGCTCGTTCCCCAGCGGAATACGGCGGCCCAGGTCGTCTCCGTAGATGACGACGAGGCACGCATCACGGGTGTCCGCCTTTTTGGGGGCTTGGGCAATCACCGTGACGACCGTCTTATTCGGATTGGTCGTCCGTTCGTCTTCCACGTTGAAATGAGTATTCCCGAACTCGCCGCTCGAACGCAAGCGATCGACCAACAACGTTACAGACCGATTTTTTGACCCGGAGGCCGGGCGTTCAGAGGATGCCGCCCGTTCACTCGCTGGTGAACAGACCAACAGGGACGCGCCGTGCGCTCCTTTCAACGCAGCAGAGGCCTCCATGAGCGACGCACAACCGACCCAGCCGACCCTCGAGGCCCTGCGTTCTCTGATGCGCTCGAAGGCTGCGCGCTGGGGCGCCTCTGCGTTGACCTTGCTCGGTCTCACGCTCGCAGGGCCGCTGCTTGGCTTGGCGGATGGTCCGACGCATCCGCCGCGCGCGAGCACGACGACGGTGCGGGCCCAGACGGCGACCGCCGAGCGGCGTGCGCGCCCGCGGATCGTGCAGGGGGTGAACCTCGCCGAGCGTCGTCTCGAAGACGATGCCTACGTGGTCGATACGGCGCGCGGTGAGACGGCGTTCTTGAGCCTCGATGCGGGACTGCAGCAGCACCTGGAGGCGTACTTCGCGCGCTACGAGGTGCCCGAGGCGGGCCTGGTTGCCATGGACCCGACGACGGGGCGCGTACTCGCCTACATCAACCATCGTGGTCGCGACACGGCCGCTGCGGACATGGCGACAAGCTCGGGGCCGCCCGCTGCCTCGGTGTTCAAGATCATCACGGGCGCAGCGCTCTTGGAGTCGGGTGTCACGGCCTCGGAGCGCGTCTGCTACCACGGTGGCGAGAGCCGCCTGGGCCTCGGCCATCTGGAGTTCAACCCCGCGACGGATCGCACTTGCAACACGCTCGCCGAGGCGATGGGCGGCTCACTCAATGCCGTCTTTGCACGCCTCGCGGATCAGCATCTTGAGCCGGCGGATCTGGAGCGATACGGGCAGGCCTTTGCCTTTGGTCAGGCGCTCCCCTTCGACCTCGCCTCCGAGCCGAGCGCGCTGGAGGTGCCGACGGATAGGCTTGAGTTTGCACGCGCGTCCGCAGGCTTCTGGCACTCACATCTCTCGCCGCTTCACGGGGCGCTCATCGCCTCGACGATTGCCAACGGTGGCGCGATGCCGCGTGCGGGCGTGGTGGACAGGCTCGTCGATGGCGAGGGGCACGTCACGCATCACTTTGAGAGCGGCACGTATCGCCAGGTGATCGGCCGCGATACCGCGACGCAGCTCAACCAGATGATGCGGCTCACCGTCTCGCGCGGGACTTCACGCCGCTCGTTCCATGATGATCGCGGTCGTCCCTTCCTCCCGGGCATTCTTGTCGCGGGAAAGACCGGCACGCTCTCCGAGGAGCGGCCCTACCGCGGCTACACCTGGTGGGTCGGCTTTGCGCCCGCCGATCATCCGACGATTGCCCTGGCGACCGTGGTCGTGAACACGCCCGAGTGGCGCATCAAGGCAAGCCACGCGGCTGTCGAGACGCTGCGCTACTGGCTCGTGGACCGAGAAGCCGAACGCGCACGTCGCGCCCGCGCGCACTGAGTCAATCGGCCTCGCGCTTGAGCGCGGCCTTCGCCTTCTCCAAGTCGAACTGCCCCTCCCA
>JBILQT010000213.1:0-13199 GCA_044373065.1 Sandaracinaceae bacterium
CACGCACCAGCTCTCGTCGGGCTTCTTGCCTTCGGTGTAGAGCTTGCGGAGCGCCTGGTAGCTCTCGATGCGGTACGGATTTCCGTGAAGGAGCTGCTGGTGCACGCGCACCGACTGCTGGAAGAACTTCTTCGGCTCCTTCGCGAAAATCTCCGCGAGCTGCTCCGAGCGACGACGGTTGTCGGGCTCAAGCTTCTGCGCCTTCTCGAAGGCATCGACAGCCTCGTTGGGCTTGTTCAAGCGGTGCTTGAGCATCTCGCCAAGCGAGTCCCAAAGGTGCGCCTGCTCGGTGGTCGTAAGCCCGCCCTCTTCAGGCTTCTTGTTCTCGGTGCGACGAAGCTGATCGCGATACGCCTTCTCAAGGCGCGTCCAATCGTTCTTCTGCGTGAGCGCGGAGACGAGGCCCTCGAAGGCCTTGCCGAGGTTCGGTGCGAGGTCGAGCGCCTGCTCGTAGTAGTCGGCAGCTTCGTCGATGCGGCTCAGCTCCACATGCGAGATCGCAGCCGCGGTGTTGTAGTACTTCGCAAGCTGAAGCTTGTCGGTGACGAGCTCTGCGATGCGCAGGATGACCTCGACGAGCTTGGACCAATCCTTCGTCTCCGAATAGACGGCCATCAGCTTCGAGAGCAGGTTGCGATCATCGCCCTTGAGCTCAAGCGCGCCGACGTAGCTCTTGCCCGCGCGTGCCTTGTCGTTGAGCTTGGTGAGGAGCACATCGCCCTGCTCGATCAAGAGCGTGTAGCGCTCCGTATCGGCGGCCACATCGATGCGGCGCTTGAGCGTGGAGACAACCTTCTCCCACTCGCCCTTGGTCGCATGCAGCTCCTTGAGCGACATGAGCGGCTCGGCCTGGTTGGCCAAGAGCGTCGCGGCCTCTTCGAGCATGGGCTTGGCCTCATCGAGCTGATCGCTGCGACGAAGTGCATCACCCATGCGCCAAAGAACGCGTCCCTTGTCTGGACCAGAGAGCTCGCTTCCCTGGTGCTTGAGGAGGTCGCGATAGAGCTCAGCAGCCTCATCGGGCGAGCCCGATTCAAACGTCGCATCGGCCACGCGCTCAAGGACTTCGCGGCTCTTGGGCGCAAGGCTCTTGGCGTTGAGGTAGGCGCGCTGCGCCTTGTCGTGAAGCTTCGCCGAGCGGAAGGCATCACCGCAGCGAAGACACGTTGCGAGCGCATCCTCGGGCGACATCTCCGTCGTGCGCGCAAGGAGCGGCTCGTAGTACTTCGTCGCCTCGCTGAAGTTGCCCGCCTCGAAGGCGATATCACCCAGACCACGCGCAGCCGGCGTGCAGGTCGCATCGAGCTCAAGCGCCTTCTTGAAGGCCTCCTTCGCGCCCGACTCATCCTTCAAGCGATCGCGACGCACCTGACCAAGCTCAGCCAAAAGCTGCGCCTTCTTGATGCTGCCCTCGGTGACCTCGATCTCGCGCGCGAGAAGCTCGGCCGTGCCGTGTGCATCGCCGCGACCGGTGTAGACGCTGCGCAATGCAGCTGCTGCATTCGGGTCATCCTTGTTCGTGTCGAGCGCGAGCTTGTACTGCGCGATCGCCAAATCCTTGTCGCCCGCCTCTTCGAGGATGCGGCCGGCACGAACGTAGAAATCCGCCTTCTTGACCTTGTCGGTCTCGGCCTCCGCAAGCTTGCGCACAGCATCGACGGCGGCCGTCTTGTCGCCGCTCTTGGCGTGCAAACGCGCGATGAGCTCAAGCGCATCCGAGTTGTTCGGACGCACCGCAAGAACACGCTCGGCCATCTGCGCAGCACGCTCAGGCGCGCCCACATCGACCGTCAGAACGCGTGCTGCTTGAAGGAGAAGACCGACCTTGCGCTCTTCATCCGACGAGCCGAGCGCATGACGCTCAAGCGTGTTCGCGAGGTCATCAAAGCGCTGCTGCTGACGGTACAAACGCGCGAGCGCTGTATTCGCCGCATCGTGCCCAGGCTCGACGGCGATGATCTGCTCGAAGGTCGCCGAAGCGGCCTTGTGATCGACGAACTCTTCCTCCTGAATGCCGCCGATGCGCTCCCAAATGCCGATGCGCTGACGCGGCGTCGCCACCGTCTCAAGCTGCGTCTCAAGGTTCTTGAGGAGGGCGTCGTAGCGACCCTTCTGCGCGTAGATGCGCTCAAGGCCCTTCAATGCCGCGAGCAACTTCGGCGACTCGGCGAGCGCTGCTTCGTATTGCGCAGCGGCCTCATCGGGCTTGCTAAGGCGGTCTTCGTAGACTTCAGCAAGCGCACAAAGCGTATCGACGCGGCCCTCACCGCGCTGACCGTGCGCCTTCTTCTCAAGCAGCTTCACAAGCGCATCCCACTCCTTGCGCTCGCTGTAGAGAAGCTCGAGGGCCTCGGTGGCCTTCGGGTGTGCTGCGTCCTCGGCGAGAATCTCCTCGTAGAGATCCGTCGCGCGCTTCCCGTCGTTCAAGCGGCGATGGACGATCTCCGCGGCCTCGGCCTTGAAGTCACGCGCACGCGTTGGGCTCGTCGCGCCCGCAACTTCCGCGCGCTTGAGCAAGATGCCGGCAAGCTCGGGGTAGCTCTGCGCCTTGCGATAGAGCGAGACGGTTCCGTCGAGTGCGTGGTCGCTCGAGGGGTCGAGTGCGAGCGCCTGCTGGTAGCAGGGAAGCGCGAAATCCGGACGGCCCAATTCTTCGCCGTACCAGCGCCCCATCAGCGTGTACATCGCGACCTTGTCGGCACGTCCCTCGGCGCTCTGCACAGCCTCGGTGAGCGTCGAAATCGCGTCGTTCCAGCGCTCGTTCTTGCCCTTCGCAAGACGCTCGATCGCGCTCACGACGGTCTCATTGCGCGGGTCCTCACCAAGCGCCTGAATGTACGCAACGTAGGCGTTCTCTTCGTCCTTGAGCTGCGTCTCGTAGGTCTCGGCGATCTCGCGAAGGATGGCGCCGCGCTCGTGCGTGGACTCTTCCTTCTCAACCTTCTCAAGCAAGAGCTCCACAAGCCCTTCGGCATCGCCCGACTGACGCTTGAGCTCTTCAAGAGCTGCGAGCGCGATGTCGTCATCCCCGTCGACTTCAAGCAGCTTGCGGTACGCAGCCTCCGCGCCCTTGGCATCCTTCGCATCGCTCTCGAGCACGCGCGCCGCACGGAAGAGAAGCGCCTTCTTGGCCTCCTTGTCGTCGGTCTTGTCCGATGCTTCGACGAAGACTTCCGCAGCCTTCTTGAACTCACCAGCGGGCGCACAGAGACGCTCCAATGCAGCGGCGAGTTCGTCGTCTTGGGCCTTGGCCAAGAGCGCAGTCTTGGCCTTGTCGAAGGCGTCCTGATTGAGCGGCTCTTTCTTCGCAGCCTCAGGCGCCACGCGTCCTGCGGAGTCGATCGCCTCACGCAATGCCGTCGCGGTTGCGAAGCGATCCGCGGGGTTCTTCGCGAGCGCCTTCAAGACAACCGCATCGAGCTCCTTCGAGACCCAACCACGCGGTGCGACGGTCGAGGGCGCCTCGGGGTCGATCGTCATCTGGCGTGCGATCACGTCCATCGCCGTCTCGCCCACGAAGGGCGCTTTGCCCGTCAACACCTCGTAGAGCATGCAGCCGACGGCGTAGATGTCCGCCGAGGGAACAGCGCGTCCGATGCGTGCATGCTCAGGCGCAATGTTCTTGGCCGTGCCTGCGATCTGCAAGATGCCGCCGAGCGTGGGGTTCGTCTGGAACGAACGCAGCACAAGGCGATCGGTCGCAGCATCGACGAGGATGCCAGTGGGCTCACTCGGTGCGCTGCCCGTCGCCTGCGGACGCACAACAAAGACGTTCTCCATCTTCACGTTGCCGTGCGCGATGCCCTTGGCGTGAAGGGCCTCAAGCGCAAGCGCGACGCCACGAAGCACCGGGCGCGCCTCGTTGAAATGCATCGGACCTGTGCGTGCGATGCGCGCGCCGAGCACCTGTCCATCGATGTAGCGCGTGGCCACCCAGGGGCGCAGATCCGCAAGCACACCGCTCGCGATCACGCCGCCGACATTCTTATCGTCGATGAGTGCGACTGCGCGCTGTGCAACGAGCCAACGACGCACGGCCGCTTTGTCGCGCGCACAGGGTGCGCGAAGCACTTTGATCGCCGCGCGATCGCCGCCTTTTTCAGCGAGATAGGTGATGCCGACGCCGCTCTCACCGAGCTTCTTGCCGACCTTCCAGCCCTCGATGAGCGTGCCTGCCGCGAGCTCTTCGGCGATGGCGCCAAGCTCAATCTCTTTGACGCCCTTCTTCGCGAAGAACATCGCGTCGGCGAGCGCGAGCAGCGAGCCTTCTTTGTCGAGACGCTCGACCAAGGCGCGCGCAAACGTCCCTTTTCCGGCGGTGCCGCCGATCTCGTCGGGCGACAAACCCAAGAAATTCGTGGAGAGCGACTTGAGCTCATCGAGCTCAAAAAGCCGCTCGAGCTCGCTGCGAAGATGTTCCTGGGGCGTTGTCATTTGTCTCTCGCGTGAACGCGCGCGATGAACCGGGCGCGGAAATGGGAGCGAATCCTACCTGCCTGAGAGAGGGCGTCCAAGAATGATCCCAGCAGGGACACGGAACGCGTCGATCGGCGCAAGTGTTCAGCGCTCGATCAGGGCGTGTCGTTCTCGCAAAGGTAGGCGCGACCAGGGAGGAAGCAGGACGAGTTGTTCCAACCAAACGTGAAGGGTGCGCCACCCCAGCCGCGCATCTCAACGCATCGCTCACCAGGGCTTGGTTCGCTCGGATACCAAAACGCAGGGCCCAGCGGGCTGCGGTCCGTCCATCGCCAATCGCCCGAGAAGGCTTCGTCGCGCAGTCCGATCCAGAGGCGGGGAACGTTTTCCCAAACGCCCCCGCGGCGCCTCCAGTTGAGCGTCATCGCCTGATGCATGACGAAAGTGTTCTCCTCGGGCGTCTCGATTTTCACCATATGGAAACCGCGTGAGGCACAAGCCATGTTGGCTTGGTCCCAGTTCACATCGGTGTCGCAGAGGATGTACGCGTGCCCGCCAAAGCTGCGCTGGGAGCAGATGACGCCATCGATGGTCACGGGTGGCAAAGAGGCATCGGGCGGTACGAACGCATCGGGCACCACGTACGCATCAGGCTCGTACGCATCGGGCTCTTCGTAAGCATCAGGCACGACGGGTACGTCAGGCGATACGAGCGCGTCGGGCCGCACGAACGCATCGAGCTCAACACGCGCGTACGCATCCGACGCGGCCCCTGCATCAACCGCCATCGCATCCATCGAAGCATCGACTGAAGCCGCATCGTTTTTCGGCGCGAGCTGATCGAGAAAGAGCCCGCATCCCGCGAGCGAGCAGAGCGGCAGCGTCGCGAGGATGCGCTTGAGCACGGGGCCAGCGTAGGTTGCTTCTGCGCGACGCGACCAGTGACGTTTGCTGTGTGTTGTCTCTGAGGCCCGATCTGCCCGCGACGCTTGACGTTGCGCTTCGAGGCCGCGCACGTCACAACCGCGCCCCAAATGACGACCGTACGTTTCCTCCCCTCCGGTTTCGAAACCCAAGTCAAAGTGGGCGCTGCGCTCGTCGACACCTGCGACGAGCACCCCGAGTCCGAGGTTCCCTTCTCGTGTCGCTCGGCCAGCTGCGGCACCTGCCGCGTCCGCGTCAAAGAGGGCGCTGACCTCCTCAGCAAGCCCCAGGACGACGAGCTCGATGTGCTCAGCGTCTTTGGCGACGGCAAGGATGTGCGCCTTGCGTGTCAGGTGCAGATCAAGGGCGAGGGCAAGATCACGCTCGAAGTGATCGAGCCTGCCTGATCGCACCCGTTTCGCTTTTTTCCCTCCCGAACAATTGCTGTCACGCGCGCTGAGGGTCGCGAGTTCCCACCACGGAGGAACTCATGAACATCATCGACCTATCCAAGCGCGCGTGGCGCACCACCCTTGAACGCAAGCCCCTCTGGCTCTTTGCAATGTTCATGGGTGCTCTCAACGCATCGTTGAGCGTCAGCGGCAGCGCTTCCGAACGTCTGCCCCTCGTTGGCATCCTCGCGGTCGGCGTGCTCGTCACGCTGCTTGCGTTTGCTGTCCGCGTCCTTGGCGAGACCGCGCTGATTCGCGGCGTGCATCGCGGTGAGATGGGCTGGCTTTGGCAGGAGTCGAGAAGGCTCTTCCGGCCCGTCGCGCTGATTCACCTCGGTGCTGGCTTTGCAGGCTTTTCGGTGTGGCTGACGATGATGTCGCCTCTGCTGCTCATTCCGCTTGTGAATGCACCGATTGCGCTCGTCCTCGCATTGCTCATTCCCCTTCTGGCGCTGGGCATTCCGGTGGCGCTCACCCTGACGTTTCTTCACGCGTACGCGCTTCGCTTCGCGGTCCTCGAAGATGCATCAGCCACCGAGGCTTGGACCGAGGCGGGGCGCTACCTGCGGGGGCGCGTCCTTGAGTCGATCTACGTTGCGCTGCTCGCCTCGATCGGCCGCTCGCTGCTTCAGATCGCACTCGTCGTGTTTGTGTTGCCCGCGCTGCTCGCGGGAGGGGCCACGTACCTCCTCTTCGGCGTGATTCCCGGCCTTGTCGTTGTTGCGCTGCTTTCGTTGCCCGTCGCACTGGCCTCCGAAGCGCTCGCCGAGGTCTTCGCCTCGTCCATGTGGACGCACGCATTCCTTCGCGGACGAGGCTGAGGCGTGTTCATCACCCGAGAGCCTTCGAGCGAGCCCAGCGAGCTTGAGGTGCAGCGCCTCGTTTCCCTTGCGCGACAAGGAGAAAACGAGGCGCAGGGCGCCCTCTATGCACTCTTTGTCGATCGTCTTTTTCGCGGTGTGCGCGGCCTTTGCCGCTCCGAGGCCGAGGCCGAAGACATCGTGCAGGACACCTTCATCCGCGCCTTCGAGCGCCTCGATCGCTATCGCCCGCAAGCCGGTGCGCGCTTTCTCGGCTGGCTCCTCACCATCGCCCTCAACACCGCGCGCACGCGAGGCACACGCTCCGACCGCAGGCTCGCGCTCAACGAGCAAAGCGCGAACGAGGCACCAGAGCACGCGCCCATGCCCGATGAAGCGCTGCTTGAATTCGAGATGCGCAGTGCACTCATCAGAGCCCTCGCCGAGCTTCCGATGCGCGACCGTGAGGTGCTCTCGCTGCGCTACGGCGCAGAGCTCGAAGCCGATGAAGTCGCCGCACTCTGCGGCCTCACCGCAGCCAACGTGCGCAAGATCTGTGAACGACAAAGACGCGTTCTTCGCGAGAGGATGAAGCCATGAGCGAACGAGACGAACAGACGCGTGCGCTCTTTGCGCGCCTTGGCCCCAGCGAGAATGCAAAGGCCCGCATGCATGCACAGATCTTCCGTGAACGAAGCGAAGACCCGCCGCTTCCGTCGCTCACCGAAGAGTGGATCTCGCTCCTTCGCGTGCGCCCCGTGATGCACACCGCGCTGACTTTCTCGGCTGCCGCAGCACTGCTCTTGGGCCTGCCGCTCTGGGGCCTCGCACAAGCCTTCTACGCGCTCTTTTCGCCCTGATTTCAAGGCGATCGTGACTTACAGGCCTGTCCTGAGCAGGCCAAGCACTGCACCCAGCGCGAGCGTCTTGGGCACACCGAGCTTGAGCTTGAAGAGCGCGAGCGCCCCGACAACGCCAATCACGCACGCACGTGCATCGAGGCTTGCAAGCTCTGGCAGCTGCAAGCGCACGAGCCCCAGGCGCTCGGTGTGCACCACACCAAAGAGCACGTGCAGCGCGAAGAACATGGAGAGGTTCAAGATCACGCCGACCACGCTCGCGGTGATCGCGCTGAGCGCCCCGCTCAACACACGTACATTGCGGAGCGCTTCGATATAGGGCCCACCAAGGAAGATCCAGAGGAAGCAGGGGACGAAGGTGACCCAGACGCTCATGCATGCGCCGAGGGTGCCCGCGAGCAGCGGATGCAAAGCGCCCGGTGCGTTGTAAGCGCCCAAAAACGCGACGAATTGCACAACGAGAATGAGCGGACCGGGTGTGGTTTCCGCAAGGCCAAGCCCGTCGATCATCTGGCGTGGGGCAAGCCAGGCGAAGTCTTCCACCGCGCGCTGACCGACATACGAGAGCACGGCGTAGGCGCCTCCGAAGGTGACCATCGCGACCTCAGAGAAGAAGAGACCTTCATCGAGATAGACGGAATCTGCGCCAGACATTCCGAACGCGAGAAGAAGCGGGAGGGACCAGAGCGCAAGCGAGATGAGCAGGACGCGCGATGCACGTCTCGATGAAGGCGCGGTGTGCGCGAGCTCGCCGCGCGCGGCCATCTTGTCGAGCAACGAGGGCTCCGTCTGTGCGCTCTCCTTGCCGTGCGATGCGAGGGGAAAGTGCTGCGGAAAGAATCGCGTGCTGATCATCCCGATGAGCCCCGCGCTTGCGATGACAGCAGGAAAAGGCACGTCGAAGAAGAAGAGCGCAATGAACGCGAGGGCCGCGAGGAGCTTGTGCAGGCGGCTTGTCAGGGCGCGCTTTCCAACGCGAACAAGCGCCTCGATCACGATGCCGAGCACGACCGCTTTGAGCCCATCGAAGAGGCCCGCGACGCTGTGCACCTCGTGAAAGCATGCATAGAGCATCGAGAGCGCAAGCATCACGACAAAGCCCGGCAAGACGAAGAGCGTGCCCGCTGCAATGCCGCCCTTGGTGCGATGAAGCAGCCAGCCAAGATAGGTCGCGAGCTGCTGTGCCTCGGGCCCTGGGAGGAGCGAGCAGTAGCTCAGCGCATGAAGGAAACGCGGCTCATCGATCCACCTTCGCTTCTCCACAAGCTCACGGTGCATGAGCGCGATTTGCCCCGCAGGCCCGCCAAACGAGAGCAGACCGATACGCAAAAACACCCGAAGTGTTTCCGCGAAGGAGACACGTTCGGGTGCTTCGTTGGAGGGCGACTCAGGCGTCTCGCTCAAAGGCGAGACATGCCGATCTGCGCGTCGCGGTTGTTCGGGTCGAGGTCGAGCGCGCGTTGGTATTCGCGGCGTGCACCAGCCCTGTCGCCGTTCTCTGCCATGGCGCGCCCAAGGGCTGCGTGCGGGCCTGCCGAGGTGGGCGCAAGACGCACGGACTGTTGGTAGGCCTGCACAGCGCCAGACCTGTCTCCTGCGGCCATGCGTGCCGCGCCAAGGCCATTCCAGATGCCGACGTTGGTCGGTGCAAGACGCGATGCGCGCTCGTAGGCAGCCGCAGCCTCTTGGAAGCGACGTGCGCGGAAATGCGCGAGTGCTTCGGCGCGAATCGTATCCACGCTGCCGCCCGCGGCAGGTGCCGGGGTGGCTGCCGGTGCAGGCGTCGGCGTGGCGGTTCCAGCGTGCGGACGAAGGCCCGAAGCGAGGCGCGGTGTGGTTGTCGGCGTGGCCGCAGGCGTCGGTGTAGCTGCGGGCGTCGGCGTCGGCGTCGCGACGTGGGCTGAGAGTGACGGACGCGCGGGCGTCGTCGGGGTGGGCGTGGGCGTCGGTGTCGCGGCCGGTCGCGCGGCCGGGGTCGGCGCGGGCGTCGGCGTTGCAGGCCGCGGCGTCGGTGCTGCTGGGACGGGCGTGGGCGTCGGCGTCGGCGTGACGACTGCGACCGCAGGCGCCGACGGACGAAGCGTGAACGTGTAGGGCCGTGCGCCCCAGGCATCGTCCACGATGAACTCACTCGACTCGTAGCCCGCGAGCTCGGCGCGCAATGGATGCGGGCCATTCATGATCACATCCACATCGCACGGTGCCGTGCACATGGTCGCGCCGTGCTGACGAATCGTCGCGCCGCTGGGGACCGATTCGATATGAATCAAACGCGAGGTCGGCCCAGCAGGCGTCGGAGTCGGCGTGGGCGTGGGCGCAATCACCACGGTGGGCGGTGTTGTCCCAGTCGTCGGCACAATCGTGGGCGTGCCACTCGGCACGGGGATCATCGGAAGCTGCCCGCCATTGGCCACGAGCGTCTGCACATCGCCAACGTTCAAGAACCAAGTCGCGGCCGCGCCGCCCACCGTGGAGACGCCGCAGAAGCTGATCAGACCAAGTGCAATCCAAAGCCCCATGCGGCTCTTCTTGGGCTGCTCCGAGACGTACGCCGGTGCCGTCCCAGCGCTCGACGCAAAGCCACCTTGTGCGGGCGCACCAAAGCCACCTTGGGCCTGCTGTGCAGGGGCTCCAAAACCGTTTTGCGCAGGCGCGCCGAAACCACCTTGGGCCTGCTGCGCAGGTGCCCCGAAGCCCTGTTGTGCAGGCGCACCAAAGCCACCTTGAGCCTGCTGTGCGGGTGCCCCAAAGCCCTGTTGTGCAGGTGCACCAAAGCCACCTTGGGCCTGCTGTGCGGGTGCCCCGAAGCCCTGTTGTGCAGGCGCGCCGAAACCACCTTGAGCCTGCGGTGCCCCAAAACCACCCTGTGCTTGCTGTGGGCCTCCGAAGCCTTGTTGCGGGCTGTTGAAGCCTTGTTGGGTGCTTCCGAAGCCTTGTTGCCCGGGCTGTTGGGCTTGCGGTGCGGGGAAGCCGTTCTGCGAAGGCGCGTTCGAATAGGCGTTCGAGGCCACCTGGATCGAGGCTTCTGCAGGTGCTGCGGGAACAGTCGCGCCCTTCGAATCAGGCTCGATCGCCTGAAGGCCGCCCAGCGCACGCAGCTCATTCACCATGTCGCGGTTGACCGCTTTGGTCTCGGCGATGTCGTCGTAGTCGAGGTCGCCCGCAGCCGTTTGACCCGACGGTGCGCTCTGCACTGCCACCGCGCCGGAAGGGGGCGGCAGCGGCACCGAGGCGCCCGCGGCCGGCATGCCCATCATCGTCGCCTGACGCGGCGGCGCGGGTGGTGAGCCTGATTTGCGCGCGCCCGGCGGAACCGGAGGTGGAAGCGACGAGCGGCCCGGAGGCGGCGGAACCACCGCAATGGAAGGTGAAGAGGCTGGTGCCGCGGGGGCGGCCGATGCCCCAGGCGTCGACCAGGTCGTCACGCCTGCTGGGAGAGTGCCCGCGAGCGGCTCAAGCACACGACGAACCTGCTGCGCCGAGAAGGGACGCTCGCGCGGCTCCTTCTGAAGCAACTGCGCCAGCAGGGTCTGAAGCGGGGCCGAGGCGTTCGTCGCAACAGGCGCGGGTGCCGAGCGATGCGCCTCGAGCACGGCATCATTGGAGCCCTCGAAAGGCGGCTTTCCCGTCAGCATCTCGTGGAGCACACAGCCCAGCGAGTAGAGGTCGCTTCGGAAGCTCACGAGCTTGCCTGAGGCGCATTCGGGCGAGACGTAAGGTGCGCGGCCGACCACCTCAAAGACCGAGCTTGTCGCAACGCGTGCCGCGATTGCCGTGTCGATGAGCGCAATCGAACCATCCTCGCGGACGATCACGTGCTCGGGAGAAAGATCGCGCTGCAGCAGGCCTGAGCGATGAATCTCATCGAGTGCCGAGGCGAGCTGCGTCGCAATCGAAGCCGCACTCCCCACCGGGCCCTCCGCGAGGTATTCGCGCAGCGAGTTGCCCTCCACCTCGACGCGGAAGAGCCACGGGGTTTCTTCCACCACACCGGCTGCGTAAACCTCAGGCAAATACGGGTGACGAAGCGTGGCGAGCTTGTCGAGTTCCCGTCCAAGGCGACCACGCTCGGCGGCCGTCCAGGTGGAGGCGATCTGCACGAGCTTGAGCACACCGATGCGTCCCGTAGCGTGCTCACGCACTTGATATGTCGGGCCCGTGTTGCCCGAGACGAGCATGTCGCCGATATCGAAACGTTGCGCGAGCGTCGCCGGAATGGTGGTGGTCATGGGGGGGCGAGGGTAGCGAAGCTGACCTGCAATTCAACGAGAGAGGCGCTTCGTTTGAGGTGGTTTGACGTTGGAACGTGAGGCTTCGGCGTTTGGACCCAAACCCTCGCGCAAGCTTGGCGGCGCAACCTAGGTAAGCTCGCGCGCATGAAATCCGCCCCACTTTGGCTCTCACTTCCGCTGATCGCGCTCCTTGGATGCCCCACCACCGAAGCCAGTAGCGATGTCGGAAACGCGTGTGCGTGCGATACCGGCATGGCGCCAGATACAGGGTCCGCCTTCGACGCAGCTGCGCTCCTGGATGCCGCCGCGACAAACGACGTGGGCAGCGATGCAGGCAGCCAGGACGCACCGGCAACCTGCAGCAATATGACGACGATGCTTGAGGCGGCCGCCGCCAACGTGCTCTTCCTGAGCGAGAGCGATCGCATGATCGAGGTGCGTGTCTTCGCGGGCGCAGGCACAAGTGCACCGACAGAAGCGAGCGTCGTGGCGCGCGCCGCGTTGTCTGCGAGCGCAACCTCCGCGACGCGTCCCACAGCGAATTTTGCGAGGGCCTTCGAGCCCAACGTCGGTGCCTTGGAGACCGCACCCGCAACACTCAGCGCCGCGATCGACGCGAGCCTTCGCGACCTGATCTACGTGGCGATCATCGACCCAGCAGCACCCGCAGAAGTGCATGTGATCCTCGCGGGCCGCACCCTCTGCGGCGATCTTGTCTTCCTTCAGTCGATCTCGATCGAGACCTGAGAATCCACATGGAATTCATATCGCGATATGAATTCCATCAAAGAAAAAGAGCGCCGTAGCGCTCTCCTTCTCAGGCCATGTCGGTGCGCCTCACTCCGCAGCGGGCGGCGTGTAGCGAAGCACGGGGAAGCGCGCTGCACGCGTCTCATCGAGGCGACGAAGGCGCGTGTTGTGCGGCGCCTTCTTCACGAGGTCCGCGTTCTCCAATGCCTCCTTCGAGATCGCCGCGAGTGCATCGACGAATGAATCGAGCGTCTCTTTGGTCTCGGTCTCGGTCGGCTCGATCAGCATCGCGTTCTTCACGACAAGCGGGAAGTACATCGTCGGTGCGTGAAAGCCGTAGTCGAGCAAGCGCTTGGCAATGTCGAGCGTGACCACGCCCGTCTCCTTGAGGTGCTTGTCGTTGATGATCACCTCGTGCATGCAGATGTGATCGTAGGCGACATGCCAGGTCTCGCCGAGGCGCGCGCGGAGGTAGTTCGCGTTGAGCACGGCGAGATCCGTTGCGCCCTTGAGGCCCTCGGCGCCCATCTCGCGAAGGTAGGCGTAGGCGCGCACCATCATGCCGAAATTGCCGAGGAATGAACGCAAACGGCCGATCGACTGGGGGCGGTCGTAGTCGAGGTAGTACTGACCATTCGCGTGCTTCTCGGTCGTGGGGCCGGGCATGAAGGGCGCGAGGTGGTTCTTGAGCGCGACAGCGCCGCAGCCAGGGCCGCCACCACCGTGCGGCGTGGTGAACGTCTTGTGCAGGTTGAACTGCATCAC
>JBILQT010000565.1:0-2969 GCA_044373065.1 Sandaracinaceae bacterium
ATGTACCGACTTCACATGCACCGCGCGCCGCGCGAATCACCTCGATGACCTGTGCTGTGCCGTAGGCCTGTGCGATGCGCTCCTGCCAGAGCGAGCGACGTGTCTCGAGCGATTGCGTGGAGGCCTCGCTGCACTGGCGGCGCGAGCCGAACTCACGCTCGGGCAGCTCAAAGGTGTACGTGTGGATGACGGTGACCGTCTCGCCCTCGGTCGCGGGGAATGCAAGGCCGCGCACCTCCGTCGTCACGCAATGCGAGACGTCCTCGTCGCCGAGCGAGCTCGACACAACCTGGCTCTCGCGCACTGCGCCATCGGGGCCGACGGTGACTGAAACGGAGAGCGCGCCGCGCAGATCAGGGCGCACGATCGCGCGCCGCTCGTAGCACTGCCGCACACCGCGTTCGCCTTCTGAAAGCGTGCGATCCGCCGCTGCACGCGCGAGGCCTCCGTCGCCGCTCGGGCCGGTGGTTACGCCCTCGACAACATGCGGACGCCATGTGCTCTCTGGTGCCGTGCGTGGTGCCACCGCGTCGGAGTGAATGCGCCTGCGCCACGCGCCCTCGTCGCCCCCGATGCCCATCGCAGCGACGCCACCACCGCCGCCTCCAAGGCCCCAGGGCGTCGCGAGCGGGTCGTGATCGAACGTGCGCACACACGGGATGAGCATCGTCGGATTGCCTCCCACCGTGAGGCTCGTCCATGGCGTCACGATGCCGAAGCGAAGGCCGATATCGACGAGTGCTTCGCGGCCTGCATCGGCATCCACGAGTTCAAGCAAGCGTGATGTTGCCCAGCGACGACGGATGTCGCCTTGGTCTTCGATCGGGGAAGCCTCAACGGACAACGTTGTCTCGAAAGGCACGCCATCGCGGGTGCCGCGAAGCACGATCGAGGTCGGGAGATCATCTGCTTGGCGACCGACGAGGCGCAGATGCGCACCAACCGGCACATCGAGCGGACCGCGCGGATAGACGCGCTCTACCCCTTCGCCGAGGTCTGCTGTCACACCGCGAAGCGTTGGATGTGCAGCCTCGGCGAGCATGCTCATCACGGTGCGCGAGGCCTGATCGCGATCGCGCACATGCGCCGATGCATCCCCGAAGAGTGCGCGAAGCAAATCGTGGTTTGCGCCCTCACCCACAGCGAGCCCGAAGAAGCGCGGAGGCGCCTCCACCGAGCCAAGCACGTTGCGCAGCGAGGTCGCATCGAGTGCGCCCGTCGTGGGCATCGCATCGCCGAGGTAGAGCACCGCTGCGCGCGGCCTTCCGGCAACGAGCTGTGCGGCCTGACGCAGCGATTCGCCAAGGTCTGTCGCACCGCCGAGATCCACACGCGCGATGGACGCAAGAAGCTGCTCACGCGTCGCATCGTTCGCTGGCATCAGCGCCCCAAGACCTTCGCCTTCGGGTGCATGCGCGCGCACATCGGCCAGGCGCAACGTCACGCGATCCTCCGGTGAGAGCTGTCGCAACACAGACTCAATCACCGCGCGTGCGATCTCCAAATCTTCCGGATCCGTCGCACCAGAGACATCGAGCAAGAGCACCAGCTCAAGCGGACGCGCGGCAGCCTCTCCGGCACCTATCGCCTGGGTCGGCACGTCGAAGAGCACATAGGCCTCGCGACCTTCGGCAGGTGCATCCTCACGCGCGCTCACCCCCGAGCCGACGGTGTAAGCATGCACGACATCGTCATTCGCACGCGGCGCGCGATCGAAGAGGTCGAGCGTGAAATCCGCATGCGGGCGCAGGTCTGAGCCGCGCAGCACCACGTGACCTTGCTCAGTAAGGGCGCCCATTCCCGCACGCACAGAGCTCGCGTTGGCCTGCTCCAAGTCGACGTCGAGGACGAGCTCGGAGAGAAGCGGCGGCGTGCCGTCACTGCGCATCGGATAGGTGTACGTGCGCCTGTCGCCCGTGCGCTCGAGCCACTCCGTGTAGCGAATCTTCACCTGCACGCTCGCGCCCGGCTGGATCGGATGAATGCGCGCGCGAAGACGCTCAGGGCCGTCAAAGACGAGACGACTCTCTTGCATCTCCGGGCCCATCCACATCGTCTGGTAGCCCTGCTGAAGGCCGACCGCGGCGGGCGTCGCCTCTTGAAAGCCGTAGCCAAGATCGACGGCAAAGCTCTGCACGATGGCGCCGCGTGGAATGCGAATCACCCACTCGCCTTCGAGCGTGTCGCTGCGCGCGTTGAAGAAGGTCTGCGTGATCTCCGTTGTCGCGAGATCGCCCGAGATGCGCGCCTGCACATCATGCCTGCGCACAGGAAGCGCCGTGCGCGCGACACCGATCTCATCGAGCCTTCGACCCGAGAGAACACCGATCGGCTCGACCGTACGGAAGCGATTGCGCGCTGGGTCGGCAAGGCCGCCCGTCCAGTCATCCCACATCGCTTCGGGTGCAAGCGCAGGTGCCTGGCCCGTCGTCGCACGCAGCGTCTCGCCTTGCGCGATCGTGCCCTCCGCGCCCTCACCCGTGACGCCAACCGCGGTGTAGGCGACCTCACCCGAGCCTACGTAAACCACCGTCGCGCCATCTTCGATCGCGAGCGCGAGCGAGGCCTCATGCAGCACGAGATGAAGCGCGCCTGTGTCGAGCACGAGCGCATCCGACTGCGAGGCATCGACCCACACGCGACCGCTCTCAAGGCGTGCACTGCCAAGCTCGGCTTCAAGGCTCGTGTTGCGATCAAGCAAGGCCCAAGCGCCCGAGTCGAGCGAGAGGGAGCCGCGACCATCGGCCCCTGTGGCAACCGTTGCGCCGCTCTCCACACGCGCTTCACCTTCGACCGTCTCGCTCGCACCCTCACGCGTCAGCGTCATCGCGCCGCGCACCACCTCGGCTGTCGCCACGGTGTCGGTTGGGTTCGTCGTGGGCACCTGTCCCCCGCACGCGCCCAGCACACTGCATGCGAGCACGAAGGTCGCTTTGGAAAGTGAATGACGGTTCATCGCACACCTCCAT
>JBILQT010000566.1:0-2965 GCA_044373065.1 Sandaracinaceae bacterium
ATCGACGCGAAGAAGGACGAGGTCTTTGTCTCTGCGTACCGCGCCAACCCGAGCGGAACACTGACGTGCCTGCTCGCCGATGTGCACGGATCGCCGGGTGATGTCGCAGCGCAGCTGGCTGCGCTCTTGGACCAAGAAGGCGCGCTCACGCTCGCTGGAAGCGCGCTCATCCCGCATGCCGCAACCTTTCGGGCGTTGCTCCCGACAGCACGCTTTCTGCCGCAGGTTTTCAGTGCCCCTCGTGGCGATGTCCTCGCGCTTGAGGCGGCGGAAGCCTTCGAGGCGCGTGGTGCCGACGACCCCTCCGCGCTGGTTCCGCTCTACGTGCGCGGCGCCGATGCCAAGCTGCCGGGCGGAATCACACCTTAATGCGACCGTATTTCAACACGATACCAATATGATGCGTCACTTGTGGTGATGTGCATCGTGCGCGTGACCAACGAGCCCACAGCGTGCATCGACCCAGCCGACCCAGACCGTCCCGTCGGGCCCCGTCTCTCGCTTCCAGATCGGCACGCTGTGCTTCACCTCTTCGATGAGCATGCGACAGGCCTCGAAGCTCTCCTTGCGATGCGGTGTGCTGGCCGCGCAGACGACGGCGAGGTCGCCCACCTGCAAGAGGCCGAGCCGGTGATGAATCGCGCAGCGTGATGCGGGGAAGTGCGCTTCGACCTTCTCTTGGATGCGCTGAAGCTCCTTCAACGCCATCGACTCGTAAGCCGTGTACTCAAGCGTCGAGACTGCCCGGCCCTCCGCATGATTGCGTACGACGCCAAGGAAGACGTCTACGGCTCCTGCCTCAGCGTGAGAGACAGCCGCGATCGCGTCGTCGGTGCGAAGGGGTTCGTGCGTGAGCCGTGTGCGCATTGCGTTCGAGTGTTGCACACGAGTTGGCTCTCACGTTGAGAGTCGGGCTCTCACGATGAGAGTCGGGTTCTCACGTTGAGAGTCGGGCTCTCACGATGAGAGTCGGGCTCTCACGATGAGACTGTTGCGATATGAAAAGAATATGACTGTACCGTACACGGCGTTGGCGCTCGGTCGGCGCGATCTCGCGCGAGGGCTGCGTCATCAAGCGCGCGACCTTCTGGGTACTTTCCCGAAAGGGAAACCAGCGACAGAGCCGCACGTCAGCCATGACGGCGCAAACGGTGGGGTGAGGGATTACCCAGAGCGCCCTCCAGCGGGGCCTCGTTCACGCTCGCGGACGAGTCGAAGTCGAGCACCAACGCCGTATACGGTCCACCCATGTTCTCGTTCTGCCGCTCCGCTGCTCGATGCTGCTCACGCACCCGCTGCCTCGGAGGTGAATGGCTCTCGTGCGGGGCCTTGCTCACGCTCGCGGGCGAGTCGGTCACGCTCTCGTAGTCGGTGCATCGCGGAGCCTCACGTCAAAGTCGATGTGCGGTATGCATCCTCGATGCGCGCACGAATCGCTCTCTCGCTGACACTGCTCCTCTCGGGCTGCGGTGCCGCCACCACCGAAGTTGAACACGCCACGGCCACAGGGCCACAGACGCCCGGCGAACTCCTCGCCACGCTTCCTGAGGAGCACGCGCCGAGTGGTCAGCTTCCAGACGATGTCACGCCGCTTCGCTACGCCCTCGATCTGCACATCGACCCCGCGCGCGAGGTGTTTACAGGCACGGTCGATGTGCGTGTGCGCCTCGATCACCCAACGCAGCGCATCTGGATGCATGGCACGCGCATGACGGTGCAAGACGCGTGGATCGCACCGGGCTTTGAGGGTGCACTCGACAACGGTCCGCTCACGGCGCGACCGACGAGTGCGCAGGATGCGACATGGGCTGAGACCGATGTGGAGGGCGTCAATCGCATCACGATGGCCACGCCGATGGGCCCAGGTGAGGTGACGATTCACCTTCAATACGAGGCGCCTTTTGATCACCAACTCAAAGGCCTCTATCGCGTCGACGTGGGTGACGATCACTACGCGTTCACGCAGTTCGAAGCGACAAGCGCGCGCTATGCGTTCCCGTCCTTCGATGAGCCGCGCTGGAAGACGCCCTTCGATGTGCGCATTCATGCGCCCGCGTCGATGCGCGCGTTTGCCAACACGCATGAGCTGAGCACCGCAAGCGATGAAGGCGAGAACACGGTCGTCTTCGCCCCCACCGAGCCCCTTCCGACCTACCTCGTCGCGTGGGCCGTGGGCCCGCTGGAGGTGGTCGAGGGTGCGCCAATCGCGGCGAACGATGTGCGCACCACGCCCCTTCCCTTCCGTGGCATCTGTGCGCGTGGACGAGGCGCTGAGCTTGCGCGTGCGATGCGCGACACACCGGCACTTGTGGCCTCGCTTGAGCGCTACACGGGCCATGCGTATCCCTACGACAAGCTCGACATCGTCGCGGTGCCAGACTTCGCCTCTGGCGCGATGGAGAACGCGGGCCTCATCACCTTCCGCGAGTCGCTCCTCTTGATGCCGGAGACGCCGCCCGAAGATCAGCTGCGCGCATTCACCAACGTGATGGCGCATGAGCTCGCGCATCAATGGTTCGGCAACCTCGTCACGATGCCGTGGTGGGATGACATCTGGCTCAACGAGGCCTTCGCGACGAACATGGCCTCGCGCACCGTGAACGATGTGCACCCGGAGCAGAACGCCTCGATCGGTGAAGTCGTCTCCGCGCACAACGCGATGGGCTCGGATGCACTCGCCGCGGCACGTCGCATTCGTCAGCCGATCGAGAGCGAGGATGACATCCGCAATGCCTTCGACGGCATCACGTATCAGAAGGGCGCAGCCGTCATCGCGATGTTCGAGCGCTACCTCGGCCCCGAGGTATTTCGCCAAGGTTTGCATGCGTATTTGCAGCAGCACCGCTTTGGCACTGCACGCGCAGAAGACTTGCTCACGGTGCTCTCGCAGACCGCGCAGCGCGATGTGACAACGCCCTTCTTCACCTTCTTGAATCAGGCTGGTGTGCCGCTTGTGCAGGCCGAC
>JBILQT010000567.1:0-2964 GCA_044373065.1 Sandaracinaceae bacterium
GAAGCTCACGGGGGGCTCGCGCATCGAGTCGATCGGGCTCGGCAAGAAGGCACGCGGTTCCCACGCTTCGAGCACCATCGGGCGCATGCCAGATTGCTCCAGTTGCGGCTCAATGGACCCGAACGCCACGCCCGGTGGCGTGCTGTCGTCGTCATCATCTTCGTCGTCGTAGGCGAGCTCGATGACGAGCTT
The DNA here is from genome assembly GCA_044373065.1 of Sandaracinaceae bacterium. Taxonomy (GTDB): domain Bacteria; phylum Myxococcota_A; class Polyangia; order Polyangiales; family Sandaracinaceae; genus JAFLCL01. The sequence continues at coordinate 193 of JBILQT010000567.1, forward strand.
GGGAACGTTCTTCTCCACGGCGACCGAGACACGCGCGATGCGCGCCTTTCGACCACGATCGTCTTCGACGAGGCTCTCGATGCGGAGGAAGGGCAACTCCTGCACGCACGTCATGCCGCCCTCGTGGCGCTCCGCGACTTTCGTCACGATTGGGTTCTCCACATCGACGAGGTAGAGGCGCGTGCGCTCACCCTTGGCTGTGCGCGTCGGCTGCGTGTCGTCCGCGCGGGGTGTGGCATCGAAAGACTGTGCTGACTGGTTGCGCATGGGGGCTCCGAAGTGGCGAGATCGCCCCCTTGTGTCGAAGTCGGATCGTGGCGTCAAAAAACTGATCAGCGCGACAGATGCGACTTCGCCCATGCACCAACACTCGCAAAACGCGGGCTCTTCGTGTGCGCCGGATAGAAGTCGAGCGCGTCGATCAGCACCGCATGCATGCCTGCGGCATGAGCGCCGTCGATGTCCACGCCGGGAATGTCACCGAGGTAGATCGCACGCGACGCGGACACGTTGAGACGCTCGAGCGCACGACGAAAGATCTCTGGGTCGGGCTTGCGTACGCCCTCGAAAAACGAGTCGACGATCGTCTCGAATTGGCCTTCCAAACCGAGGCGCAGAAAGAGCTCGGCAAGCCGCCCCTCCGAGTTGCTGACGATGGCGACGCGAAGGCCTGCGGCACGCAGTTGGTCGAGCGCGGGGACAAGATCGGCGGGCACCTTCCGCCAGAGGTTGAACGCGTCGTGCGCGCGCCTCAGCGGAGCCACAAGCGCGTGTGCAGTCGCTGCATCGAGGCCGCCTTCTTCAAGCAGCGCACGCAGGTAGAGGCCCCAACCGTCTTCATGCGAAACGCCTTGCTGCAGAAGCGTTTCGTAGCGTCGCTTGGCGACACCTTCGACTTGGCGCAGCACGCGCGCATCCACTGCGTGACCGTGGCTTGTGACGATGTCTGCGACCGCATCGTGGTCGAGAAAGACGACGGTGTTGCCTGCATCGAGAAGGACGAGATCGAGCTCCATCGCCCTCTCCTATCGCGCCTGCTGGTTCAGATTCCAGTGCGGTTGATCTGCGCCCGTGGGCCCCTCGAACACGATGCTGTCTCGAAGCCTGGGCAGAGCGGCTCCTCGTGCTCGGAGACGCAGACATCGGCGGGCGCCCCAGCATCGCAGCGCAGGCATGTCGCGTCGCCGACTGCGATGGCGAGAATGTCGACGCCGCAGAGAGACGAGTTCGCGATGGCGCCGCCTTCAAAGTCGATGCTGTGGCTGAGCAACGCGGATTGAACCACACGCGCACTGCCCGTCAGATCGGCCTCGACGTAGCTGTTCAAGATCATCGCGGAGCTCAGCAAGATCGGGACGTCCGTGAGGCCAAAGCGCGTTTGATTCACGGTGACGGCGGCGAGGATGATCTCGTTGCATTCGACGAACTCGCTGAAGCGAATCGCTCCGGCAGCGGCGATGAAATGCTCGGTCTCGACATGCACCTGCCAGAGGTTCGCCTCGAAGACTTCGACCGAGGATGCGACCACCGTCGTGGTGGCCCAGGGGCAGAGCTCACTGCGCAACACGTTCGCGTGAACGAGCGCCTCGTTCAGCGACGAGCGACGCATCGCAACGCTTCCAGAGCCTGCCACTTCGAGCTGACGGAACTGCGTCTCAAGCGCCATCAAGGAGCCTGCGGGGGCGAGACTTCGGCTGGGCAACATCTCGATGCGTGCGCCCCAGACGACAGCGCGATCGGCGACGATGTCGAGAGGCCCGCGCAAGACGAACTCGCTGGCGCTGACAGCACCCACGGTGCCCAAGAGCACACGTCCCGGGACTTCGCTGTGGATGCTGATGCGCACGCCTTCGAGCGTGGCTGCGCGGAGGTCGAGCTCGAAGGAGGAGGAGGTCTCAGGCACCTCGATTGCGATCTCGATGCAGCGCAATTCGAGCGGCCCTTCGCCTGTCTGCGGCTCGGTGAGGAGGCCCTCGATCATCGCCATGGGATGCAGTGCTGCATCACCGGTCAGTGCGTACTGCACAAGCTCTCCGCAGCCTGCGCCGACGAGCGGATCGACGGGCGGTGTCCAGCGCTCGGGCTCCTCCGGGAGGTACGCTGCGCAGGCGTCAATGTCGCCGCAGAGCATGTCGCCAGGGCCTTGGTAGGGCTCGGGCAGAGGGCCCACGACGGCGTTGCCAAATGTGAAGCCGTCACAGCCTCCGAGCAGCAGTGCGGCCGTGATTGCAACGTAAACGCGTGAGCTCATGGCGCACCTTCTCGGTAGGGCGAGGGTTCAACTTCGGGCGCGCGTTCGGGCGCAGCTTCGGGTGCGGGCACCACCTCGACGGGCTCGGCGGTGATCGGCGCGACGGTTTCGATCAGCACACGCACACGTCGATTCAGCGAGAGCGCACGCGTATCGGCTTCGTCGACGAGCGGCGCGGCTTCACCGACGGCGCGGATCTCCATGCGGGCGGCGTCGACTTGGTGCGCGACCAAGAAGCGCCTCACTTCCTCGGCACGACGCAGTGAGAGAGAGCGGTTGTAGTCGATGTCGCCTGTGCCATCCGCGTGGCCCTCGATGACGATGTGCGCCGAGGCAGGTGCATGCTCGATCGCGGCGAGCACGTCGTAGAGCGAGGCCTCTCCGCAGCTCGAGAGCTCGGTCGTGTCGTGCTCGAAGAGAAGGGGTGAGACGAGCTCGTGCGTGGTGCGAGCGAGGGTCGCGGGGACGGCCCTGTCGACGAGCTCAAAGAGCACATCGTTGTTCACTGGAGGCGCGGGCGG
>JBILQT010000017.1:0-50675 GCA_044373065.1 Sandaracinaceae bacterium
GTCGTGATGGTCAGTCGTGATGGTCAGTCGTGATGGTCAGTCGTGATGGTCAGTCGTGATGGTCAGTCGTGATGGTCAGTCGTGATGGTCAGTCGTGATGGTCAGTCGTGATGGTCAGTCGGCTATTCTTCGATGCCGAGCTCGCGCATATGACGCCAGAGCGTGACGCGACTGAGGCCGAGCATTTGCGCTGCGCGCGTGCGGTTGCCGGCGGCTCGTTCGAGGGCGCGACGAATGCGCGCCTCCTCGACGCTGAGCTCGGCCTCGGGGATGAGCGGCGGCAGTGGGACATCGACCTCGGTCGCGGGCCGAACGATCTCGTCGGGCAGCTCGGTGGCCTCGATCGTGGGCCCGTCACCCATGACGTAGGCGTACTCAAGTGCATTGCGAAGCTCGCGCACGTTGCCCGGCCAGGGATGCCGATCGAGTGCCTGCGCCGCGCCGTGGGAGATGCGCGAGACCTGGCGCTCACCGAGCGCATTGAGTTCCTCAATCAGCTTCTGTGCGATGAGGCTCACATCCTCCGGGCGCTGTCGAAGGGGCGGGATGACGATGGGGACGACGCGGAGGCGGTACATCAAGTCGGCGCGGAAGCGGCCATCGAGCACGGCCTGACGAAGCGACTGGTGCGTGGCGGCGACGATGCGCACATCGACGGGGATGGGCTCGTGACCGCCGACGGGAATCACGGTGCGCGTCTCAAGAACGCGAAGCAGCTTGGCCTGCAGCTCAAGGGGCATCTCGCCCAGCTCGTCGAGAAAGACGGTGCCGCGGTGGGCCGTGCGGAAGAAGCCCGGGTGGTCGCGATGGGCGCCCGTGAACGAGCCACGCACGTGTCCAAAGAGCTCGCTCTCAAGGAGGTTGGGAGGCACGGCGGCGCAGTTGATGGCCGCGAAGGGCCCCTTCTTGCGCGGTGAGCGCTCGTGAATGGCGCGCGCGACAAGCTCTTTGCCCGTGCCTGTTTCGCCGCGCACGAGCACGGTCACATCGCGTCGTGCGGCGCGTTCCACAATGTGAAACACCCGTTTCATCGACTCTGCGCGTGTCCAGAGCCCGGAGAAGTGCACCGATGAGCCCGGGCCCTCCTCGGGTTCGCCATCGAGAAGGAGCAGCCAACCCTGGCAGACGCCTTCCCGCGTCATGGGCGCGGCGCGGATGCGGATCTTCTGAAGCGCCTTCTTGAGGTCGGGGTGCGGTCGATGAATTGTTCCGGTGACCGCAACCCCACGCGCCATCGACTCTGCGATGGGTCGGTTCACGGCATCGCCACAGAGGAGCTTCGGCGCGGACACACCCACGGGGAGGTTGGTCCCGACCAGCGCCTCCGCCGACTCAGTCGCGTGGACGATGTTGAGGGAGGGGTCGAGGATGATCACCGCACCGCCAAGCTCCTCCAGGGCTGCGTCGCGGGGTGAGCCTTGAGGCGATGAAACGGTGTTGCGTTTTTGTTTCACGCGCCGAGCGTATCAGGAACGTTTGGTCTGCGTCTCCAGCGCTTCAAGCCTTGGGGGAAGCGGCGCCAACACTTGCCGAAGTGGGTCCGTTGGGAAGTGCTCGATGCCTTCAAATCCGAGGGCGCAGGGAGGCGCCGAGGGCAGGTAGGCCGTCTGGAAGATCCAATCCCAGAGGGAGAGGTTGATGCCGAAGTTCACGCCCACCAGGGGGAGCTTCGCGTCGGCGCTCGGATGTGCGTGGTGCCAGAGGTGCATCTGAGGGCTGTTGAAGAAGTAGACGAGCGGGCCGAAGGGAAGGCGCGTGTTCGCGTGGTTCATGTGGCCGATGAAGGTGCCGACGATGGCGAGCCAGAAGAGCACATCGCCCGAGAAGCCCACGAGCGCGAGCGGCACGTAGAGCAACGACTTGTAGACAATCGCCTCGCCGAAGTGAAAGCGCATCGAGCCCATGAAATCCATGTCGAGGATGGAGTGATGGACTTGATGGATGCGCCACAGAAAGGGCACGCGGTGCAGGAGGTTGTGCACGCCCCACTGCATGAAATCGACGAGGAAGAAGGCGATGCTGAACTGCAACCAGAGCGACGATGCGCTCAGCCAGTTGGCGTGGAGCGAGAAGCCGAGCGTCGTGAAGAGCCCATCGAAGCGCGCGGCGATGGGCGTTGCGGCCATGGCGATGAGCACGCCGAGGAAGTGCCCGTTGAACACGATGTAGAAGACATCGGTGGCGATGCCTTTGCGGAGCACACGCTGCGTCTTGTCGCGCGGCAACGCCCGCTCAAGCCCAAAGACGGCCAGGCTCAACACCGCGAGCCAATGCCAGTAGGTGTGCATCTAGTTCCAGTTCGACATCGGGCCGAGGTCACGCACCTCGTAGCCGGCCGAGCGCAGGGCAGTGGCCGCGCGCGCACTGCGCATGCCGGAGGCGCAGTAGACGACGATGGTGTGATCGCGGGGGAGCTCCGACATGCGTGTGCTGATCTCCTCGACGGGGATGTGCACCGCGCCTTCGATGTGCCCGCTCTGCCATTCGCCCGAGGAACGCACGTCGACGAGCGTGGCGCCTTGCGCGACGAGTGCATGGGCCTCAGCCCCTGTGACGTTGCCGCCTCCGGGCGTGTTGCAGGCAGAGACGCCAAACGCCAAGAGAATCAGGGCGACTGCGCGGTGTGGTGCACGTGTTACGGGGTGTTTCATGGGTGTTTCCCTGGGGTGGAGAGCGGTGCCTGCGCGGAGGCGAGGAAGCGAATCACGGCCACCATGAGGACCACCCAGGGGGCGCCGTGCATGAGGAGATCAACGACGTCGATCCACTCCGTCAGCGTGCCGTGGACGATGTTCATGATCTGCTTGTAGATGTGCGCGTGGGGATAGAAGGGCGCGAGGCCGAGGGTCAGTGAGCCCATGACACCGGCAAGGACGGCGCTTCGGTGCGTAGGCCATTGGGCGCGCAAACGTTCTTGGTAGGTCGACATGGGCACCTCGGGGGAAGCACGAGCTCCGTACGAACTCAGTAGGAAGACATAGCGCCAACGTCGAGAACGGTATGCCCTTGGGCGCGGAGCATCTGTGCGGCCATCGCGCTGCGTCCACCGCTGCGGCAGTAGACCACGACCTTCGCGCCGCTCGGGATCTCACGCATGCGTCCACCGAGCTCCTGCACGGCGATGTTGCGTGCGCCCTCGACATGGCCCTCGTTGAACTCGGCGGGCGTACGAACATCGAGAAGGATGGCTCCCTCGGCGACGAGCTTGCGACCTTCATGGCTGGGCTTGTTGCTTGCGAAGAGACTTGAAAACATGGCGGCTCCTTTGGGGTTGTGTGGCGCACTCGGTGGGATGGCGGGTGAGTGCGACCTCGATGAGTCCCTACATCGCGAAGCGCGTGCCAAGGTCAAAAACCATGGAAAACAAGGCGATGAGCATGCGATGCAACCGGGTGAAACGGTGTTGCATTGCGATGAAACACTGCGTTAGCGCCAGTTCACCACCCAGCTCCAGGCTTCCTTGTCGTCGTCGCTCTTGATGACTCGCACGTTGCTGACGCCGGTCATCTCGACGGCCTCCAGCAGCCAGCCCACCACACTCTCGCGCATGCGCTCGGGAAGCTCGGGGTAGCCCGTGACGACGAAGCGAACTTGGTGGCTTCCCTCGCGCAGGCTTGATGCGTGTCCGGTGTCGTGAAACGTGCGCCAGAGCATCGCGGTCTTGTCCACGAGCGTCTCTGCGGAGATGGCACGTAGGACGTAGCGAAGGACGCCTTTGAAGTTCTCTTTGGCGAGCTCTTGTCCAAGCCGCCGCACAGGGCGCACATCGGAGGCGAAGAGCAGCGGTGCAGCGTGGACGAAGATCTTCGTTGCGAATGCGACGGGCACCCAGCTCGTCGCGACGACCGTGGCGTAGCGTTGCTGCTCATCGGGTGTGAGCGCCCCAAGAAGCGCCTGTTCGACCGACGCTTCCTTGGCGCGCAGCCACTGACGAACGATGACGAGCGGCATGCCTTTGTATTGAGCCATCGAGGAACCACGGTACGCGCAGGTTGGTCGTGTTGGATGAAAATCGCGCACACAGGCGACCGAGTTCCGCTTGTCTGCGCGGAAGTTTGCGTGTGGCCTCAGCTGTTCGATGCTCCGACTATGCTCCTCGTCATGCCGCGCCCGCCCCTCTTGCATCCCGCTTTGCCGCTCACCTCGCGTGCGCTCGTCACCGCGTTCGCGATGCTCCTTGTGGCGCTCTCCGGCATCACGCTTGGGTGTCCGCATGGCACGGGTGCGCTCGAAGTCATCGCGCCTCTCTCGACGCCCGATGAAGACGCGGATCGCCTTCTGCGCGAGGCAGATCAAGCTGCGGCGGAGGGCCATGTAGAGGAGGCGCGTGCGCGCTACCAAGAGCTCGTCGATCGGCATCCCAATGATCGCGTTGTGCCACTCGCGCAGCTTGGGCTCGGACGCATCGCGGTCGGTCTTGGGCACTTCGACGAGGCGCAGACGGCGCTCGATCGCGCGATGCAGTCCACCGATGGCGTGGTGCGGGAGCGCGCGACGCTCTACCGCGGCATTGCGCTTCACCTGAGCGGGCATGGTGCCGAGGCCTTGCCGATCTTGATCCCGCTGATGGGCCACACGACCGACCCTGATGAGACGCGCTTGCTGCTCGACACCGTGTCGACGGCCGCTGCAGCCAGCGCCGATCATGTGACGGCGGTGCGTGCGCTCGATGCGCGCGTCGATGCGACAGAGGAGGGGGAGCGCGCGGAGGTGGATGCGCGTCTTCGGCGCGCGGTGGAGCAGCTCACGGGTGACGAGATCGGTGTTGCATATCGCGATATGAGAAGAACTGGGACGGCGTGGCCCCTGGTTGCAGAGCGCGCGCTGCGTCGGGCGCATGACGCGGGCGATGTGGATGCTGTGCATGCGATTGCGGCCGAGCTCAGCGAGCGCGGCATCAACTTGCATGGCGAGCTCGCGACGCTCGTCTCGCGGGCCGAGCGCATTGCCCAGGCGGATGTGCGCATCATTGGCGCGATTCTTCCGCTCTCGGGCCCCGCGCGTGAGCTTGGCCAGCGCGCCTTGCGCGGCTTGATGATCGCAGCCGGGACGCCCTCGGATGGACCGCAGCCTCCCGATGCCGCGCAGCTTGTCTTTCGTGATGATGCGAGTGACCCCGAGCGCGCCGTGCGTGCGGTCGATGAGCTCGTCTCGGTGCACCGCGCCGTTGCGATCATTGGCCCCTTGGATCACGCATGTGCCGAGCGTGCGGCGCAACGTGCGCGCGAGTTGGGCGTGCCGATGATCTCGCTCTCTGCGACCGAGCTTGCGGCAGACACCGAGGCCTTTCGTCTCTCACCGACGTTGGATGAAGAGCTCCGAGCACTGATCACTGCGGCGGCCGCGCGCGGTGCACGCACGCTTGCTGTGCTGCGTCCGGAGACACGCTGGGGCGAGCGCGCGATGGCAATCATCCAGCGCGAGGCGGCCGCGCGCTCGCTCACGGTGCGCATTGAAGAACACTACGCAGCGAGTGCCACGAGCTTCGGCGAGCAGGTCACACGCATCGCTGCAGCACAGCCCGATGCGGTGCTCATCGCGGACGCTGGACCACGCATTGCGCTTCTTGCACCGGCGCTCGCAACCGCAGGTCTGTGGGCACCGGGCGCGCTTCCTGCGAACCCGCCCGCGGGTCGTCGTGGTGCACCGAGGCCGCGCGCCGTGCAGCTCCTGATCCCTTCCGTGGGCTTTGATCCGCGCCTTGTGCGCACGACGGGCCGCTACCTTCAAGGTGCACTCTTCGTGGCGCCTTTCGTCGCGGCTGCAGTGCCTGCCGAGCCCCTTCCCGCTCCTCTTGCATCGACGATTCCGACCGATGCGCTCGGCTTCGCGACGGTCTACCGCACCCGCTTCCAAACGGACCCGGACGCCTTTGCCGCATACGCATTCGATGCGTTCTCCCTCGTACGCCGCTCCGTGCTCGCAGGCGCCCGTGGACGCGGTGATGTGAGCACCTGGCTCGCGACATCCTCCGCGGGCTCACCCACCCTGGGTGCAAGCGGCGGCTTCACGGCGCATGCGCCCTTTCGTGCACCCACACTCGTGACCCTGCGCGGAGAGAGCTTTGGCCCCGATGCGAACTGAACGTTGGCTCGCCCTCTTCGCGATGATTGCGAGCGTGCTTGTGCTCTTCACGGCTTCAGGTGAGGCGCAGCGACGACGCCGACGTAGGAGGCCGCCGCCCACGCGCGCCGAGTGCATGCAAGCATGTGCGGAGGCCAGGGACCGCTGCTGCGCACACACACCGCCCGGTCGGGGCTGCAGCACCGGCTGCGCGGACGCCCGACGTTACTGCGAGCAAGAATGCCCGGCAGGAGGACCTCTGCGCGGGTTGGACGAGTAAAGCAAAACGAACCGGCCCTTGAGCCAGTTCGTTCTATGATTGCAATACGATACAGATCGTATCGCTATGATGGAAATCAGCGCAGGGCGCGCATCGCTTCGCCGAGGCGCGGCATCGCGTCTTGGATCTCGCGGAGGGAGACGGCGCCAACGCTGCAGCGGAACCAACCCGTGTCGCCCGGATAGCCGAAGGCCTGGAAGGGCACAATGCCGATGCCCGCTGCCGCGAGGACGTATTTGCGCACTTCCTCGTTCGTCGTGAGCTTCGTTCCATCGGGCGTTGTCTTGCCGAAAGGCGCGATGCGGATCGTGAGGTAGATGCCGCCCTCGGGAGAGAGGCTGTCGACGTCAACGCCTTGATTTTTCAGGGTTTGGAAGCCCTCGTGGAGCGCATTCAAGCGGCCCACGATGCCGCTCTTGAGCGTCTCAACGTAGGTGCTCACGCTGCCTTGATCCTCGAGCATGCGTGCCGTGGCGAGCTGCTCTGCGCGCGGTGCCCAGGCGCCCACGTGGCCGAGGATCGCGCTCATGCGATCGATGATGTCGGTCGGCCCGACGGCCCAGCCAACACGCACGCCGGTCGCTGCAAAGGCCTTCGAGATGCCATCGACGAAGATCGTGTAGCGCGCCATCTCGGGCACGAGTGCGGGCGGCGTGTGGTGCTCGGTGCCCTTGGCCGTGAGCATCCAGTAGATGTGGTCGTACATGAGGTAGACGGGGCGCTCGCCGTTGCTGAGACGCTTCTCGTTCTCGCGCACGATGGCCTCCGAGATGCCAAGGAGCATGTCGCGGCTCATCGCCGTGCCCGTCGGGTTGAGCGGCGAGTTGAGACAGATGAGGCGCGCCGTCGGCAGCGTCTTCTCGATCATCTCGCGCGTGGGCAAAAAGCGCGTCTCGGGGCCGCACTGAATCGTCACGCCCTTGGCGCCCGTCATGTGCACGTAGTGGTTGTTGTTCCAGCTCGGCACGGGATACACGACCGTGTCGCCCTCATCGACGACTGCGCGGTAGATGCCGTAGATGACGGGGCGCGCGCCCGAGGCGATGAGCACGGAGTCGAGTGGATACTCAAGCCCAAGCTCGCGCTTGTAGAAGGCCTGCACCGCATCGCGCAGCGCCGGCATGCCGTTCGAGGGCGGGTAGTTCGTCTCGTTCTCCTCGTAGGCGCGCACGATGTTGGTGCGCAGCGAATCGGGGATCGGGAACTGCTTTGGATCGAAGTCGCCGACCGTGAGATTGCAGATGGCCTGGCCCTTCGCAGCGAGGCCGCGAATCTCGGCAGCGATCTTCAAAATCTCTGACCCCACAAGGCCTTTGGCCATCGTCGCGACGCGCGTCTGCGCGGCGTTGGTGGGACGAACGAAGGAGGCGAGGTCGATTGGCGCGTGGCTCATGGGCGCGAGAATGGCACGACGAAGCGAGCACGCACGCCGCGAATTTCACGCGTTGAAACGGCGCAGCGCGTCAACACACGGTGGCGATGTCGGAGGCGTTGGGCTATCCGCGGCGCGTGTCTTCTGGTGCCACTTCGGAGTCTGCGAATTCAAGCCTTGGCAGAGGCACTGCCCTCGTTCTTTTCGCCGCCACGTGCTGGGGATCGTGGAGCCTTCTCTTTCGTCCGACGGAGCTCTCCGGTGCGGTCACGGCCCCTATCGTTTTCGTGCTGATCGCGCTTGGTTCGGCCCTCCCGATGTGGCGCGAGCACAAGCGCCTCGCCCCGAAATGGACGCGCTCTGTGGTGCTCATGCTGCTCGCGTATTCGTTCTTCGATGCGCTGAATGCGGCGACATTTTTCTCGGCGATGAACATCACGACGGTGGCTGTCGCCGTGCTCACGCATGACCTCGCGCCCGTGCTCGTCGCGCTCGTCTCACCGCATGTCGATGGCGTGCGCGTGAAGGCTGCGTACCCCGCCGCGTTCATCGCGTTGCTCGGTGTGGTGCTCTTGCTTGAGCCCTGGCGCGAGGGTGCGCTGGGAGGCGATGTGATGCTGGGCGCGTTGCTCGGTGGCATCAGCGCGGTGGCTTACGCATTCAACGTCTTTCTCGGAAGGCGTCTCTCGATCGCGGTGGGGCCCTTCACAGCGCTCGGTGCGCACAGCTTTCTTGCGGCGGTCTTGCTCCTTCCGCTCGCAGGTTCAGAGCTACTGCAAATCGAGGCGCGCGATGTGCCCTACTTGCTCATCGCAGGCTTTGGCCCAGGCCTTCTCGCAGGTGCCGCATTCCTTCGCGGTGTGGCGCTGATCGGGAGTGCGCGTGCGGCCATCCTCGCGTTCCTTGAGCCGCTCATCGCATGCATCGTGGGCTTTCTTTTCTTCCACGAGCGGCTCGGTTGGTTTGGCCTCTTGGGAGGTCTCCTCATCCTTGGCGCGGGCGTGCTTGTGACGCGCTCGGGTGAGTCGAACGAGAGAAGCTCTCCATAGTATTACAATACTATGAAAACGAGGGTCGAAGCTCTGGCTTCGCTCAAGGAGCGTCGTCCGGGATCAATTGGTGGATCCACTCGAGCAGGGGCGACGACTGCGATGGCCTGACGGGGTGCCCTGCGGCGAGGCGCCCCGCGATCCAGGCCGCGTCGATCGCAGCTGCGAGTGGGATCAGGCCGAATCCCCAACAGGTGCAGCATGCGCTGACGAGCAGGACGATCCCCTTGATCCGCTGCCCATACGCGATGTGGACCGCGCCGGGCAGAAGCAGGCTCCCGAGCACGGCAAGAACACGTGATGCGGAGGGGCGCGCGGGGAGCATCTCGTAAGGGTACGTGGTCGGCGGCTCAGTACGCTCGGCTGAATCGAAGTAGCGCTTCTGTGGAGACGGAGCGGTCAGGGGAGTGGGAGCAGAAAGAGAAAGAGCATGCTGAACGCCGCGTTGGCGCGCGTATTCGACTCGACCGCGAGCGTGAACGGCGCCTCGCAAGGTGGCGTTCTGGGTACTCCCTCACGTGGCCCTTTGCGGCGTCATGGACCACGTACGGAATTACCTACAACGCAGCGAGCGAGAGCGCGTATCTCTCGCGCGACGAAACATCGACCGAGCATCAACGCGGCGTCCAGTCATCTCGTTCTCCTTCCGCACTTCGCGACACCGAGAGGAGCCAAACCGCGTTGAGTCCGGTGGCGACGAGAATGCTGATCGAGAGGGATGCTTCGTTGTCGTCCGCGGACACGCGCTCACCAGCCGCTTTGACTGTGTCGATAGTCGAAGACAGAGAGCTCGCGTCGCCAGCGTTCGTTGAGTTGAACCCAAACGAGCTGCACCGGGTGGGGATTCGACCCGCAGACCCCGACGTCACTGGGCCAGCGTACGAGCAGCGCGGAACCATCCGAGCTCACGGCAATGGCACCGGAGTGATGGCGCATTTGGGCGTTCACCCATGCGTGCATCGCTCCGTCCCAACGTAGCGCCGTCTCGTGAAAGTCGACTCGCCAACCCTCTTGTCGGAGATGGTCTTCGTGCATCGCTGCCTGCACGTCGGAGCGACGCAAGAGAGCGCGGTCGACCTCGGCCAGCGATGCGATCGCTTGCTCGTTGAAAGGCTCTTCTTCGCTTGAACCCAAGCGCACGATGAAGAGAGGACCGTACGTGACCGAATCGTCACTGCGCGCCTCGACGCAGTGGGCGACCACGAACGCGCTCTCCATGCCCGCGTAGACGACGATGCAGCGAGGTCGGAGAAACGAAAGGGACCCATCGCGTGTCTCCAGCGTTGCCCCCTCGGCGCTTTCGACAATGAGCCCCCAGGGGCGAAGCACACTGCGATCGTGTACGTCGAAGGTGCGCGTCCATGTTGAAGCTGAGGCGTCGTTCAAATCGACGAACTGAAAGGTTCGACCTGGTCCTCCACACCAAGACAGTCCCCAGCACGGGCCGTAGCCCGGATGACTTACGTTCCTGTCCTCGGCAATCTGGGGGCGCTGCTGCCAGTCCGAGGGATCCGCAGGCGCACTGTCGATCGACTCGACCACAGCCCAACTTTGTGTCGCGTCGACCCATACCGAATGCACCCATCCGGGGGATGGGATCACGCGTCTGGTTCCGTCCTCTGTGTTGAGCAACTCCGCGCCACGGCGATCGTGCGTTGGCCACACCACAAGGCCATTCGGAAGCATGCGCGCATCGCGTGGGAGCTGGGGGTCACGCGTCATCGTTGGAAGCGTCAGCGGTGGTGCAATGCCCAACTGACGCCGCGCACCGGTGCGCACATGGAGCAACTCCAACATGCCGTCGCGCACAACGCCGATCTCATTCTCCGTTGCGCCGAGGAAGGCATCGATTGGCTGAGGCGGTGCACCACCGAGCACGAGGAAGACATCCGGGTCATCTCCGTCGAGCGGCCTCCAGTAGTAGTCCTCTCTCGGCCAGATCACTCCGTCGCCGTTCGTGTCCCTCATCAGCCGCGAATAGATGACCCAACGCTGATCGGGCTGCGCGGCAAGGACGCGCATTTGAATCGCCGGCATACCGACAGGCACATCGCCCTCTTCGAGGGTGGGGCGAAGGCTTGTGCACACTGGCGCACCGCAGCCCACCGCGAACACCGCGATGAGCGCAATGCGAGCGGCCTGCTGAGACCCATGCGTTGTCGGCCAAAGGGGCATCCCGTGAGGGTACGTGGTCGGCGGCTTGGTACGGCGTGCTTGTGACGCGGGAGTGGGAGCAGAAAAAGAGAGAGCTTGCTGGACGCCGCGTTGGCGCTTGTTGCCGACTCGACCGCGAGCGTGAACGTCGCCTCGCAAGGTGGCGTTCTGGGTACTCCCTCACGTGACCCTTTGCGCCGTCATGGACGACGTACGAAATTACCTACAACGCAGCGAGCGAGAGCACGTATCTCTCGCGCGACGAAACATCGACCGAGCATCAACGCGGCGTCCGGTCATCTCGTTCTCCTTCCGCACTTCGCGACACCGAGAGGAGCCAACCCGCGTTGAGACCGGTGGCGACGAGAATGCTGATCGAGAGCACATCCCAGAAGGCCACGGGGTCGAGCACGAGGAACACTGCGTGAATCGCGACGGTGACGAGACCGAGACCCGCAGAGAGTCGTGAGGCGAGCCTCGCGCCCTTGCCATGCTTGGCGATTGTCACGAGCCCAAGCGCGAGTCCGAAGACCGCGAGGAGATTGAACGCGAGGAAGAAGTGAATGCCCCCGGGCACGCCGAAGACCTCCCACTCATGCCAAAACGCGGCGTCGACTTGGTGGGTTGCGAGGAGTGCCAAGTTCAGTGTCGCGGCCACTTCGACGCGCGACATTCAGACCCCGGCGAGCGAGGGCGTGCGCATCCGCTTCCACTCGCGCAGCGCGATGTAGCTCAGCGTTGAAATGGAACCGACCCACGGAAGCGCGAATACGAAAGGCCACGGTGAGATGCCGTGCTTCTTCGCATCGGGGACGATCCAGAACGTGCACACACCGCACGCGATGAAGAGATCGATGAAGAGCTGCTGACTCCATCCGCCGGCGAAGAGATCGAAGATGGCGGCCACGCCCTCGTTGGTGAGCATGTGGAGCGTGTATGCGGTGAAGACGATGAGCGCGGTGAGTGCGAGTGCGAAGCGGGCCATGAGCATCTCCTGAGTTGGGTTGATGCGGGGTTGTGGCCCGGCATCGCGCGATCACCATGACGTCAGAGGTCATGTCTTTGATGACGTCTGAGGTCATCATCGGTGCATGCCGCCGAAGACTCCCAACGGGCCCAACGCTTTTGGATCACTCCTGCGTGAGCACCGCGAGATGCGTCGCTGGTCGCAAGCTGCGCTCGCGGAAGACGCGGAAGTCTCGACAAGGCACCTCTCGTATCTGGAGACGGGCAAGGCCGCGCCGAGCCGCGAGATGGTGCTTTTGCTCGCAAGCGCGCTCGACCTTCCCTTGCGTGAGCGCAACGCCCTGCTCGGTGCCGCGGGCTTCACGCCGGCCTACCGCGAGCTTTCGCTCGACGGCCCGGAATTGAAGGATGTGCGTCATGCCATCGAGCTCTTGCTCGCCCACCACGAGCCCTATCCCGCCATCGTGGTGGACCCTCTCTGGAACCTCATCAGCATGAACCGCGGCGCGCAATTTCTCTTCGGCGGCCTCGTCGGTGACGACGCAGAAATGGCCGCGCTGATGCGCAATGCCTTCCGCCTCATCTTCCATCCCAAGGGCGCGCGTCGTTACGTCGAGAACTGGGAAGAGGTCGCCTCGTATGGTCTCGATCTCTTGCGTCGTGAGACGCGTGTACCGCGCGATGGCGCGCGTGAGTTGCTCGAGGAGATCGAGGGCTACGCAGGTGAGCTCGCCAAGCGCCCCTTGATGATGCTTGAGACGCCGTTGCTCCAATTGCGCCTGCGCAAAGGTGATCTCGCGCTCCGTTTCTTCACCACCGTGACCACGCTCGGCACGCCGCACGATGTGACGACGCAAGAGGTTCGCATCGAGAGCTACTTCCCCGCGGATGAGTTCACGCGGACGTGGATGCAGGGCGCGAAGGTCTGATGAGAGGCGAGCCTCAGCGGCTCACTCGACGAGCGTCAATCTCGCTTTGAGAATCACACGTTCACCGTCGTCGAAACGAACGCGCAGCGCATCGGCCTCCTCGCGCACCAAGATGCCCACGCCGAACTTGGGATGCGCGTAGCGCACCTCGGCCACGCGGGGTGGAGCAAGCACGGGAGTTGCGGTGAAGTTGCGCTCGACGGCATCCGCCGCGTCGGGATCGAGTGCGCCGAGGCGACGTCGGTAACCCGCAGCGTCGCTCTTGAGACCGAGCTCCAGCGCGAGCCGAAGGAGTTCGGCATCTGGGCCCCACTTGGGCAGTGCGTCGACCGCCGAGAGGAAGGGGTACGCCTCGCGTGCGCGGTACTCCCCCTCAAGAAACTCCGCGTATTCGAGGAGCACGTTGCCGATCTCCACCTGCTCGTCTCCGGAGACCTGCTCGTCTGCCGCTGCGTTTTTGGTGCGGCTGGTGCTGCCGCGTCCAGAACCGGCAGAGAGTGCTCGGTCCAGCGCCGCAAACGCCTCGTTCTCTCGCCGCAACCGCTCGTGCATCTCCATCGCCATGGTCTCCATTGCGGAAGTCGCCTGCGCAAGAAGAGGGCTGATGCTTCCGTCTTCCCATATGCAACCAAACGGTTGCGTGTTGGATGTGCAACCAAATGGTTGCGTATCGAGTGTGCAACCAAATGGTTGCGTGTCGAGTGCGCAACCAAATGGTTGCGTGTTGAATGTGCAACCCAATGGTTGCGTGTGGCGTCATTGGAAGATGAGATCGGCGTGGCAGAGATGAGGCTCACAGCGTCCGGCCTCATATCGATTGCCGCAGAGCAGCCCCTCGGTGCAATCGCTGTCGACGCTGCACTCGAGGCCTTCACCAACGGGTTCGCGGCAGACGTAGCCAATCTCGAAGGACGCGTCGCGCTCGATGGAGAACCACGAGCACGACAAGCCTTCTCCGCAGCGGCGATGCTGGCAGTCTTCGCCGACCTGCGCCGTGATGTGCTGGCCGTCGTCTACGAACCCAAGAGGCAACTCCGGTTCGCGTCGTAGCTCGTAGAGCATGGGGGGCATACAGACGCGCGTGTGGGCTCCCGTGCATTGACCCAAGCACTCCGCGTCTCGTGTGCACAATCTTCCAACGGGTCTGCAGCGTGGAGTGGGCATGTTCTCCAGCGTCAAATGACGCAGCGTGCGAAGGTGCCTGAGTTCTTGGTCGTCCCAGCTGTACGCCTGGCCCAGTGGACACGGAATGAAGGGGTCGGCCGTGCTGCTCAAGCTAAAGCGGCCGCAGTCGAAGCGGCCGCTGGGAGCACATCGATGCCGCGCACAGACGAGTCCTTCCGCGCACAAACCCGAGGCAAGGCAAGGGTCGTGTTCGGGATCATCCTCCCACTCGTTCAGGCACGGCTCGCCTTGTCTCGGCAACACAGTGCACACGTCGTCGATGCATGTGGACTCGTCGCGGCATCCGTAGGGTTCCTCGCATCGCTCGCCCACCACAGCGTCGTTGATGAGGCTTCCTCCCGTGCGGAGGTTGGCACCACTGCAGGAGATGTCGTTGTTCGCGTCCGCTTCGAGTTGAGCGATCTCACGCGGATCCACCGTCCATGTTGGATGAGAGAGGCCCTCGCGCAGGCGGTCCCAAGAATGCCACGCCTCGCACGCGCGCATGACGCGCTCCTCACAAGTACCCGGCTCCGCGACCTCCTCTGCCCAACCGAGGCGCGGCATCCCCTCGCAGCCGCATTCGGTCCACGCGAGGCAGATGCGACTCACCACGGCATCGCAGTAGCGACGAATCACCAGCGCCGCCAGATCCGTCGCCTCGTACGCATCGGATGCGCCCGCATCCGCGCTCGCACACGCATCGACATTGCGCGCATCGATCGGCAAGGGCGGACTCGCAAAGCGCACGGCTCCGAAGGGACGCTCATCCATCGTGAGCTGTGCAATCAGCTCCGCATCGCGCGCGACGTGCGCGCCGACTTCACGGCCCATCCACGTGAGGCCGAACGAGAACAGAAGGGCTGCGATCAGCGCGATGGTGGGGCGCCAATCACGCTTCATCGCAGTGTCTTTGCTTTGTCGGGCAAGCGCGGTCGCATGAAGGTGTTTCCGTATGTCGAGGTGCAACCGTTTGGTTGCATATTGCGCAACTAGAAGAGGTACTCCGTCTCACAGACTGGCGCGGTGCAGTGGCCGTTGTGCACCACATCGACACAGACCAGGCCCTCAGCGCAATCGCCGCCGCTGCAGTCCCCTCCTTCGGCGAGAGGCTCTCGACACACAAAGGCACCGTGCGTGGCGCCCTCACCGTCGTCCACGGCGATCAGCGAGCAAGAGAGCCCCTCGGCGCAGATGTGACTTCGACACTCCTCGCCCACGGAGGCAGTCGGGAGATCACTGTCGTTGCCTTGGTACCCGTCGAGAACCGCCGCCGTGCGCAGCAATCGCCCCGGGTGCCCGTGTGTCGTCGGTTGCACGCAAACGGACGTGCGTTCGCCCGCGCAGCGAGAACGAAAACACGCTGCGTCGCTTGTACAGGCGCGACCGATGGGCATGCACTCTGGCAGCGGAAAGCGTCGATCGCTTAGCAATGGGGTAGGTGACTGAGCCTCGATCGCGCGCGCGACCTCTTCTCTCCAGTTGAAGACTTCGCCCGGCGGGCATCCGACGTAGTGAAAGTCCAGGGGATCCAAGATGCAGTCGAAACGACTCGCTGGAGTGCATCGATGCTGCGCACAGACGAGACCTTCAGCACACAAACCATGGGAGGCGCAGGGGTCATCTTCAGCGTCTTCCTCCTGCTCGTTCAGGCATCGCTCGCCTTGTCCGGGCAAGACAGTGCACACGTCGTCAACGCAGTCGGAGCCATCACGGCATTCATAGGACGCTTGTTGGTTGCACGGCTGGCCCTCGGTCGCGTCGTTCACAAGCAGTACGGGATAGAGGTTGCTGACGCCATTGCAGTCCACGTGTTGCGCGATGTTCGTCTCGAACTGCATGAGCGCCGCTTCGTCGACGATGGATGAGCGCGCCAAATCCTCACGCAGCTGCGTCCAGACACTCCAGTTCTCACAATGAGGCCGCATCACCTCTGCACATGTGCACACTTCCGTTTCGTCGACCGGCCAATGTGGTGGAGTGCCCTCGCAGCCGCACGCACTCCAGACAGTGCAGAGGCGATTCACCAGTGCATCGCAATAGCGACGAATCATCGGTGCCGCCAAATCACTCGCCTCGTACGCATCGGATGCGCCCGCATCTGCGCTCGCACTCGCATCGACACTGCGCGCATCGATCGGCACGGGCGGACTCGCAAAGCGCACGGCTCCGAAGGGACGCTCATCCATCGTGAGCTGTGCAATCAACTCTGCATCGCGCGCGACGTGCGCGCCGACTTCACGGCCCATCCACGTGAGGACGAACGAGAACAGAAGGGCTGCGATCAGCGCGATGGTGGGGCGCCAATCACGCTTCATCGCAGCGCGGCCGTCTCCATCGGCCCGCCCTCAACGGCCTCATCGATCTCGGCAAGTTCGCGCTCGCTCAACATGCCGATCGGGCTGCCCGTCTGCGGCAGCATTTCCATCTCGAACTGCGCACCGAAGATGCGCTCGTAGTGGTCCATCACCTCGCCCATCGGCACCTTGCGATCGAGCTCGACTTCGAGGGAGGTGACGCCCTTGCCGACGATGCCGCAGGGGACGATGAGCTGAAAGTGCGCGAGGTTCGTCGTCACGTTGAAGGCAAAGCCGTGCATCGTGACCCAGCGGCTGATGCGCACGCCGATCGCGCCAATTTTGCGGTCTCCGAGCTCGCTTGAGCTGAGCCAGGTGCCGTTGAGCTTGTCAATTCTGGTCGCATGCAAATCATATTGCGATGCGAGCGAAATCATTGTCTCTTCGAGCTTGTTCACGTAGCGGCGCACGTCCTGCTGGCCCTCTTCTAGCTTCACGATCGGGTAGCCCACGAGCTGGCCGGGGCCGTGGTAGGTCACGTCGCCGCCGCGTCCTGTCTCGTGCACTTCGATGCCGCGCTCGATGAGGGATGCGCGTGAGAAACGAAGATGCTCCTCCTTTGCACCGCGGCCGAGGGTGATGACCGGTGGGTGCTCCAGGAGGAGCAGCGTGTCGGGGACCAGATCGCGGATGCGCGCTTCTTGAAGTCGACGTTGGAGGCGATGGGCCTCGCCGTAGCCGAGCTGACCGAGGCGATGAACGTGCATGCCCTCAAGCTAAACTGTTTCGCAGCGTCGGCGATCCGTTTGGAGGTTTTTGCTGGGGGCCTGTTAGCGTTCGCGGCATGCGAAGAACCTCCATCCTGCGCGTGGCCTCGGTTGCGGTCTGCGGCGCGCTCAGTGCGTGTACGGGCACGTTCGGCGGCGGCGAGCCACCCACGGACGCTGCGCTGGACGTGACGCCTTTGGATGCGCGTCTCGCGATGTGGGACGCGCCCGGTGCAGCCCTCGACGCGCCAAGCGCCCTCGACGCGCCCCTACCCGACGGCGGGTTGGATGCGCCCGAAGGTGTCGATGCGTATGTGACAAGCGCGGAGGATGTGGGGCTCGACGCGCCCGTTCCGGTGCGCTGTGGCGGGAGCCCCTGCCGGAGCGAGTTCGTGTTTCGCCAGCAGACGAACGGCATGCCTCTTCCGTCGGAGCCAACGGGCAATGGCTACGTGAAGGTGACGTTCCCAAGCCATAGCCGTATTGCAACCCCGATCGGCTCGACCATGCCCTCTGCACAGTCGGCAAGTGCATGGTGGCTCTACGCGGCTGACGGGACACTCGTCGCGAGCATCGAGGACGACCTCGGTGGCTTTCATCCCAATTTCTTCGACGCGCCCGAGGTGAATGATTCGGCCAATCCTGACTACGCGCGCTTTCGCTTCGTGCGTGAGTGGATCGCTGCATTCGTGCCCTTCGGTCCTTTTCCGGACGCACGCAGTCGCGGCAATAACCACTTCCCCGAGTACGAACGCTATGTGCTCGAGGGGAGCTACACGTGGCGCTACCACAACCGCGCATCCATCCCGGTGCGCCTTGAGTGCGGGCTTATCCGAGCCTCAGGTGGGCACGGCGACGTGGACCGGGTCATCGCGCCCGGCGAGACAGTCGAGCTCACGCTTGTGATCCGCGCCAATCCCGCGGATGCGTTCGACAGCTACAAAATGAACACGAACGGCTACTGAGCACATCCACATGCAGGCCCGGCGGAGCGCGCGAACGCCCCGCTGTTTTGGCCCGCAGGGGTGCTCAGGAAGCGTCGTCTTCTTCGATGCGGATCGTGCGCGTGGGGCAGTACTGCGCCGCGCGACGTGCCTTCTCGTGAAGCTCGGCGGGAGGCCTTGCGACCTTGAGCATCACCTTGCCGTCTTTGCCGATCGCGAAGAGCTCGGGGGCTTCACCGACGCAGACTGCGTGGCCTTGGCAGAGGTCCCGATCGATGCGGATGCGGATGGGCTTCGCACTCGACGGTGCGGCTGCCGTGTTGCCCAACACGCCTGCGTGAACATGCGCGGGACAGCCTGCTGCAACCGCGGCTTTGGCGAGCTCCTCGGGGCTCAAGTTCGGGTCGACTGCGGCGCGTGCGGCAGCGGCCTCCGGCGAGTGCGATGCGGTCGCGAGCGCCTCTTGAATGCCCTTCACCGTCGACATCGTGACGGTGGGATTCGCGCGCCTTCGGTAGCGCACGCGGCATGGTTCTTTGGGGCCGATGACGAGGCCTTGGAAGTTCGACTCGATCGCGTCGCCGTGAAGACCGAGATCGAACTGGCCGAGCAAGAGCGCGACGATGGCCTTCACCTGAAGGATGGCGAATGCGTTGCCCAAGCATTTGTGTCGTCCACCGCCGAACGCGATGTACGCGAAGTCTTGTTTGTCCTCCTCGCGGCCTGGCGCGTAGCGGTCTGGATCGAAGACCTCGGGGTTCTTGAAGACCGTCGGGATCTGATGCGAGACGGTCGGTGAGACGACGATCCACGTGCCCTTCGGGATGAAGTAGCCCTTGTACTCCCAGTCCACCTGCGCGACGCGCACGAGCATGAAGAGCGGCGGGTGCACGCGCAGCGCTTCCTTCACGACGTTCTCGATGAAATCGAGCTCACGCAAGAGCGCATGCGTGACGGGCTTTCCGCCACCAAAGACGCGATCCACTTCTGCAACAGCGCGTTGATAGAGCGTTGGGTCGCGGAGCAATTCGATGACGGCCCACGCCGTCGTGACCGAGCTTGTGTGGTGACCCGCGAACATGCCTGCGAGGAGCAGGCCCGTGATCTCGTTGTCGGTGAGCGGCTCGCCCGTCGTGTACTTCGACTCCATCAAGGTCTGAAGGAAGTCTTCGCCCTCGTGCTTCGCGTCGCGTCGCTCGCGCACGATCTGGCCGATCATCTCGACCATGCGCACACGTGCTTTGTCGCGCTTGCGGAAGGAGGGGACGGGGAGGTTCGGGTGGATGTAGGCGAGCGGCGTCACGCCGCCCTCGAGGTCGTGATAGACGGCCGCGAACTCGTCGCTCATGCCCTCGCGAAACTCTTTTCCGAGGAGGCAACGGCTCGACGTGAAGTTCGTGAGTACGCGACAGAACTCGACGAAGTCGACGACGCCCTGATCGCCCCAGGGCCGAATCGTGTTCTCGGTCTCAAGGACCACGGCCTCGCCGTAGGTGCGCATGCGCTTATCTTTGAGCGCGGGCAGAAGCATCTTGAGCTGCTCGGCCATCTTCTCGGGCTTGGCGTCGTAGACGATGTCTTTGCCGAAGACGGGCGTCATGATCTTGTAGGCCTCGGTGGGGCTCAAGATCGTATCGGGCGCGCGGAAGACAGCCTCATGCGCCTCGGGCCCGTACATCGCGACCATGCTGCGATGAAAGACGTCGAACTGGCCGATCTCACCGAGCTCGCGGTTCACACGAAAGAGCAGCTCGATCGTGGCGCGAATGAACTCCGCCGTGTGGCCGACGAGGGGCAACCCGCCGCTCAGCTTGGGCGGCGCCTTCTTCCCTGCGGGGATGGGTGAACGCTTGGTGCCAGGCCGGGTGAAGATGTCGCGGAGTTCCATGGGGCGTCTTTCGGTGAGCTTCGATGGTGTCACATCGAAATCATATTCAAATCATTGCCATACGAAGTAGATATGAACTCAATAGTCCCGGGCCCCGAGGAGCTCAGCGAGCTCTTCGAGCAGGGCGATGCCTTGGGGTGCGAGCAGGTTCGCATCGAGCTTGCTCTTGGCCTCGTCGACGAGGCCGCGAAGGCGCGTTTCGACACGGGCGCGCACACCTGTCTCGATCAGCAGACTCATCGCGGCGCGGACGTCGGCATCCGTGGCTGCGGCATTGCCGAAGACGCGCGTGAGCGCGGATCGCTGCTCCACGGGAACGGTCAACTCGCACTCACGCACGAGCGCGGTGCGCTTTCCGACGCGCAGATCATTGCCAACGGGCTTGCCGGTCTTGGCCGTGTCGCCGAAGGTGCCCAGCAAATCGTCACGCATCTGAAAGGCTTCGCCGAGTGGCAATCCGTACGCGCGCAGACATGCGACCTGCGCATCGGAGCCATTCGCCAAGAGTGCGCCCATCACGAGCGGGCCATCGACCGTGTAGCTGCCCGTCTTGAGTTGCTGCATGCGCGTCACGTCATGCGAGCCGAGCAAGTCGAGGGTCTGTCCGAGGACGACATCGCATTGCGTTGCCATGAACGCGCGCGTCGCATCGATGCCGCGCTTGGAGTGAAGCGCGCTCCCAAGAAGCAGCTCGTTGGCGTAGGCGCTGCCGAGATCACCCGAGAGCACGGCGAGTGAATCACCGAGATGATCCGAGGCTTGCGGATGGTTCGTCGTCTGAAGCCCGCGGCGCAGAATCATGTGCACGGAGGGGCCCCCGCGACGCTCCTCGTCGCCATCCATCCAGTCGTCGTGAATGAGCAGGTAGCTCTGCAGCACCTCGAGTGCGGCGCAGGCATCGACCACGAGGCTCAAGGGTGCATTCGGGTCGACCGCGCGTTGTGCTGCGACGAGCACGGCGGGACGAAGGCGCTTTCCACCGCGCATCGTGAGATCCACGAGGCCCTCGAAGATGGGCAATGCATCGGGCGCTGAGCGCTTCACCTCGTCGCGACGTGTCTCGAAAAAGGACCCAAGACGCGCATCGACCGCGCTTCGAACTTCTTTCAACCAGGACATCTCAACTCCTCAAGCGGACAGACGAAAGAGCGTAAAAAAGCTGCGCTTCAGCTGCTCTGTGCGAGCTGCACGGAGCTTGTTCGATCGGGATGACGAAGCGCCTGGTAGGCCGCGAAGAGGGCCTCGTTGTCGCCTGCGTTGCGTGTGCACTGCACGATGATGTCGGTGACTTCCTCGCGCGAGATTTTCACCGGCGCGCCAGGCGTGAACATCGCATCGCTGCCGCGTGCGACGACGAGTGTGCGCACGGCCATCCAGAGGGGGAGCAAGCAGAAGAGTCGAATGCCGGAGTGCTCGGGCGGGATGGTGAGCGCGTAGCGAAGGGCGCCATCGAGGTGTTGCGATGCTCTGTCGAAGAGCGGTGAGACGGCCGCGTGGGCTTTGCTGCGATGCTCCATGTCGGTGAAGTTCGCGAGCGTGAGGCCCTGCCTTGCGATGGTCGTGCGCGGGATGAACGAGACACCACGTGCGCGGTCATCGGTGACGTCCTTGAGGATGTTCACCATCTGAAGGCCCTGCGCGAAACTCTCAGCGTCCTCACGAAGGCGAAGCTCCATCTCGGGCGTGGCTTTGTCGCCGAATGCGTCGAGGAAGAGGTCGGTGAGCATGTGACCGACGGTGCCTGCGACGTAGTAGCAATAGCGATCGAGATCCTCCGCCGTGAAGAGCGCGGAGAAGCCGTCGTCGCCAGCAGGGCGCTGCGTGTAGAGGTCCATGCCGCGCGCCATCTCGGAGGCCCAGCGCGCGAGGATGCCGCGCACCTTCGGACGCAACGCGGAGAACACACGCATGACTGTCTCGGTGTTGCGTGAGAGCGAGAGCTCGGCGTCGTCCTCGGGCCCTTCGACCTTCGCGAACTCTTCGACGAACGCGCTGGGCTCCACACGCACTGCGGTCGGGTCGCTCGCAACCGCGCTCTCCATCATGTCGAGGAAGAGGCGGAAGAGGCCCTTGCGCATCTCGGCAGGAACAGCCGGGTGATCTTCGATCGTGTCCGCGATGCGGCAGAGCAGATAGCCGAGCGTGACGGCGACCTTGAGCTCATCGGGGAGCACGAGAATGGGCTTGGAGAAGGTGCGTGAGACCTCCTCAAGGCTGCGCACGCAGAAGGCCCAATCGGTGGCATCGAGCGAGGCGACGACGCTTGTTGCGACCTTGGTCTCGGTGGCCCTTGGGGATGTGGGCGGTGCTGTGCGCATCGGCTCTTTGGTGCGCACAAGGAGCGGCCTTGCGAGGGCCAGGGCCTCGTAGCGTGAGAGCGCGAACGCGGCCTCGGCGGCGCTTGTCCACGTTGTGATCGTGTCGTTTCGGATCGCATCGGCGAGGAGCGTCGCGCGTGAGCCGAGTGCGCCATCGAGCGGGGCACGTGCGACCGAGAGCGCGAGCACGACCTGCTTGAGTGCTTCGGTGGATTGCAACTCGCGGTTGCTCAACTTCGAGAGGTAGCGAACTGCGCGGCGCACGCAGGCCTCGCCAGGGTTCGACTCTGCGGCGATGAGCACACGGATGGCGCGTGCGGTGTCTGCGAGAGAGCCAAACGAGCCGTCTTGCTTCTGCTGCGCGCGGACCCACTTGGCTGCGCGGGAGAGCGCGCCCTCGAGGTCTTGATCGACGTAGCGCTCGCGACGACGCAGGAGCACATCGAGTGCCTCGGCTGCAATCGCGGTGCTCTCCATGTCTTGCACGAGCGCGCCCGACACGATGCCAAAGCCACCCTCGCGGTGCTCACAACGGAGCAGCGCGCTGACAGCCTCGGAGAGGCCCACGATGCGCTCTTCGTTCCACGCGGTGCCGTCCATCAAGACGAGCATCAGGTTCGCGAGGGTCGCGGTGTCGTAGACGGGCACGCCACGCTCGCGCGCACTGAGCGCACGCGAAACGCCTTCTGCTGCAAGGCGTTTGCGACCCATCGTCATGCGTGCCGCCATCGCGGGCTTCATCGTCGTGCCCGTGATGACGCGCATCATGTGCATCGAGGGGCCGCCGAGCTCGCGGTCGGGCACGGAGCCGAGCTTCATCGCGAGACGCTCAAGCTCGCCGAGCATCATCTCGCTGGCTTTGTCGATCGCATCGCTCACGCGCACGGGGCCGCTTGTGCGTGTGCGTCCGTCCTCTTCCATCATCGGCTCCTCACGGTGCTGGAAGAGCATCGCGAGCGCGGGGATTGGATTGGTGGAGGTGCTGCCCTCGCGATAGCGGCTGCGCAGGCGTGAGGGCACAAGCGTTGCGGCGGGCCACTGCATCCACTCGCCGAACGCGGCGAGGCGCGTGGGGATGTCGCGCACCTTTCCGTCGTGGGCTGCGCCCGTGACAGTGCTCTTCATCGCGCGCGCGGCGATCTGCATGAAGGCGCTGGAGAAGCTGCGCATGCTCTGGTCTTGCGCGGCGACGATCTGCATCGTGCGCGTGCGCTCTTTGGCGCTCGACTTGAGCGTCTTGAACATCGCGCGTCGCACCTCGGTGGCGGCCGGGTCTTCGCGGCGGAAGCAGTGATAGAGCGCGTTCGAGAGGATCTCGGGGATATACGATTTGCGTGCTTCGCCGTAGCGCGCGAGCCAGCCCTCGTGGCCTTCGACAAAGCCCGCATGCATGAGCGCTTCGGCGTCGAGGAAGCCCTGCGTCATGCCGAGTGCCGTAAGCGGATGAACATGCCCGAGTGCGTCCCCAACGAGCGCGACACTTGGCCGAGTGCGCTGCGCAGACTCGCGTCCGAAATGCGAGCGAGGCCGGAAGCGATTGGCGGCCCATGGTGTGGAGCGCGTCTCCAAGGCCTCGCGGAAGGATGCGCGAAGGCTCTCGGGCATCACGGGCGAGAAGGCATCCCAGAGGAAGCCCGGCGTGCGCGCGCGTGCACCGAAGGCGAGCGGGACATCGATGCAGCCGCGGATGATGTCGTCTTGGATGCGATAGATGATCGCGGGGCCGGGGCCGCCCAGCACGACGTGACCAAAGCCTTCTTTGGGAAGCTCCGCATTCCGGAATTCAATGCCGGCCATGTACGAGAGCAGCGTGCTGTTCTCCGCGATGCCAAGTGAGCTGCGCACGATCGAGTTGCGACCGTCGGCACCGATCACACATGCGCCGCGCACATCGACGCGCGTGCAGTCCTCGCTACGCACACTCGTGCCATCACGACGCTCAAGCTCAA
The DNA here is from genome assembly GCA_044373065.1 of Sandaracinaceae bacterium. Taxonomy (GTDB): domain Bacteria; phylum Myxococcota_A; class Polyangia; order Polyangiales; family Sandaracinaceae; genus JAFLCL01. The sequence goes on from JBILQT010000017.1 coordinate 24,141, forward strand.
GGCGCGCATGCGGGCCTTCTTCGAGGTGCACACGCGTGACGCGTGTGAAGGGGCGGTAGTCGATGTTCGGATGCTTCTCGAGCGCGCCGCGCAATGAGCCCACGATGTTCTCGTGCTCTGCGGAGAGCGCGACACCCTCGGCATAGGGCAGCTCGATCAAGTCAGAGCGGTCATCCGGCATGATCACAAAGCCGTGCCCGATGCGCGCTTTGGCGCCGGGGAGACGGCCAATCTGCAAGCGGTCGAGGACTTCGACGGCTGGGGGATGAAGCCACTCACCCGCGAAGCGACGCGAGGAGCGTGGGTCTGCTTCGAGGATGAGCACGCTCGCACCCCGCTTGGCGCAAGCCACTGCGGTCACGACGCCAACGGGCCCGCCACCGACGACGATGACGTCGTAGTGCGAGGCGATCTTGGCATTCAAAAGTCCGCTCAAATCGGCTGTGTTCGTCATGGTGATGGGTTCCGTGGACGTGCTCGAGATGGTCAGTCGAGATGGTCAGTCGAGATGGTCAGTCGAGATGGTCAGTCGAGATGGTCAGTCGAGATGGTCAGTCGAGATCGAGATGGTCAGTTCGAAATGCCTCGTTGTGTTCAATACACAAACGGGAACATCTTGAATTTGGCCTTGGCGCAGTAGGCCTCCCAGAGCGCGCCGTACTTCTCGCGGCACTTCTTGTCGTCGCGGTAGGCGCGATGGACGAGGAGGCTGATGAGCCAACCGGGGAGCAGGTAGGGGACAACCGAGGTCGTGCCGACGAGCAGCGTGAACGAGAGGTAGACCATGATCTCGCCCGTGTAGTTGAGCTTGCGGCCGATGCCCCAGAAGCCCGACACGAGGATGCGTCCGCCGATGGTCTCTGCGGGCTTGCCCCAAATCTTCACGCTGGGGTCACGCTTGAACTCGTCCTTCTGTTGGTTTGCGCCGCGGAAGATCCAGAGGCCGCAAGCGAAGAGCAGGGGAAGAAGGATGGTGCCGAGGAGCGACAAGGGCTCGGTGCGATCGGGCAAGTAGTAGCCAACGATGCAGTAGACGAAGGGCACAAAGGCGTAGTCGCCCCAGACGAGCATCCAGCCGAATTTCTCGGCGACGATGTCCCACGTGTAGAGCATCCCGTACTCGAACTGGAAGTAGTTCATCACGTAGATCGACGTGAATGCTTGGTAGAGCATCATCGCCGTGGAGAGGTGCCCTTCCTGCTCGTATTGGTACGCGGCGAACGACGTGTTCATCACCCAAAGCCCGATGAGCGAGGGGCGGTAGCTGAACATCTTGATGTCGATCCCAAAGAGCGAGGGATTGAGCGTCACGCCGTAGTAGAGGCCCTTCACGATCGACATCATCGAGGGCTTCGCAGCGACTGCCTCGCCGTTCGCATTCACACTGACGGAGGGCTTCTCGTCGTCATGCGAATCGCCTGCGCGAACGCCGCGTGCGTAGAGCCAGAAGGTGGCGCCAAACGAGAGCACGTTCGCAGCGACGACAAGGCCCCAGAAGTGATGCACGAGCGAGGCGAGGTTGATGAGCCCGCTGAACTGTCCGCCGAGCAACACGGCCGCGACGAGCAGCAGCATCAAGAAGCCGTTCAGCTTGTACGAGACGCGCGTTCCGTCTTTGAGCTGCACGCCCTGCAGCGTCTTTCCGGGCAAGACGATCGAGAGGAGGAAGAGCGCGCCAACGAAGCCGAAGACGGCGACGAATCCGAAGGCGATCGAGTGGAGATTGAGAGGAAGCATCGAGGTCCGAGGGAGAGAGTGAAACTGGCCCGTTCAGTGCGCGCGAAGTTCGGGGGGCGCGTCGTTGTGTTCGCGCAGACGCTCAAGGCGCCGCGTCTCAAAGAGGCCAAGGGCCCAGAGCGGGAAGTAGCGGCGGTAGAGGACGTAATCGAGGAGGGCGGTGTGGAAGAAAACGCCCTCCGGGTCCTGCACGTCGAAGGTGCCGTCGGCGTTTTGTTTCTCCGCGAGAAAGTTCGCCGCGCGCTCAAGGCAGGCGAAGTCTGGGTCCTTCGCCTCGAGCAATGCGGAGAGCGCCCAGGAGGTCTGCACGAACTGGCTCTCGCGATGCTCGACGTACTTCTTGGCGAAGATGGACGAGTAGTGCTCGCCCCAGCCGCCATCGGGCTTCTGGCGTGCCTTCAAGAAGGCGCATGCACGACGAATCGCAGGGTCGTGTGCGGGCACACCGGCGGCGAGCAAGCCGCGAATGCCAAAGAGCGTCCCGTAGATGTGCAGGATGCCCCAGACACCGACCCACGAGCCGTCGTTCTGTTGGCTGATGCGCAACTGTTCGGTTGCACGTTCGATCGATGCATCGATCGCGCTCGTGAGCACATTGCCGGGCTCTCGCGCGGGAAAGCGATGCTTGAAGGTGGCCAGCGCCGCGATGCAGGAGGCCGTGCACTCGACGTAGGATTTCTCCGTCATCGAGTCGCCGAACATCTCCGCGGGGTTCATCCACTCAAGCGGCAAGTCGATGCGGCGCGACTCGTAGCTGCCAAAGCCACCGTCGCTGTTTTGCGTGCGGAGAATGAACTCCACGCCGCGCTGCATGTCCCCCTTCGGCGGGCTTGTGACAGGCGACTCCATGCGGCCAAGGAGCGCCTCTGCGGTGCAATCGCTGACGGGCCATCCATGCCACACGCCTGCGAAGCAATAGCCACCTGTGGGGTCGAGTCGGAAGTGCTCGGCCTCGTCGCCCATGCTGGTGCGAATCTGCTGCGACTCAAGGAAGGCATCGGCGCGTGCGATGGTGTTCTTCATCGCGCGTTCGAGCGAGTTCGAGCCTCGGCTCGCATGCGGATAGGCCGCCGCGAGGGCCTGCATCGCAAAGGCCGTATCCCACGAGGCGCTGCGTGCACCGGCCACGCGAAGTCCGTCGACATCGTCTTCCCAAATCCAACCCTCAAAGGCTGCGAGCGCCTTCTCAATGTCAGCGTCCTTCGGATCCGCTGCGTGCAGCGCGAGCATGTCGAGCAAGCCGTTGACGGGCGAGAGACAGGTGTAGTGCGTCGTCTTCAGCTCGTAGCGAATGTGCGCGCGCAGATCATCGATGAGCGCTTTGCGAGAGTCGCTCTTGCGGCCACCGCGCGACTTCACCGTCTCGAAGACATTCATCATCGAGAAGAGGCCGCGGAGGGCCGAGGTGGGCGGCGTAAAAATCTCCGCGCTGCGGAGCATGGTGCGCGTCTTGTTGAAGTCGACCGAGGTGTAGCCCTCGGGGAAAATCTCGTCGCGAATCGCGGTGACCGTGGGCGTTACGGGCGCGCTGAACTTCATCCCGTAGAGCGTCGCCATGCCCATGTAGATGTTGCGCGTGTGGCAGTAGTAGCGAGACGGATGCATCGGCATCCACTTCGGCAAACTCCACACCTCGGGAAGGATCGGATTGACGCCCTTCCAATCGTAGAGGCCCACGATCGCAAGCCAGAGCTTGCCCCACGTCGGGATGGGGGATGCGCCGCCTTCGCGTCGAATGAGGTCGTGTGCGCGTGCGAGAAGCGCGTCGTTTTTGTCGACGCCGAGCAGGCGCGCGGCGACGTAGACGAGTGTCGTGACGAAGAGGTAGGGCGGCGAGAGTGGATGCAATCCCCAGGCGCCATCGGGCGTTCGCGTGCGCTCAAAATGTAGGAGCACGCGACGTTTGCGCTCCTCGGAAAGAGGACGTCCAAGCGCATGCATCGCGAGCACGTATTGCGCGGCGAGCATTGCGCACCAGACGACCTCGCCCTCGAACGAGCCATCCTCGGCCTGCTCCAACGCGAGCGCCTCGTAGGCGCGCTCAAGGGCAAGGTGAGGCGTCACGCGGGGCTTGGCGTGGGCACCAAAATCATTGAGGCCGATCACGGCCGCGCGCGGAAGGCTCGCGCGCAGAGCAGCGCCATATCGGGCCTCGGCCGTGCGCAGCGAGACTTCACTCGTGCGCGCTCCAAGGAGCTCTGCAGCGCGCTTGGCGGGCAGTGCATCGGTGAGGTGCATCGTGCCGCCGAGAAGCCACGCGAGGCGACTTCCCAAATCCGAGACGAGCGCCTTCGTCTCCGAAAAACGACGCGACGAAATGCCGCTCGCAGCCAAGTCACGGCTGCCTCGCACGAGCATCGCTGCGAACGAATAGGCGAAGTCGGAGTGGCTTTTGTTCTGGCCCGAGATGAAGCCCATCGTGCGAAGGCGTTCGCTCGGCTTCTCGCGCAGCATGCGGAATACGGCCTGCCTCAGGCCGACCGTTGCGGGCGATGAATCGGCGCACACCTCGTAGAGCGCAACGGCGAGCATCTCGGTGACGCGCGTCTCGTGCACACGGCGCTTGGTGTAGGCGCTCACGGTCTTGCACTCGGCGAGTGCTTCCGCGTCTTCGAGCGCGAGCACAAGGCCGATGCCGGTCAGCGGGTGATGGCATCCGATCGCATCGCCGACGAGCGCGAAGCCCTCGCGACCAAGCTCTCCGCGTGGCCGCACTTCGTTGTACGCCCAACGAATCGAGCCCTCGCTGAGCGCACGACGGAAGGCCGCGTGCAGGCTCTCAGGCAGCATCGATCGGTACGATTCTTCGAGCAGCATCGCCGTCTCTTTGGCGCGCTTCTCCGTTGTCGAGATGCCAAGCGAGAGAGGCACATCGAGCAGCACGCGTACTTCGCGCGGGCCGATGCGATGCAGCACGATGGGACCAGGGCCGCCGACAAAAACGTGTTGGTAGCCCTCGAGGGGAAGCTCGACATCGCGAAGCACAAGACCGGCCATGCGCGAGTGCGGTGTGGCGCTGTCACTCCACGGGCCAATCGGCTGATGCTCAAGCTGTGCGGCACGTCCGCTCGCACCGACGATGAGCTTCGCGCTCACAGACAAAATGCGCTCCGCATCGAAGCCCGTCGCGCGCTCGTTGCGTTGCGAGTACGTCAGCGTTTGGCCGTCGATGCGCACGCCACGCGCCCAAGGGGCGTACGTCACCCCAGGCAGATGCGTTGCGTGTTGACGCAACGTCTCCACGAGCAGGCCGTGCTCGATCGCGTGACCTGACGACCCAGCCGAGTAAGGCAGCACGATCGGGTCGGAGCCGTCATCCGGATAGAGCACCCAACCGCGACCCGTCGAGAAGGGCTTCGCGGGCTTGAGCGTGACCCCCAAGCGATCGAGCACGGAGGTGGCCGAGGGATGCAGCCACTCGCCTGCAAGGCGATCACTCGCGCGCGGATCGGCCTCGAGAAGGAGGACGGATTTTCCCTTGTTCGCGAAGGCGATTGCCGTCGCGGCCCCCGCTGGCCCGGCGCCAAGAATTGCGACGTCGTAGTGCGGGATGTGCATCGTGTTCTCCTCGTCTGTGAAGAGCTCTAGACGTGCGCGAGCATCTTGGCGGTCGCGCTCGTGACGAACGGGATCTTGCCAAAGCGAACCATGTAATCGAGCGTCTTGGTGCGTGCGATGCGGCGTACAACGCCACCCGCCCAGAACGAGAGCTGGAACTCCTTCTTGCAGTTCTTCTCGTACTCATCGAACGCACGCGACTCGGTGCGACGACGCGCGAGGATGTCGCTCACGGCGTTGGCGCCGAGCATGCCGGACTTCATCCCCTGGTAGATGCCCTCGGCCGTCGCGGGATGCGTCATCAAACCAGCCTCGCCGATGACGACGCGGCCTGGTGCTGTGAGCTTCTCGATGTCGTACGACCAGACGACGGGATGGCCCTTCCAGTTGCCAATCTGTGTGGCGTCCTTGAGGCGATCTTTGTAGTGCTTGTCGAGGAAGCGCTGGAAGAGCTCGCGCGCGTTCTGCTTGCCGTCGCGCTCCTCGTACGTGATGCCGATGTTCACGCGGCCGTTGCCCTCGGGGAAGAGCCAGCCGTAGTAGGGCTCGAGCATGCCGTCGAAGAGCATCTCGAGGTGGTTCTCGCGGAAGGGCACGCCATCCCACCAGCCCATGATCGCTTGGATGACCTTGCGCGGGCGCTGCTCTGGCAGGCCAATGCGGCAATGCGACCCGCCGGCGATCATCACGAATTTCGCATGGATTTCCTGGCCATCCGCGCTCTTGATGCCGATCGCCCGCTGCCCATCCTTGAGCACTTCGACAGCATTGAAGTTCGGGATGAAGCGCACGCCGCGCTCAAGCGCTTTCTTGAGCAGGATGTGATCGAAGGTGCGGCGATGGCAGACCACGGCATCGGCGGAATCGCCGCCCGACATCCACGCGTCGTAGCCACCGGGCGTCACAAGACGCATGCCCTTGATCGGGTAGCTCGCGGACTCGACCTGACTCCAGACGCCGAGCTCTTTGCAGACCTCGATGCCCTTGGGTGAGATGCCGCTGCCACACGTCTTGTCGCGCGGGAAGTCGTGGCGATCAACGAGGACGACATTCTGAATGCCATTCATGCCGAGCTGAACTGCGGCCGCAGTGCCTGCAGGGCCCGCACCGAGAATGACTACATTGGCTTCGATTTTTTCCATCGTACGGGTCAGTCGTGTTGGTCAGTCGTAGTGGTCAGTCGTGTTGGTCAGTTCAGGCGGTCTCAAGCGAGCTTGTGCGCTTGGAAGCGTCGTCTGACTTCGGGGCTTGCGTGTCGTCGGGGCCAACCGTTCCTGGGCGAACGGGCACCATCCCGCGACGTGCGAAGTCGGCGTAGGCCTCGTGCACCGCGCGACGAATGCTCGTCGGTTGATAGCCAAGCTCGGTGCGCGCCTTGGTCGTATCCGCGTGTCGCTCCATGCGAAGGATGCGCACGGCGGAGGGCGTGAGGCGCTGCGGGACGTGCGGCGCGAAGTTGTTGAACACGAAGCTCGAGACCTTGGCGACGCCGGCCATCATCGTTGGGCTGAGCTTCATGCGGGGACGGGCATGTCCGGTGACTTCCTCGAAGATGTCCATCATCTCGTCCATCGAAACGAACTGCGTGGAGATGATGTACTTCTGGCCTTTGCGACCGCGCTTCATCGCGAGCACATGGCCCTCGGTGATGTCGCGCGAGGCCACGAAATCAAAGCCACCGGGGATGTACGCGTTGAGCTTGCCATGCGCGAAATCGCAGAGCGTAAAGCCCATGCGCGAGGGCTTGTGATCGTTGGGCCCGAGGATGGCGCAGGAGACTGCGACGACAACATCGAGGCCCTCAAGCGCCGCGCGCCAGCACTCCATCTCCGTGAGCATCTTGCTCTGCGTGTAGGGCAGCACGTTGAACGGATAGTGCGGGTTCGTCTCGTTCGCGGCCTTCGACGGATCATCGAGATCGTAGCCCGTGGAGCTGAACGAACCGGTCACGACGACGCGCTCGTAGTTGAGGTGAAGTGCTGCGCGCAGAAGGTTTTGCGTGCCGATCACATTCGACTCGAAGATCTCGCGCTCAAGCGCGGGCGTCGCATCGATTGTCGAGACGTGCGCTGCCGTGTGGTAGGCGGTCGTGCAGCCCTTCATCGCGCTCAACACGGACTCGAGGTCACGCAAATCGCCGTAGACGCGCTCGACGTTGAGGCCATCCACCGCGGCGTTGTTCGAGCCACGACGAAGAAAGACACGGACCTCCTCACCATCCTGAAGGAGGCGACGCACGAGGTTCGCGCCGAGGTGCCCTGAGGCGCCCGTGACGAAGATCTTTCCCTTGAACGTGCGCTCGGGGTTTGGGCCGTTGCCTGCATTGAGCGTCTCACCGAAAGAACGAATGGTCGTCATGCGCTTGTCCTCGAACGATGCTGAAGAAAGGGTCGATGCGTTGTAGGTCGGCGGAAGGGGCGGTCGCTTCACGGCGACGCGCGGCGTGCGGTCGGTCGGTACGAGGTCTTCATTGCGGCGCAGCGAGATCACATTGGCGAGTGGCTTCTCGCGACGCAGCGAGGCGAGAGCCTCTTGTGCCCCACGCGCATGCACCTGCTTGAGGTCGGCGATCATCGATGCGACACGCGTGACTTCCTCACCGCGTGCGCCCGCTTCGAAGGCGACGTTGCGCGCATGAAGGCGCATATGACCGCTCTGAATGCCTTCTGCCGCAAGGGCGCGAAGGGCACCGAGGTTCTGTGCGAGACCGACCGCCGCGATGATGCCGGCCATCTCTGCGGCCGACTCGATGCGCGCAATCTTCCGGTTCACCTGCACCGTCGGATGCACGCGTGCGACGCCGCCGACGGTGCCGACAGCCATCGGCAAGAGCATGCGCCCAACGAGGAACTCGCCCTCGACACGCCACCAGGCCATCGCCGTGTAGCTGCCATCGCGCGCGGCATACGCATGCGCACCCGCTTCGACCGCACGCCAATCTTGACCGAGGGCGATCAGCACCGAGTCGATGCCGTTCATGATGCCCTTGTTGTGCGTCGCGGCGCGGTAGGGGTCGCGCTCTGCGAACACGCTCGCCTCTTCGATGCCACGTGCGAGCTCAAGGCCTCCCTTGCCGCCCTTCTCTGCGAGCGAGGTGAAGGGCACGCGGCCTTCAACAAAGACGGTGCGGCGGTCGTTGAGGTTCGTGAGGATGCGAAGGAGGACGCGCCCTCCGGTCAGCTCCGCGATGCGCGGTGCAAGGCGCTCGCACATCGAGTTGATCGCGTTCGCGCCCATGGCGTCGCGCACGTCGACGATGAGCTCCACGATGAACATCGTGCCGAGCGGATCCTGCTCGTTCTTCTTCTCAAGGATGCGCACCTCGATGTCGCGTGCGCCGCCGCCTGCCCCGACAAGCGAGGCGTGGTTCGAATCGGCGAGCGCGAGCAGCGATGCCCTCGACGAGAGCACGGCCTCGCGTGCGGCATCGATGTCGGGCACCTCGAGCACTTGAATCTGCCCGACCATGAGCGGCTCGCTCACCTTGCTCGTCACACCTCCGCCGGCGCGAATCATCTTTGCGGCGTTGCTGGAGGCGGCGATGACCGAGGGCTCCTCGACCGCCATCGGTACGAGATAGTCGCGGCCGTTCACGCGCATATTCGCGCAGACACCGAGCGGCATTCCGAACACGCCAAGTGCGTTCTCGACCATCTGATCGGCTTGTGCCGCAGAGAGGCCAGCGTCGCCCGCGAGGGCGAGAATTTCGCGCTCGTCGAGACCACTGAGTTGACCGATGCGCTCGCGGCGCGCTTCGAGGGGCAGCTTGTAGAAGCCGGGCAATTCACTCGTGTGCTTCATGACGTCCCGTCCAAAATGGGCGCGGCAAGCTACTGACCGGAAGGTGGGCTGTCGACGTGCCTTCCGAGCGCACGAGGCCTTGCGTGAATGGCGCGAAAAACCTTAAAAAGGATGCCGATTCGCTCATGCGTCGAAGATCAACGTTTGCATGAGCAAACGTATTTTTTTCGTGCCGCCGTCTCTGATTTGCTGCGTAAAGCGTTGCGCGGCACCGCCTCCAAAACGACGCGGCGCCCGCTGGATTCGTACAAAAGCGGGGCGCTTGGAAGAAAGTACGCAACGGCGCGCAGGTCATCGCGATGGGAGCTCGTAGGAGGTCCCGATGAGACAGTTTGAGAGGGTGACGCGCACTTCACGCAAGTGCGCGCAGGGTGCGGTGTGTCTGTTGGCAGGTGCGGTGACGGCGTGTGTCCCGGAGAGTGTGCCGAGGGGTGCAGCGGAGGCGTTGATTGACGCGTCAGTCAATACGGATGCGACCACGGGCCGCAGCATGTCGGAGGGCGATGCGCGGTTGATGCTGGACGATGCGACGCGGCTCCCCGACGATGCGCGGATGGAACGCCCTGATTTCACGGTGGAAGCCACCACCGATCGCATCGAAGTGCACGCTGGAGGGCGTGCTGTGTTGCCGCTTCGACTGGCTCGTACCGGCGGGCATCGCGCGTGGATTGAGCTGCGCGTTTCAGGGTTGCCCGCGAACGTGAGTGGCTTCTTCGCCATGAGTCCGGAGGCTGACGAGGTCGCGCTCGTGATCGAGGCGAGCGACCAAGCGGCACTCGTCTCGCTTCAGCCGTTCACGCTCGAAGCCAATGGCGAGGGCCTGCGTCGTACGCGGCGCATGGCGCTCACGGTGTTGCCAGAGAAGGCCGTCGAAGAGTGATGCGAGGCGCACTCACGAGTGCATGAAACGGGCGAGCTCGATCGGGTCGTGGGCCGAGAACATCCGGATGCCACCGCCTGATCGCGCGAGCTCTGCGAGCTTCTGATGGTTGCCCGCAATCTTGCGGCGCTCGTAGGCAAGGGCCTGCTCAAAGAGATGGATGCCCCAGGGCATCTTTGTGCCCTCGACTGCACCGCGATGAAAGTACGCATCGCCTGCGTGAACGAGCGGCCCCTCCTTGGTCTCGACTGCGATGCAGGCATGCCCGCGTGTGTGGCCGTCCATCGGGATGGCGAGGATTTCGGGAGGCAGACCCTCAAGCGTGCGCACGGCGGGGAGACCACGCCAAGGCTCTCCCGCTTCGCTGTACGTGGACCATTTCGGGCCATGCGCCCACTGCACCGCGCGGTAGCGCTCGCGCTCACGGAAGCTCGGTGCCAACGCGGCATTCTTCTCTGCGATGTGCACATGCACACGCGCCTGCGGGAAGTCGGGAAGGCCGCCTGCATGGTCGAGATCGAGATGCGTCAAGACAACATGTCGGACGTCTTTGGGGTCGAGACCAAGCTTGCGAATGTGCGCATGCATCGTCGTGATCGGCCGTGCTTTGGGGTCGATGCCGACGAGACTGGTGAAGAGCGAACCGAGCCTTCCCTTCGGGTCGCGCACATCGTCATTGCCAATCCCTGTGTCGACCACGACGAGGCCGTGGCGGTCCGTTTCGATCAGCAGGCAGTGCGCTGGCATCACACCGCGCTCGAAGAGACTCCCCTCGCCGCTGATGGCCGACCGACTCAGAGGGCACATCGACGCACAATCGAGATGGTGGATACGCATCGCGCAAGCATATATGCGCGCCCGTCGGGCGGGTCTCCCGATGTATGCTCCAATGCCCCAAGCGAAGAAGAGACGAGCAACCTCTTCATCTCGCGATGTTCGACATGCTGCGTATGAGAGCCGATGAGAGCCTGTCCTCAGTGCCGTGAGCGCTACGCCGAAGACCTGCCCTTCTGTCCCAACGACGGAGTGCGCACCGAGCTCGTCACGGATTCTCAGCTGCCTCCTTCCAACGACCCGCTGCTCGGTCGCGTGATCGACGGTCGCTACCGCGTGGAGAAGATGATCGGCGAGGGCGGCATGGGTGTCGTCTACAGCATCGTCCACGTCATCTTGGGCAAGCGCATGGCGCTCAAGGTCTTGCGGGGCGACATGGCGCGCGACCCGGACGTCGTGCAGCGCTTCATTCAAGAGGCGCAGAGCGCGACGCAAATCGGGCATCAGAACATCATCGACATCTCCGACTTCGGAAAGCTGCCGGACGACAACATCTACTTCGTCATGGAGTTTCTCGATGGCGAGTCGCTGACGAGCTTCATCGGTCGCGGAGGGTCCGTCCCGGCGCAAAAGGCGCTTCACATCATTCGCCAGATCGCGAGTGCCCTCGACGCAGCCCACGAGCGCGGCATCGTTCATCGCGACCTCAAGCCCGACAACATCTACTTGGTGAAGCAGGGCAATGACGAGAGCTTCGTCAAGGTGCTCGACTTCGGCATCGCCAAGGTGGGCGGCGCATCAAGCAAGCTAACGAAGACGGGGATGATCTTCGGCACGCCGCACTACATGTCGCCGGAGCAGGCGGCTGGGCAATCGGTCGATCGCCGCACGGACATCTATGCGCTCGGCGTCATCATGTACGAGATGTTCGCCGGCCGTGTCCCCTTCGATGGCGACACGTTCATGGGCATTCTCTCGAAGCACATGTTCCAAGACCCGCTGCCACCGAGTCAGGTGAAGGGCGCGGCGCTTGGTGCGATTGAAGACATCATCCTGCATGCGCTCGCGAAGAAGGCGGAGAGCCGCTACCAGGCGATGAGCGAGTTGATTGGCGACCTCGATCGCGTGAACTCGGGCGGCACCGTCTCGATTGGTCACGGCGGGATCGCGCCTCCGGGCAACCTCGCAGACGTGCTTGAGCTGCCGTCGAGGACGGAAATGCGCATGGGCCAGGCGGCGGCACTTCCGACGCGCTCGAAATGGCCGATCGTCCTTGGGCTTGTTGGCTTGCTTGCCGTTGGCGTTCTGGGGATTGGCGGCGCGTGGCTCTACGGAATGCGCAACAGCGCCCTGGGTGCGGAGATCCATGCTGAGCCAGGTGCCGTCACCGCTGGGCCTCCGACTGGCACGCAGACTGGCACTCAGGGTTCGGCAACTGGCACTCAGACTGGCACTCAGACTGGCACGCAGACTGGCACTCAGGGTTCGGCGACTGGCACTCAGACTGGCATTCAGACTGGCACGCAGACTGGCACTCAGGGGTCGGCGCCTGGCACTCAGACCGGTTCGTCTACGCTTGCTCCCGTGGCGGCGACAGCCGTGCGCATTGAGTCAGACCCTCCGGGCGCCGATGTGCTGATCGATGGGGCGTTGATTGGTCAGACGCCTCTCTCGGTGCCGAGGCCGAGCGTGGGTGAGCGTGCGATTTTGGTTCGCCAGCGTGGGTTTTCGGACGCTCGCGTTCTTGTTTTGCCGACGACCGATGCGGTGGTGAGCGTGGCCCTCGAGCGCGCGCGGCGTGGCACGCCGACGGCATCGATGCAGACGGTGCAAGAGCCTGCAATGCAGGAGCTGCCGCCGCCGATGACAGAGTCGATGACGGTGCATCACACAAGCGACGTGGTGGACCCTTGGGAGTGAAGATGAGCAGACGTGCATTCGATTTCTTCGGTTCGATAGGCCTCGCGTGGAGCGTCGTTCTTGTCCTTGCAGGGGTTGCCATCGGGTGTGGTCCGCAAGGCCGTACACGCCTCGGTGAAGAGCGAACCTCCGACCGCGTGGATGCACCTGCGCCTGGCGCGGACAGCTACATTGCACTGGCTCCGACGGGGGACCCAGTGCTCGGCGGTGCCGATGGTTCGGCGGTGACGCGCGCTGTGGAAGCTGCGGCGACTGCGGCCAACATGCCGCTCGCGGGCGACCCGCGTCTTGCCACCCTCTCGGATTGGATGACGGATCAACTCGGGCCAGGCGGCGAGCCTCCGGCCGCGGAGGTGGTGGAGTTCTTCGCCTGGCATCTCGGTCTTGTGGAGCCGCCACCGCACATCATCGTGCTTGGGCTGCCGAACACGGCGTCGATCACGGAGCAAGTGCAGGCGAGCGTCGCGCGCTTCATGGAGCGTCATCCCTACACGCATTGGGGCGCCTCGGTGCGTGCGCGCAACGGTCTCTGGGTCATCGTCGTCACGTTGAGCTGGCGCAACACCGCGATGGAGCCTGTGCCCCGTCAGCTTCCGGCTGCAACGCCGATCGCGGTGCGTGGTCACCTCAATGAGGGCTTCTACGCGCCAACGTTGGTCGTGCAGACACCCGATGGTCAGGTGCGTCGTCTGCCGGCGGGCTCGGGCACCGAGTTTGACTTCCGTGTGCCGACGGAAGCGAGTGGGCGTTATGGCGTCGAGGTGCTCGCGCGCGGTCCGCAGGGCGAGAGCGTTGTCACGAACTTTCCCGTCTACGTTGGCGAGGCGCCGCCCAGCTTTGTCTCTTTGCGAAGCGCGCCGGTCTCCACGGGCGGTCAGGCTGCGACAGCCGATCAAGTGCGCACCGATCTCATCCGGCTGATCAACGAGACACGCGCACAGCAAGGCCTTCCCGCAGTCGAAGTGGATGCGCGTCTCGATGCGGTCGCGCTCGCGCACAGCGAGGACATGGCGGCGCATGACTTTGTCGCGCACACCTCACCGACGACAGGTACGGCCAGCGATCGCGTTCGCGCAGCGGATCTGCGCAGCGGCCTTGTTCTGGAGAACATCGGACGTGGTTACTCCGCCGCCGAGATTCATCAGGGCCTCCTCGCAAGCCCAGGGCACCGCGCCAACATGATCAACCCCGATGCGAACATCTTGGGCGTGGGCGTGGTCATCGACGCGAGCGATGGACAGCCTGCTTACATCGCGACGCAGGTCTTTCTTCGTGTGGCGCATGCAGTCGATACCGCGGCCGCTCCCGCACACCTCCTTGAGCTGATGAACCGTGCGCGTACTGCACGCGGCGCACCTCCGCTCACGGTCGAACCCAACCTGCAAGCAGCCGCAAACGATGCTGCAGTCGCGTACTTCAACGACAGCACGCTCACCACACAAACGGCGGTCGATCAGGCCAGCGCGAGCATGCGTCGCTATGCCATTGCGTTTCGTCGCGTCGGTGGCGTGATGGCCGTCGTGAGCGAGGTCGATGAGGCAAGCCAGCTTGAGCCCACCTTGGCGGACGACGTGGACTACGTGGGCATCGGAGTCGCGCAGGGGACGCGCGCCGATACAGAGCCCAATGCGATCACGGTGGTGATCATGCTCGGCTGGGCTCGCTGACCTGAAGCGCGAACACGGAACAAAGGAGTCTGTCGATGATCGAAGGTCTCTTCATTGTGCTCGAGGGTGTGGATGGTGCGGGCACCACGACGCACACCAAGCGCCTTCAAGCCACGCTCGGTCAGCGCGGGTTGCCCGTTCATGCGACGCGTGAACCGAGCGATGGACCGATCGGCGTGATGATTCGCCAGATCCTCGCAGGACGCCTGGTGGTGCCGGGGCTTCACGGCGCGCGGCCACCCTCGTGGTCGACGATGTCGCTCCTCTTCGCAGCGGACCGTGCCGATCACGTCGAGGCGGAGATTGAGCCCAACCTGCGCGATGGCGTGACGGTGCTGAGCGACAGGTATTACCACTCGTCCATCGCCTACCAGACGGCGACCTCGGGCGGCTCGACAGACGTTGCAACCTGGGTGCGCGAGATCAATCGTCACGCCCGCAAGCCAGACCTTACGCTCGTCCTCAACATCCCTCCCGAGGTCGCCGCGAAGCGTCGTGCGGAGCGCGGGGGCGGGCGCGAGATCTACGACGACCTGGAGCTTCAGCAGCGCCTCACAAAGTTCTACGCCGAGATGGACTCGTACTTTCCAGGCGAGCGCATCGTGCACCTGCGCTCCGATCGCAGCGCGGATGAAGTGGCTGCGGACATCCTCCATCACGTCCGCGTCCTTCGCGGCGAGGCCTGAGCCTGAACCTACCTTGAGGCCGAGAAGGCACCCTCGGTCCACACATCGAGCATCGCCTCAAGCTCGGCAATCTCCATGATGCGCTCAGGTTGCGAGGGCCCCTGCCGCTCGGCCCAGACCAGCGCGAGGCGCGCGTAGTAAGCATGCACAATCTCGCGAACAAGCCGTAGGCGCAGCTCCTCAAGCCTTCGCTCCTCCGTGAAGAGCTGGCTCTCCTCGCCCGCAAAAATCAGCCGATCGAGCTCAAACGTTGCCGTCCCGACGACACTCCACGAGTCATCGTTGGCAAGGACGGCCGAGTCACTCGTGCTCGTCTGCTGCGTGCGCATATCCCAACCCGAGCCGCGCTGAAGGCCTACCCGCAGCTGCGGCAAAAGACCTGAGAGGCGCGCTCTCTCCCTCGCCTCCGTGGCCCGTCCCGGATCAAATCGTCGTGAGGCAAGCGCGGCGCGCACGAGGCTCTCGATGCTTGGCTCGTTCGTTCTCGCCTCGAGCACACGAGGGTCAAATGCAAGCCGCTCACGCGCGTCAAGCGCTTGCTCCAAGTGCACCTCGTCCGGGTCCACCGAAGGGTGCTGCACCGTATCGAGTGGGAGCGTGAGCGAGGCCATCGCCGCGTGATCTGCGCGTCGCGTGTGCTGGCCTTCCAGGATGCTCATGCGCCCCGAGAGGACGAGTCGCGGAACCTGCGAGGCGCTGCAGTGCACGTTGCCAAAGAGCAGCGCGAGGGAGGCCATCACGACAAAGAAGAGTTGACCGATGCGGGGATGATGCATGCCCGCCTCTCTGCACAGAGGCCTCCGTGCTCACCCTTGTGATCTCACGGCCAATCAGGGCTCCTTCCGGCGTGCTGGCGACGCCACCGCCGCCACCTCCGCCACCTCGCGAACGGGAAGCCGCACAAAGTGTGAAGAAGTTTCACAGTCCCTGGCGCCCGTGGCCGTCATTGTGCGGGCTCTGAGGTGCGAAAATCGCAGGCTTTTGGTCGCGTTCACCAGGCGCGAGGCTGGGCATGAAGTCTGCTGGCGCGCTTTCGTCGGCACCATCGCGCTGTCGTTATGTGCCGCCCAGGAAGAACTTATGAGCGCTCCATCCCCCGCTGCATCGCTGAACGCGCCCTCGTACTGGTCGTCGCTTCCGTTCGCGCAGTTCCGTCGCGACCCGCGCTTCTACCTGAAGTACGACGCAGTCCACCTGATCGGATCACTCGCCGTGATCGCGCTCGTGACATTGAGCGGCTACCAGGCGCCCGCTTGGCAGAGCTGGATGTTCGCGCTTACGCCCGTCGCCATCTACCTCGTGATCATGGCGCACGTGTTCATCCACAACGCCTCGCACGGCAACTTCGCCAAGGCGATCAACCGCATCGTCGGCGAGATCTGTGGCGTCATCGTGCTGACCAAGTTCGCCTCCTGGGAGGTCGTGCACCGTCGTCATCATCGCTACTCCGATGACCCAGCGCGTGATCCGCATCCCGCCGAGCGCAGCTATTTTCGCTACGCGATCCACACGCTGATCAACGTCGAGAAGCAGCTTCAGCAGCAGTACTTTGATGAGTGGGGCGACACGCCAGAGAATCGCCAGGCGGAGAAGGTGCGCTCGTTTGTCTCCTTCATCAGCGGTGTGGCGATTGCCGCAGCGTGGTTTGCGCTGCTGGGGCCCGGCCTCTTCTTCTTCGTCTACCTGCCCGCTTTTGTGCTCGCCGCGCTCTTTGTCATCCACTTCAACTGGTCGGGTCACAACGCGCATTTGCCCGACACGAAGATCGAGCCGACGAACCTCGACACGGGCTGGTTCTGGCTCGGAAACCGCATTTTTTTCGGCATTTATTACCATGGCAACCACCACAAGGTGGCTCGTGCGTTCAACCCGATGAAGCTCGTACTTCGCTCCTCGGGCACAGCGCAGGCCACGGCCTCCGGCGACGACGAGTAGCCTCATGCAGCACCAACGCAGCGAGGAGACGTGGCTCCTGCATCACCGCGCCGATCGGCGGCAGATCGGCATCATCGCGTTCTATTGGTTCCTGCTCTTTGGGATGTACGTCGAGCCACGGATGCGGAACGTCCTCTGCTTTGCGCTCGCCTGCGCGTTCGCGTTCCTGAACTCGGTGGTGATTCACAACCACATGCACAAGGGCATCTTCAAGTCACGTCGCTTGAATCGCCTCTTTCGCTTGGTGCTCAGCTTTGGCTCGCTCTATCCGGCCTCGGCGAACATCGCCTCGCACAACATCGTGCATCACCACTTCGACGATGACGGACAGCCCGACTGGGCCGCGCCCAACGTCACCACGTTTCAGACGCCGCTCTTGAACCTGCTGCACTTCCCGAACGTCGCGGGGCCGAACACCTTTGCGGGGGTGCAGCGCTGGGCGAGCACGACGCGTCAGGCTGATTTCCGCATGCAATTCCTCGCCGAGCAGGTCTTCGCGTTTGGCCTCACGGGCCTCTTGCTCGCCTTCGATTTTTGGACGGCGCTCTTCTTCATTGTGTTGCCGCAGCTCTGGGGCGCGCGCGCGATTCTGCGCATCAACCTCATCCAGCATGATGGCTGCGGCGAGCCCCTGGAACCACAGCCGCAACTTCGTCGGTCGCGTCTTCAACTGGCTGATGTGCAACAACGGCTTTCACACGATTCACCACAACCGTGCGGGGCTTCATTGGTCGGTGCTGCCCGAGGCGCATGCGCGTGAGTGCGTCGGCCGCATGGACGCGCGTCTGGATGAGCCGAGCATGATTGGCTACCTCCTGCGTGTCTTTGTGCGCGGTCAGCGGAGCGTCGTAGGGACGCGCGGTGAGGTCGCGGATCGCACCGAGCCCCGCCAGGCTGCGGAGCTTCTCGCCAGCGCGGGGTAGCGATGCTCTCCCTCTCGTGGATGGGCCTCTTCGCGCTCGCTGCGTTCTGGGTGAACGTCACGCTGATCGCCATGGCTGCGTGGACGAGTCTTCGTCTGCTGCATGGACGCGCACGGGATCTGGCCCAACGCACGGCGTCGTTGCTTCACGGACGCGTCAAGGAGGGCAGGGGCGAGGAGGGCGCGCTGGCCCGGCGCACGCTGGAGCAGGTCGGACGTGCGGTCACGCTCAAGGGGCCACGGCGCATTCTCTTTGTCGACAGCAGCGATGTGCACGAGGTCTTCGGCGGAGCCTTGCGTGTCGGCGGCATCGTGCGGGACATCGCACCCTCACCGCAGGCCACGTTGTGGAGCGAGCCCAAGCGCACACGTCGCCTGGCCACCGACTTTGAGGCCGCATGGCCCGAGGCCTCCACCGCCCGCGGTGTGCGCCTACGTGCTCTCGATGTGCTTCGCCCGGGCGACGAGGCTTGGGTCTTGCTCGATGCCGCAGGCACTGCCGAGCTCGTCTCGACAATGGACCCGCGGGAGGAAGTCGCGCGCGGCATGCGCACGCTCTGGCTCCTCTTGGCCGTCACGCTTCTCCCGGCCGCCGCCATCACCGCTCTGATCCTTATCCCGCCGCTCTTCGGACCGCTCAGCACGCTTGGCGGTGTCCTTGCGCTCGGGTTCTTTCTCGCGATTCAACCCATCGCCGTCGCCCTGCAAGACCAAGCACGGATGCCGGATGCGCGAAGGGTTGGCGGGGTCTGGGCGGGGTAGGGAATCGTCAGCGTGATGCTGCGGAGCGCGCATCGGTACGAACAAACTCGACGCGACGGTTGAGCCCGCGCCCCTCGTTGGTTGCGTTCGACTCGATGGGCTGCGTCTCGCCGTAACCGTGCGACGAAAGGCGCGACTCAGCGATCCCCTGCTGAATCAGATACTGGCGCACAGCGTCGGCGCGCTGCTGCGAGAGGCGCATGTTGAACGCGTCGTTGCCGCGGCTGTCGGTGTGGCCTTGTACTTCGATCGAGATGTCGGGGAAGTCGCGCATGACCTGCGCCACGGTGTCGAGGATCCCGAACGACTGCGACTGAATCACCGCGCGGTTGAAGGCGAAGAAGATCTGCTGGCGGATGACGATGCCAGTCGAGGTGACCTCGACGTTCTCATACACGCGCGGACAGCCGCTCTCG
Source organism: Sandaracinaceae bacterium (assembly GCA_044373065.1). Taxonomy (GTDB): domain Bacteria; phylum Myxococcota_A; class Polyangia; order Polyangiales; family Sandaracinaceae; genus JAFLCL01. The sequence goes on from JBILQT010000017.1 coordinate 43,199, forward strand.
GCCTCGATGCCTGGCTCGTTCGGGCAGCGGTCGCGCAGATCGACAATGTTGTCGTGGTCGTTGTCTGGGTCAGGGCAGCCATCGCCATCGTTGGTGCCATCGCGGTCTTCGGGCTCGTTGTCGCATTGGTCGACATCGTCAGGCACGCCATCGATGTCGTTGTCGAGCTCACGGCAGCCATCGGTGTCGAGGTAGTCGTCTCGATCCTCGGGCTCAAGCGGGCAGAGATCGGTGGCGTCATCCATGCCGTCACCGTCGGTATCCTCGGTCTCGGGGCAACCGTCTTCATCCGCATTCGCGTCGAAGTCTTCGGCAACCTCGGGGCATTGGTCGACGTTGTCGAGGATGCCATCGCCATCACGATCGCCAGGCTGTGGTGGCGGAGGCGGAGCCTCTTCAGTGACGAGGCAGCGCTCGGGCGGGCTCAGATGAAACGCGGCCTGTGCGTTGGGCTCCGCGATGCGGAGATGCTCCTCGGCGCGTCCGGGTTGGCCTTGGGTCAGCTCCGCGTCTGCAAACTCAAGATGCGTGACGGCCATCGCGAGCTCGCGCGGAGCACAGGTGCGTGCGCCATTGCGATCGGCCTCGGCCACCACATCTCGCAGTCCGGAGATACGGCCGCGCATGGGTGAGGTGCAGCCGATGACGGCCACGCCAAGCACAAGCGCGCTCGCTGGAAGAAAGCGCCTCATTGGGCACCCGTCGCGCGCTGGCCTGGAGGACGCTCGTTCTCGACGTCGCGCTCACTTGCGGCTGGCGACGGGGTCGCTGGTGTTGCGACAGCAGGCGCTGCGGTCGGTGCCCTTGCGGCAGTTGCCCGCTCATCCCCTGAGGTGCGCGTCCCGCGCGCGGCGCGTGCTTGGTCGCGTGCGAGGCGTCCCAACCGCCCGGCTTCATCGGCGAAGCGAATCGCATCCTCGTACGCGGCCTCGGAAGCCTCTTCGCGGGCCTTCGTGAGGTACTCGCGCGCTGCGTAGAACTCGTAGGGCGAGAGCTCAGCGGCCCCTGCGGCCTCGGCTTCTGCAACGGCTGAACCCGCCGAGATGACGTCGGCTGTGTAGACGACCGCGCCACAGCCCGTGGACGCTACCCCGAGGCCGAGGAGCGCAATCGCAGCGAAGCAAGCTCGCGGAGTTGGGTGCACGCGCGCAGACCCTACCTATGCATGGGCTTTGGCGTCAACGACGCTCACCAAGCCAGACGCGGCCGAGGAGAAACACCAACCCGAGCACAGCGATGGCGTTCATGCCGAAGACGCCGAAGAAGAGGGAGCTTTGCGAGAAATCGACGAGCCCAAAGCTGCGATCGAACTGCGCGAATGTTCCAACGACAGAGAGGCGATCGTGGAGCAGGACGGGGATGAGACCGCCAACGAACACCACAAGCCCGGCCAGGACCGCAGCGCTCGTCTCACGCTGTGTGCGCAGGAATGAAGCGCCGACAGAGAACCCTGCGATGCCGATCAACGCCTGGGCGATGAAGCCGAGGAGGGCTATCGCCGAGGGGATGAGGGACGAGTCGACGAGGTAGAGGAGAAACCAGTCGCCGTGGAAGACGTAGAAATAGACAGTGACGGGCACCAGCACGCAGCAGACAAAGAGCATGAACGCGCCAAACGCTTTGGTGAGCAGGGCGTGCTTGGGGCTGAGCTTGATCTCCGCACGACCGGCGAGCGCAGACAGCAATCCCGTCGCGAAGGTGAGAAGCAGCGCAGTCGGAAGCGGCACGGCGGGAAACTAACACGCCTGGTGAAATCGCCGAGCGCGGAAAGCATTGCCTCTAGGGGACGAGGTCCCTTACAAGGGCACCGTGCTTCGTTGGTGGCTCGTCTTTCTCCTCGCATCTTGCGCCGTGCTCGGTGGTGGGCCGAGCGATGCGCTGCAGTGGTCGAGTGACGCGCGCTGCCAGACGGGCTCCGAGGCCTCGCATCGATTGTCTGACGACGGTGCAAGCCCCGAGGGCGACCCGAGCGATGACGATGAAAACGAGGGCGACGAAGGCGATGAGCGCGACGATGTCGACGGAGCCCTGCGTTCTGCCCTCGCGTTCCTGCCTTGCGAGCCCTTCGACGTTCGCGCGTTCCTCCTGAGCAAGCCCTCTTCCGGAAGCATCTCCGTCGGAGAATGCCCTCCATTTCGCTCTTCGATCTTTCGCCCTCCAATTCGCGCCTGACCCTCCCGCATCGGTCACGCGTCACGAGTTGAGGTGAGTCATGGTTCAAGAAGCGAAGACGGAGACCATTCCGTCGGGTTGGTCGGGCGTTCTATCTGCCTGGAAAATGGGCGCGGAGCGTCAGCTTTCGGAGTGGCGGCGCTATCGAGATCGAAAGCACCTGCAAGGCGATCTGCTTGGCGGTGTGGTGGTCGCGCTGAGCTCGCTGCCGCTCTCGCTTGCTGTGGCGCTCGCGACCGACGTGCCAGTGGTGATGGGCTTGGTGACGGCCGTTGTTGCAGGCCTCTTGGGCTCACTCTTTGGAGGAACACGGACGGGCATTACTGGGCCTGCGGCCGTGATGGCGGTGCTCCTAGGTCAGATCGTCGACCGCAGCGGCCTCGCGGCGCTTTTCGTGGTCGGGATATGCGTGGGCGTGCTGCAGCTGCTCACGGGCATGTTGGGCCTGGCGCGTCTGCTTCGTGTCGTACCGATCAGCATCGTGCGCGGCTTCACAGCGGGCGTCGCGATCACCTTGATGATCAACCAAGTGCCAGGCGCGCTTGGGCTTCCGTCCGCCGATGAGTCGCACTCGCTCGACGTCTTGCTGCATCTGGCGCGCACCTTTGAACACGCACATTTCGCAGCGGTCGTTCTCATGGTCCTCGCGCTGCTCGTCACACTGTTCTTGCCGCGGATTTGGCCCGCGTTGCCAGCACCCGCCATCGCCCTTGGGTTGGCGCTCGGGGTGAATGCCTGGGGCGGCTTGGGCGTGGTTTCCACGCTGGGTGCGCTGACCGACCCGTTTGCGTTGACGCATGTCGGTTGGCCCATCGGTGAGGCACGGCAGCTCGTGTTTGATGTCGTCGCGGTGTTTGCCGTGGGCAGTGTCGAGGCCCTGACGCGCGCAACGCTGATTGATCGCGACCTTGAGAGCGATGCGATGCATGACCCCGATCAGGTGCTGATTGGGCAAGGTCTCGCCAATCTCGCAAGCGCACTTCTGGGCGGGTTTCCCGTCACGAAAGTCGTGCTTCGCTCCGCGTTTCATCGTGCGGCAGGCGCGCGTACGCCGCGTGGTGGTGTGCTCGCAGCGCTCTTGATGACGGGCGTTGTGGTGGTGCTCTGGCCCATCCTTCCGCACTTCCCGGTGCCTGCGCTCATCGGCGTTCTGCTCGCGCTCTGTGTACGCATGCTCTCGCTGACTTACCTGCGCGATCTCTGGGTTGTCTCTCGTGCGGACGCTGTCGTCTTCATGATCACGGTGGCTGCGATGGTGATCTTCGATGCCAGTGCCGGCGTGCAGATCGGCGCCTTGATCGCGCTCATCGTGGGCTTGGTGAGTGTCTCGCGGACGCGCTTTGAATTGATGAAGAGCCCAGAGGATGGCGCGCCGCATCACGTCACGCTGAGCGGGCCTCTGACGTTCATCTCGACCACGAAGCTCGACACGCTTGCGCGCAGCCTCTTCGCGTTGCCGACGGAGGCGGGGACGTTGATCGATCTGCGCCATGTCGATTCGGTCGATGCGAGTGCGGCGGATCACCTCGTCTCGCTGGTTCGTAAGCAACGCGATCGCGGCATGAAGGTCGCGCTGCTCGGCGCCAACGCCGATGTGGATGCGCTCTTGCGCTCCAAGTCGGAAGACCTCGGAGACATCTTCGCCAAGCGCGAGGCCGACCTCGATCGCATTCTCGATCGTGTGCGCGGGACGCATTCTCGTACGCAGCTCCTCGCGGGCGTGCGGCGCTTCCACACGGAGCAACGCGAGCGTCTCGCGCCCCTTCTGCAAGAGCTCGCAGCCGGTCAGGCCCCGCACACGCTCATGCTCACGTGCGCCGATAGCCGCGTGGTGCCGACGCTGCTCACCGGCACGCAGCCAGGCGAGCTCTTTGTGATCCGCAACATTGGCGCGCTGCTTCCGCCTTTTGGACACGAGACGCTGAATGATGAGGGCGCTGGCATCGAGTACGCCGTGAAGGTGCTTGGCGTGCAGCACATCGTGCTCTGTGCGCACTCGGGGTGTGGCGCGATGAAGGCGCTCAAGATGGGCGGGCTTCCCGATGAGCTGGGCGCGCTCAAATACTGGGCGAAGTCTGCGCGTGAGCTCGTTCCGTCTCCAGATGCGTCACCGAACGTCGATGAATTCTCGAAGGCGACCGTCGTACGTCAGCTCGCGCATCTTCGTTCGTACCCGACGGTGCAGCGCGCGATGGAGGCCGGCGAGCTGACGCTCAATGCTTGGTTCTACGACGTGGAGCACGCCGCGATCACGGAGTGGAGCGAGGAGGAGAGCGGCTTTCGTCAGCTGGACGAGTCGATGCGCCAGCAGCGTTTCTCGGTCGCGCCCAAGCCCATCCCGTCCGCTCCCCCGAGCGCAGAACTGGGTGAGGTTTGAGCGTCGATGTATCCGAAGAGGCAACACAGCGAAGGGCGTTGGGTCACGGCGGGCGCGCTGGGCTTGTCGGGCATCGCAGGGTTCAGCAACTCGGCCGTACTGCAGGAAGGAAGCCTCGCGGTCTCGCATCTCACAGGCTCGATCACGCGCGTCTCGGTCGAGCTCGCTGAGGGCGACTACTCCAACATTCTTCCCTTCGCGGTCATCCTCGCGGCGTTCTTCGCGGGCTCGGTCTTGAGCGGAGCCGTCGTCGGCACCAAGGAGCTCGGGGCGGGGCGTCGCTACACGGTGATGCTTGGGTTTGAGGCGGTGCTTTTTGGAGTCGCCGGGGCGCTCGCCCACGAAGGCATGGCCCTGCCCAGCATCGGCCTCGCTGCGGCGGCTTGCGGGTTGCAAAACGCGCTTGCGAGCAGCTTTCGAGGCCTCGTTGTACGCACGACACACATGACCGGAATCGTCACGGACCTAGGCTTTCACGTGGGCCAAGTGCTGGCGGCAAGAAGGCGTGTGGAGGGCCAGTTCGCGCTTCAGCTTTCCATCCTTGCTGCCTTCACGTTGGGCGGCGTACTCGGCGCCGTGGCGGCCGCCCGTCTCGGTTCGCAGTCGCTCTACATCTCGGCGCTGGCCGCCGCGATCAGCGCAATCGTCTACGAGCCATTGCGACGTCGCGGCGTGCTCTGAGGCGCGAATCTCGCTCAGCGTCTTGAGCCGTCATCGAGCTCAGCGACGATGCGGCCGCGTCTGTCGACCACGATGTCGGCCACGAGCGCTTCATCGCTTGGCTCAGCGCTTGGCTTCGGGGTTGGGGCCGGAGCTTCCTTGGCACCAGAGGTCCAGACATGCGCGACACCACGACTGGTTTGGACCTGCCGAAAGCCACCTCCACCCGCCTTCGCGCCGAGGATGTGCTTCTCCACGTAGCCCTCGACCCAACCCGCAACGACACGACGCACGGGCGGGATCATCAGCAGGATGCCCGTGATGTCCGTCAGCACACCGGGCGCAATCATCAGCACGCCGCCCACGAGGACAAGAAGCCCGCTGGTGAGCCCTTCCTTCGGCATGCGCATCTCGGCGAGTGCTTGCTGGTACTCACGAAAGACGCGGAGGCCCTCACGCTTGGCGAGCCAAGCGCCCGTGATGCCAGTGAGCAGGATCATGCCGACGGTGGGCCAAAAACCCACGACATCGCCCACCTGCATGAGCAGAAAGAGCTCGATGAAGGGGACGATGGTGAAGAGGAGAAAGAGCCGACCCAGCATGGAAACCTCGCTCTGAACTCGAACGCTCGGCGAGCATCCCCGCAATCGTCTGCCTGCTCAATGCGCTAGGCCGTCCTAGAAGCTGACTTCGAGGCCGCCGCTGATGTCGAGGGTGAATGCAACGCGGTTGCTGAAGAGAAGAATGGCCGTCGGCTGCAGGAAGAGACCGAAGTTGCGCATGAAGCGATAGCCGGCCGTCACGCCCACATCGAAGCCGAAGAGGCCGGTGGTGCCCCAGGGTGCGTTCTCGCTGTTCGGTCCTCGGCTCAAGAAGACCTGCGTCTGGCCAACGTTGAAGCGGAGGTGTGCGTGCACGTGGAAGCCCGAATCCACAGGCGGGGTGAGCTGAAACTCGACGCCGAGGTTGAGCAACGCAAGTGAGAGCGTGCCCTGCCCGGAGTTCGGCTGAATGCGTGCGCCGAGGGTGATCGCGAAGAAGTCGGCAAGGTAGTAGCCGAGGTCGATGCGAAGCCCGCCGTTCGCCACGACGCCGCCGTTCTTCACGTAGAAGCAGGCCGCGCTACCCGTGTCTTCGGGGTCGCAGAGCTCGTAGCCAAACTGCTGCCAAGTGGATGGGTCATTGGCGACGAGGCCTGGGTAGAGGCTGTTGTCCAAGCAGGTGTCGGCGTCGGATTCCGAGGCGATGGCGCAGGGAACGCGATCGACGGTGATGGCCGAGTTGGTCCCGATGAAGCTGAGCCCTGCGGTGCCTGCGACGCGTGCGAAGAAGGCCGGGCCGCCCGATGATTCATTCGGCTCGTCGCTCCCATTGCCGCCTGACGAGCCTCCACCCGAGCCTGCCGCGCAGAGGTCGTCTTCGCAGTTGCCTGAGTTGCACTCGCTGTCGGAAGAACAGGATTCGCCCATGCCGCGTCGGCTCGTCGTTGGGTTGGCCGCATTCGCGCAGGGCATGCCCGGCGGGCACTCCTCTTCGACGCACTGCTCCGGAGGCGCGCGGCCGGGGAGGGCAGGGGCCGCCGTGGTGCGCGAGGTGACGATGTTCACTTCGATGGGCGCGCTCTGCGAGCCCGCAAAGCCAAGTGGGCTTCCGTCGCGCGCGAAGGCGACGATGTAGTAGGCGACCGTGCCAGCGAAGACCTCGCTGCAGGGGACTTCAAGGCCGTAGCCACGTCCAACGCGCTCCATCTCGACGCGGCGGAACTCGCGCATGCCAGTCGCGCGGTAGTAGAGATAGACGTGCGCCGGGTTGTTCGGCACCTCGACGAAGACGGGGAGTGCCGTCTGCTGGAGCTGCTCGGTGACCGGCGTGTGCGGCAGATCGCTGCCCCCTGCACTTGGCTCAGGCTCTGGCGTGGGCTCGGGCTCCGCTGTCGTCGCGCCGCCGGAGCGCGCACGCTGCTGCGCCATCGTGAAGACCACTTGGATGTCTGGCGTGCTCGTCAGCGGGTCGAGCGCGACGTTGCGATCGGCCTGAATCGCCTGCGTGAAATATTGAAGCCCGGCGCCGTTGTCGCCCAGGCCGCCGATGGCGACGATGCCCAAGTTCATGTAGGTGCGCGCGAGCGGCGAGCCCGTCACATGACCGCGCTGCGCAGCCTCCAACGCCTGGTTGAGAAGCCCCTGGGACTGCTCGATCTCCAGGTTGTTGTAGGCCTCCATGCCTTGGCGATTGAGATCAAGGACTTGCTGGAGCGCGCGTTGCGCG
>JBILQT010000214.1:0-13119 GCA_044373065.1 Sandaracinaceae bacterium
ATCCCGAGACTGGCCGCATGACCTCAACTCATCGAACCGCCGGATGCGGACCCGCATGTCCGGTGGTGTGGCAGGGGACGTCGGGCTGAATGCCCGACGCCCCTATGCCGATCCGTCCGGCGAGGACAAGAGCCAGCGATCTCAAAACCCCAAAGCAGCAAGCCAGCGTCAGCGATGAGGCAACCCACAGCAACCCATCAAGCGAGTCAGCAACAGAGACGGCGACAGCCGCCTAGAACGACAACCCCGCCCCCAAATCCAACCGCCACTGCCGCGCAAGATCCGTCGGCAAGCTCGAATCAGCCTCGCTAGGCGACAGCAAATCAAACGAGAACGCCGCATTCACCGTGATGACCTCGTAGCGACCCTGCGCGCCGAGCACCAAGCGAGGCCGCATCGTGCGGATGCTTCGAAAGACCGTGCTGTTGCCGATGTCGGTGCCATCGCCGCGACAGACCGGACGCAGCGGCGTCGGGTTCTCCGGGTCCGGATCGCACTCGCGGATCGCGTTCCGCTCGGGCGTGAGATCAATGAGCTCGGTGTCGGCGAAGACCCAGTTGATCTGCCCGCCGATGTAGGGCGAGAGCTCGAAGGCATCGCCGAGGACTACGGAGTTCGAGAGCGTCGCGTCGATCGTCGCGATGGTCGTGTTGAACTGCGCATCGCCAACGAGCGTCTGCACCGCACCGCGCACCGCGAAGTCAGGGATCCACGCGTCGCGGCCGGTCCAACCCTCGAAGAGCGCCCAGCGGATCTCAAGACCGAGCGTGAAGTAGTTGGTGTTGATCAGGTGGCCCGCACTCGTGCCGAGCTCGAAGCCAAACGGAAGCGCCTTGCGGAGCGAGAGACGCGTCCAGGTGAGGAGCGAATCGACCGCGCGGTTCTCATCGACCGTGCCCGTATCGCCCTCGGTGCCGCGTCGCCAATAGGGCGCGCTGGAGTCGATGCCCGTCATCATCGTCTCGATGCCGAGATAGAAGCTGCGCGGGCCGCGTGTGCGTGCGGGGCCGATCAGCGGCGGAATCAGCGCGCCCGTGAACTGCGTCGCGAGACGACCCCAGGCCTCATCATCGCCCTGGTAGTTCATCCCGCCGTCGGTCGTCGTGCGCAGGCGAGAGAGCGCGAGCGACATGCGCTGTGCTTCGGCGGGTGCGGCATCAAAAGCCGAGGCGCCGAGGAGGGTGGCGCAGGCGCAAAAAAACACCGCCGTCGCTTGATGACTTCGCTTGGGAGCGAGACCATCTGCACCTGGATCCGCGGGGCGAATGTCGGTGCGCGAGGCGGTGTTTGGTTGGATCACGGGGCGACGCTAACGTTCACCCGCGTGGCGCGTCAACGGTGACGCACTGTTCGTCAGGACTCTCCGTAGTTCGCGAGCTGCTGGCGAACCGTCTCCTCCGAGATGCCCTGAGGGATGTGCTCCTTCAGGCAGTCGGCGACGGTCACAAGCATCTCGTCTACACCTTTGTCTTCGATCAGACGCCCAAGCAGCGCACGGGCTTCGCGAGAGTCATCGTCGCGCAGGAACTGCCGCACTTGCTCGATGGTGATCTCACCGGAGAAGTCGATTTGGGCATTCTGCAACAGGAACCGGGCAAGCTCCTTCACGGTACCTCCGCTGGAGAGAGCCTTCCGACCCCGCCTCGGCTGTGACCGTTGCTGGATGAATCGCAGACGCGAAGATGCGTTGCGCGGGGGCTCCTCAAGATAGGGCTCGCTAGATCGCGAGTGGACCGGGAGTCTTAGTCGCACACGCGGCTTCGACGCAAGACTTTCGCGAAACCGTGAGGCGAGGGTGTCCGCTGGGCTCGATCTGCGAGAGGATGAGGCGTGACCTCGCAACACCGTGTCCTCGTCACCGCTTTCGCGACTGTTCCTGGCACGAGCCCACATGGCGCCGCGCTGATGGACATGGCCGCGGCCGTCCCCGCAGAGATCGACTTCATCACCGTGAAGACCGAGGCGCTCTCGCACGTGGAGCGCATGGCGACGGGGCGCATGTTCCGCGTGCCGGTCGGCGATGGCGACCCCCACGAGCAGCGCGAGGCGTTTGACCGCGCGGTCGCGCGGCAGCTCGATGCAGACCGCTACGACATCGTGCACGTGCGCGGCCCCTTCGAGGGTGCGCTCGCCGCCGAACGCAAAGCCGAGCTTGGCTACCAGCTCGTCTACGAGCTCGCGACGTTCCCGGACGAGGCGCTCGGTGTCGAGGTCGAGAAGATGTGGGCCCGCCTGCATGAGCGCACCGTGAACGCAGCCGACCTCGTGATCGTCCCGACGGAGGCTGCGCAGCGCGGCCTCAAGGAGACGTTTCCCGATGCGCGCGTCGAGGTGCTCGCGCCAGGCGTCGACGTGGGTGATCTCGATTGGTCCTCGCAGCCCGCGAATCCCGTCCCGCGCCTTCTCTACCTTGGGCACTTCACGGCCGACCGAGACCTGCCGACCGTGCTCGCGGCCGTGCGTCGCGTGCGTGAGCGCTACCCGGTGGAGGTGCTTCTCGCGGGCGAGACGGATGTCTCGCGTCGTGATCGCGTGCGTCACCTCGTGCGCGCCTTCAGCTTGGATGAGTGCGTCTCCGTGCGCGGTGAGCCGCAGCCCGGCCTTGTCCCCGGCATCATTGCGCGCGCCGACATCTGCCTCGCACCCGCCGCCGCCGTGCCGCGCTTTCAATCGCTCGGTGATCTGCCGCAGCCACTGCTCGAGTACCTCGCCTGTCGTCGTCCGGTCGTTGCTGCAGCGGTGCCTGGCGCGGCGGAGGTGATGCGCGATGAGCTTGAGGGTTTGGTCTATCCGCCCGGTGATGAAGAGGCGCTTGCGGGCGCGCTGCTTCAGCTTCTTGGTTCGTCCACGATGAGCGCGAAGATGGCGGAGGCCGGGTATCGACGCGTGCGCGACTCCTTCTCGAACGGTGCGCGCAGGCGCCGCATCTCGTCGATCTACGGGTCCCTCTTGCCGGCGCTCTACGCCGACCCGTGGCGCGCTGAGTTCCCATCGGATGACGGCGACATCGGGCCGACCGAATCCGAGATTGAGGCGGCAGAGGCGGCGCTCCGTGCAGACTCGGATGAGGGCCGCATACGCAGCGAGATGAACGAGCTCTCCGAGGAGCCGACGACGATCTCGTTTGAGCCGACGAGCCGCCCAAGCTCACGTCCGCTGCCGCCCCGTCCCCCGAGCGCCAGGCCCGTCCCACCGCCCCCGCGTCCGCCGATGCCCCGCAAGCGCATCGTCAGCAACGATACGGATCCGGGGAGCATCCCTGCGTCGACGACGGATTCCGCGCTCGTCGACGAGACGACCAACCCTCGCTAGGGCACTTATCTTTTGGTTTGATCGCGGCTTACGTCCTCGGTCCCTCCCTGCGACGTGGCTCTGCCACGCCTCAGTCGGTCCCTGCGGGCGCGCTCGCGCTGAAACCAAAATCTTGCGTGCCAGCAGCTCAAGCGTCCGAGGCGCGGCGCACGCCGACGAGACGACCCTTGCTAGCAGCTCAAGCGTCCGAGGCGCGGCGCACGCCGAAACGCTGCGCGAGCGCGTCGTCATGGCGGTCTGCGATGCGGCCTACGCCGCGCACCATGGCGTCGACCTCGGAGGCGTTGAGGTCTGCGATGTTGCGCTCGGTGACGACGACGACCTCGTCGCCAAATACGCCGAATGCAGCGCCCACAAGCTCGCGCGCGTTGAGCTCAAGCAGGTGCTTGAAGAACTCTGCGGAGGGTGTTTCACCGAGCTTCACGCAGGGTGCGAGCACGCGAATCGTGCCGCCTTCCTCGCTCGCGTGAAGCGCAACCACGACACGTGCACTGCCACGCTTGAGTGCGAAGGCGCGCGTCTTCTTCGGGTCCTCCGAGACGAGGGCGGCATCGGCTGCGTTGAGCCCAAGGCCTGTGATGACGGACTCCACCAAGCGCACAGCTTGGTCGAATGGGTTGAGGCTTCCTTCGCTCATCGTTGCTCCTCGTTGCAGCGCGTCGTGCGCGGGAAGGGCAGCGTCCAGGTCTGCTTCGGGCGCGTCAAGTCTCTTCAACGCGAAGGCGCTTGCTCTTGCGGAGTCGACGCGCGATCACGGGCGCTGTGCAGCCCTCTCGTCCGCGTCCGCCGCCGCCGCCCATGGCCAATCCGCATCTCATCGAGCTCCTGGTGGAGCGCCTGGTGGGGCTTGTTCCGCGGAGTGAATTCGATGCGGCGCGCGCAGAGTTTGAGCGACGTGGTGGCGCCTTCTCTGCGGCCGACACGTGGAACGAAGAGCGCCTCCGCGCCCTTGCCGATGACATCGTCGTGCCGCGTGCGTCCAGCTGGGCCGCGCTGCCGCTCAGCGACGAAGAGCGCGCATGGGTGCTGGGGATGCGGCAGTGCGAGCGAAGTCTCTTTCTTGTCGAGCCGGAGGAGCGACTTCGATGTCTGCTCGGAGGCGCCATCTACCGTGTGCGCTTCGCCGAGGCGCCAAGTGCGAGGCTTCGACCCGGCGACATCTTTGATGGCCGCATCGCGCTCGTGGGCGACGCGATTCGCGTGCTCCCTGGGATGATCTTCCACGCCGAAGAGGCGCACGAGAGCCTGCGCGCGCTCGTTCAACAAGCACGCGTGGAGCGCACCCCGCGTGAGGTCGTGCTCGATGGCTTGATGCGGATGCGGATGCGCCACGACCGCTTTGTCAGCATCCACGCCAAGCACATCTATCGCTTCGAGTCGCTCCAGGTGGTCGAGATCAAAGCGGCCTCATGGAAAGGCCGCAGCGCGTAGTGGGCAACCCGCGCCCTGGGTGACGACTCACCCCAGCATCGAGAAGGCTGCCTCTCGGCACCCGCGTCGCGGTACACCTTCGGCATGCGACGACGTGTTCATCCCGCGGCTGGCCAACTCCTGGTGGGCTTCTCGATTGCGAGTTCGCTCGCGCTGGGGTGCACCTGTGGAGAGGACGCGGTCGTCCCGAACCACACGCAGACGGGCGCTCCGACGCCGCCGACGGTGCTTGAGTTCGCGCCGATGGAGGTGACGCTGCAGCCTGCCGGGACGACCTCGGTGACGGTCGATGAGGTGCCCATCACGGTTGCAACAGGCGCGATTGCCGTCTCAGGCGCGTTCGACTTCGATCGCGATGGCGACCGTGACGTGCTCTTTGTGGTGCTTGAGGGCGCGCGTGTGCAGTTGCTCTACGCCGAGCGCAACGGCAGTGCGTTTGTGGCCCCAAGCACGGTGGCCGAGCGGACCGAATCACGCGTCGTGATCGGCAATGCGAGCGTGGTGTGCACGCCAAGCGCGGCAGGGATTCAGGCGCTCTCGATGGGCGTGGCCGTGGTCACCGTCGATGCAACATGCGCCACGCAGGATGCCTCCCGCGCGCGCTTCGTGACGGCCTGGGTGACGCCCACCGATACGCGTCCGCGTGCGCTCGAGAGCTTCTCGTATTTGGGTGCTGCATCGGGCGATGGGATGAGCTTTGCGACACATGACCGCGACCAAGATGACCACGATGATCTCGAGGTCACGGTGCGTGCGTTCTCGGGTGCGGACACGGTCTCCAGCACGCTTGTCTGGATGAACCGCGCAGCCGGTTTTGCACGCCAGTCGGAGCAGCCGGAGTCGTCGATCACGAGCCTCGCGAACCAGGCGCGTGAGCACATCGCGCGTGACCCGGCTGCGGCCCTTCGCTCGGCCGAGCAGACGATTGCACTGCGTGATGCGCTCTGTCGTGAGGCGGAGCGCCCGCGCTTCTATCTCGGCGAGATGGCGGGCGTGCCCTGCGGCACAAGCTCGGCTGCGGGGCGCGCGTTTGCGATGCGCGCGATTGCCCTTGTGCGCTCGCTCCCGAGTGATCCGTTCTCGGGAGATTTGTCCGCGCTCGCGCGTGCGCTTCAAACGACGATTGCACTCGACCATGATGGCGTGGCCGTGCGCGAGGGGGATCGCGCGCTCTTGCGTGAGGCGTGGATGCGCGTCTCGTCGATCGACCCGGAGCATTTCTTGGTGAGCGCGGGGCCCCCGGCGTCGATCCCCGATGGGCGTGCGCCGCGTCTCTCAGGGCTGGCCTTCCTCGACGAGGAGCGTGTGCTCATCCGAGGTCGCGAGCCGCGCGTGCTGACGCTCGCGACAGGAGCGCTTGAGCCTGCGACCTCGAATGTGGAGACGCGCCTTCAAGACCGCGGGGGCGAGCATGTGCTTGTGGGCATTGAGCGTCGCTGTGAGGGCACCGTGCTCGTCATTGAGACGACCGCCGGCGGTGCACGACAAGAGGTGCGCGTCGATGGACGCGAGGGGCCGCTCACGGGCGGTTGCCCGGCCTCGCTGGCAGAGGGCTTTCGAAGCGATGATGCGGGCTACCGCGCGCTCGGTTGGACTCCGCAGGGCATCCTCCTTGTGCGTGGCCTTGAGCTCACGCTTGTGCCTCTCGATGCGAACGCGAATGCGCTCGGTGCGCCGCAGGTGTTGAGCGAGACCGCGCCGCTGCCCGCGCCGATTCCGCTTGGTGCGGCCGTGGCCGATGGACATGCCTACGCGCTCGCGATGCCCTTCGGCATCCTCGTCGTGGACCGCGCGGCGCACACCGTCTCGCTCTACCGCGATGACAACTTCGCGCTGCCCTCGGGCGAGCCGATCGATGCCGCGCTCTCGCCCTCTGGGCATCGCGCAGCCTGGTTCGCAGGAGGCGCATTGCGCTGGGCCAACTTGGAGCGCGTCGAGGCCGTCACGACGCTGCCTGCGCCTGGCCCCATCGAGGTGCCGACCCAAGCGCCACCAGGCCCTCCACCGACGCCAGAGGCGACACCGACCGAGCCCGCAGCGACTGCGCCCGCAGCGACGGAGCCCACGCCATGAGGCCACTTCTCGTCTCTGTTCTCGCGCTGACCGTCGCCGGCTGCGCGGCCTCGCCGGACCCTGTCGGCCCATGCACGACCGATGTGCAATGCCGCGGGGATCGGATCTGTCACGAGGGCCGTTGTCGCTTCGAGGAAGAGGTGCGTGCTGAGCTTGCTGCGCGCACTTCGCAGACGAGCGGTGGCAACGAAGAAGTCGACGCAGGCGACGTCGATGCGGGCGTCGATAGCGGCGTGGTCGACACCGGAGCGATGACCGTGGACGCGCATGTGCAGGCGAGCCGAAGCGGCGTACGCGGGCCTGTTGGGACGCTCGCCGCAACCACGCTTCTTCGCACGGGCGCACGCATCTACGCCGCGCCGGTGCAAGGCGCTGACGGCACGCTCTACGTGGGTTCGCTCGACCGCTCGTTCTCCGCCTTCTCCACCGACGGGACGCTTCGCTGGCGCTACTCCGGCAGCGAGCGCTTCTACGGCTCGGCCGTCATCACACGCGATGGAACCATCGTCGCTGCGAGCCATGACGGGGCCGTCACCGCGTTCGACAGCGAGGGCCGCGTGCGCTGGCGCGTGACGCCCGGCGGGCCCGTGGATGCGAGCTTGGCCATCGATGACGACGACACGATCTACGTGCCCGCGAACGGGCTCTACGCGCTCGATGCGCGTGGCCAGGTGCGCTGGCATGTCGCGACGGCAGGTGAGGTGCGCACGCCTCCGGCGATTCATCCGCAGGGGCTCATCCTCTTTGCAACCGTCGACGGACGGCTCTACGCCGCACGCCGCGATGGCACCGTGGCCTGGGAATCACCGCTTGGCGCAAGCAGCGATTCAGGCGCGGCCGTCGCCAGTGACGGCACGATCATCCTCGGCAATGACCTCGGCCATGTCGTTGCATTCGACGCGCAGGGGCAGCGTCGTTGGCAGGTGCAAACAGGCGCCGACGTGCGCGGCACACCGGCCATCGCGCCCGACGGAACCATCGTCGTGGGCTCCGACGACAGGCAGGTTTACGGCATTGCACCGGACGGCTCGCCCCGTTTCCGCTACACCACGGGTGGGCGTGTTCGCGCTTCGGCGCGCATCGACGCCGAGGGCCGTATCTACATCGGCTCCCAAGATGATTTCGTCTACGTGCTCGCTTCCGACGGCACGCTCCTCACAAGGCACAACGTTGGCAACAACGTCGATGCCACGGGGATTCTTCTGGAAGGCTCGTTCATCGTCGGATGCGATGACGGGACGGTGAATGCGCTGCGCGCACACCCTTGATTGGAGTTTGATTTTGAGTATTTCGAGAGAGCGCGTCCTCGCCGCGCTGAAAGCCCATGGCGACCGTTCGATGCACACGATGGAAGTGGTGCTCGCTGTTGGGGCTTCCAAAAAGCAGGGGAGTGAAGTCCGCGAAACGCTGGACTCGCTGCGAAGTTTGGGATTGGTAAAGGAGCTTCCGGGCAACCGTTGGAAGCACATCGAGCGCAAGGCCGGCGCGGGGCCGCTGCCCAAGAGCGACCGATTGGGGCAGGCAAAGGTCGGCGTGAGGCTCGCCGAGGCGCGTGTGGAGCAAGTCCGCCTGCGCACGGTGGAAGACTCCGAGGCGGAGATCCCAGGCACGCGCGTGGGCTGGTTCTCGCTCACGGGGCGCGGCTTTGGTTTCGTCGTCAGCGACGAGGGCAACGAGGTCTTCATCCCGCCGAATGCGGCCGGTCTCGCGTATCACCGCGACCGTGTTCGCGTGCGCACGACCAAGAGCCCCAAGGGTGAAGAGGGCGAGATCATCGCGGTCGTGCAGCGCGGCTTGTTGCGCGTGGCTGGCATGTTGATGAAGGGCCGCGACGGCTTCGAAGTGCATCCGGGAGACCCGCGTCTTCCGAACTTCTTCCGCGTCGAGGGAGAGATGCCGCTCGATGCGCGTGTGGGCCTCGAGGTGGTCGGACAGATCACGCATTACCCAACGCACTACGGCGACTTTCCCGGTAGGGAAACCAGTAGACAGGTGCCCGTCGTGCGTGTCATCCGCGTGATTGGCCCACGCGGCACGGCGGCGGTGGAAGTGGAGAAGGTCCGCATCCGTGATGGTGTGGCCGAGGAGTTCCCCGAGGAGGTCGTGCAGGAGGCGCTCGCGTTCCCTGCAACTGTCGATGCCGATGAGCTGAACCGTCGCGAAGATTTGCGCGCGATTCCGCTGCTCACGATCGACCCGAAGGATGCGCGCGATCACGACGATGCCGTCTGGGCTGAGCGCCTTCCCGATGGTGGCTTTCGCATCATCGTCGCGATTGCTGACGTCTCGTATTACGTGCGCACGGGCACGGCGGTCGACAAAGAAGCCATGGCGCGCGGTTGCTCCATTTACCTTCCAGACAGGGCGATTCCGATGCTCCCACCGGAGCTCTCGTCGAACCTCGCGTCGCTGCTTCCGCATGAGGACAGGCTGATGCTCGGCATGGAGGCGGAGGTCTCCAAGGGCGGCGTCGTGCGCTCGTATCGCTTCATTGAAGGCGCGATGCGCAGTGCGGGGCGACTCACCTACGAGAAGGTTGCGCGCACGCTCGGCCTCACCGAGGCAGGCGAGCTCGACCCAGAGGCGGAGAAGTACAAGCGCCTTCTTCAGACCTTGCTTGAGGCCTCGAAAGCACTGCGCGCACGCAGGACCAAGCGCGGCGCCCTCGGCTTCGAACTGCCTGAGCCACGTGTGCTCTTGGATGAGCAGGGTGAGCCGCGCGATGTCGTCGTCTCGAAATCCGACCCGGGCGTGAAGCGCGCCTACGAGCTCATCGAAGACTTGATGTTGCTCGCGAATGAGACGGTCGCCGAGCACCTCACGAAGAACGCGTTGCCTGGCATCTTCCGCGTCCACGGAAGGCCCGATGATCGCAAGCTTGAGCAGTTCTCCGAGGTGGCGAAGTCGTTTGGCTACAACCTTGGCCCCATCGACGATTTGGGGCCGAAGGCGCTCGCTGGCTTCTTGAAGTCGATCGAGGGCACACCGCTCGAAGGGCCGCTCGGGATGATGCTGCTGCGCTCGATGCAGCAGGCGACTTATCAAGTCGACGACATCGGGCACTTCGCACTCGCCGCCCCGCACTACCTGCACTTCACCTCGCCCATCCGTCGCTATCCGGATCTCGCGGTGCATCGCATCCTTCGTGCGCTGGCTCAGAAGGAGCCTATCGAGCGCGACAACCTGCGCCGCAAGCTCGTGCCGCAAGCCGTGCAATCAAGCCGCATGGAGCGGCGCGCGATGATGATCGAGCGCGAGGTGCAGGCCATCTACCGCGTCATCCTGATGAAGAAGCGCGTGGGCGAGGAGCTGCCGGGCAAGGTCACCGGCGTGCAAGAGCACGGGCTCAACGTGACGCTCGATTCGCCTTACGTGGAAACGCGAATTCCGATCGAGCGCGTGGGCGAGGATTATTTCGAGCTCGACCGCTTGGGCATCGCACTCGTCGGTCAGCGCAGTGGTCGTCGCATCGCGCTCGGCGATGAGGTGATGGTGCGTGTGGACGAGGCCTCAATGGAGCGCCGCGAGATCTACTGCACGCTGCTTGGCGGTGGTTCGCGTCGTTCGAGCAAGCGGCTTGAGCGTGCGGAAGCGGCAGGCGGCTACGAGGCACCGAGGCGTGCGCGTCCCCCGCATAGCAAGGCGATCCTGGTGGAGGCCGAAGCTTCGCTTCCCGAGGAGAAGGCGAGCCGTAGTAGGTTCAAGCCTGCGAAGTCGAAGTCGAGCAAGCCCAAGGCGAGCAAGACCCGCACGACGAAGGCAGCCAAGGGCAAGCCTTCGAGAGCTGAGCGCAAACAGAGCCCAGGCAAGAAGCCGAAGAAGAAAGAGCGATGATGGCTGCGAAGAAGACCGAGAAGCCCAAGGCAGTGGCAACGGTGGCGAGCGATGCAGGCGCGCTGCGATCGATCCCCGAGCTCATCGCGAAGAAGCGCGATGGCGGTGCACTCAGCGATGCTGACATCGCACGCGTCATCACGGGCTTCGTCAGCGGCGAGGTCGCCGACTACCAGATGAGCGCGCTCGCGATGGCCATCTTCCTGCGCGGCATGACGCCCGAAGAGACGACGGCACTCACGCTTGCGATGCGTGACTCGGGCCGCGTCGTCGACACCTCGCGCGTGAAGGCGCGCAAGGTCGACAAGCACTCGACGGGCGGCGTCGGCGACAAGGTCTCGCTCTGCCTGGCACCGCTCGTTGCGGCATGCGGCGTGGCCGTCCCGATGGTGAGCGGACGCGGCCTTGGTCACACGGGCGGCACGCTCGACAAGCTCGAGGCCATCCCCGGTTTCTCGGTGTCGATGAGCGTTGAGCAGTTCGTGAAGCAGCTCGACAAAGTGGGCTGCGCGCTCATCGGTCAGACGGCGGATATCGCGCCTGCAGACAAGCGCCTCTATGCGCTGCGCGACGTGACGGCGACGGTCGAGTCCATCCCGCTCATCACCGCGAGCATCCTCTCGAAGAAGCTCGCCGAGGGCATCGATGGCCTCGTGCTCGATGTGAAAGTCGGGCGCGGCGCGTTCATGAAGACGGAGGCCGATGCGCGTGCGTTGGCGCAGTCGCTCGTGCGTGTGGGTCGCCTTGCGGGCAAGGAGGTCACTGCCTTCCTCACCTCGATGGATGCGCCCTTGGGCATGACGATTGGCAATGCGCTTGAGACGCGCGAGGCCATCGAAATCCTGCATGGCGGAGGCCCCGAAGACCTTCGCGAGATCACGCTCGTGCTGGGCTGCGAGATGCTGCGCATGGGCAAGGTCGCGAAGACCGATGCGGCTGCGCGCAAGATGCTCGAGCAGGCCATCGCCGATAAGTCGGGCCTGCGTGTGATGCGCGAGATCGTGAAGGCCCAGGGCGGCGACCCGAAGTGCGTCGATGAGCCGCATCGCATCCCGCGCGCAGCGAAGTTGCTCGATGTGCGCTCGCCCGTGCGTGGTCGTGTGCAGCGCATCGATGCGCTCGAGCTCGGCCTGCTTGGCGTCTCGATGGGCGCAGGACGCACGCGTGCGGATCAGGCCGTCGACCCGCTCGTCGGCATCGTGCTCAACAAGCGCGTCGGTGACTTGGTGGGCGAGGGCGACTTGCTCTGCACACTGCACCTCGGTGAGAAGCAAGACGGTCGCGCCTTTGCGGTGCGTGCGCGCGAGGCATTCGAGCTGGGCAAGGCGGTGGTGAAGCCCTCGCCGCTCGTGATCGACGTCATCCGCAAGTAAGCGAGATCACGCTCAGGAAGATGGCCGCAGTTGGACACCCGACTGCGGCTTCGTCGTTCCGTCGGTGACCCTTACTTGAAGAGACGCGCGAGGGTGTCGTCATCGCAGTCGGCCCCGCGCGTCCTCAACAGCGCGTCGAGGTATGCATGGAGCCGCATCTCCAGGGGGCCGTAGTGCTTGGAGTACACGGCGCCGAGCTCCGTGGTGATCACGCCATGCGTCGTCAGCAGGACAACGCCGTCCACATCGTCCGCGCGCTGGTAGTCGAGCAGTGCCCCGTCTCGAAGCCCCTCTGGGGCGGAGTCGCGCGTGTGGCCGAAGTGGTCGAGCGTGCGCGCGCTGTCGAACTCGATGTAGAGGCCGATGCTGCCCTCGACATGCACCTCGTCGATGTCTGCGAACCACGCGACGCAGAACTTCGGGAGCTCCGCTGCGAGCGACGCAACCTCGGGGTCGAGCGTGCGACCCGCGCGCTTGGCGGCCTGCCTCACGGTGCTGGGATGCACGGGGCTCGCGACGTGCGCCGATCGGATGTGGATGTGCGGATGGCGCAGCAACTCCGCGAGCATGCGCATCAAGGGCGCTCGGAATTTTCGCGTCTTCACCGGACCTCGTCGAGGAACGAGAGCTCATGCGCGTCGAGATCAGGGAAGACGCGCGAGACGTCGCTCAGGTACGCGCTGCGTGCGCTCGGCTCTTGCGAGATCATGTCGGCAACCCAGAGGCCTCGGGTGCGGCAGACTGCCTTCAGGTAGTCCGTTGGGCTCAAGCGCAAGCGCGTGCTCGCGTTCTGGTAGGTGACGTAGCTGAGCTCGTCGGTCAGCGCTCTCTCGCTGCCCCGCACGACGATGCGGCCGTGGCCTCGACTTGTGAGTCGGAAGCCGTCTTCCACGCGGTCGGAGGTCGCACCGAAGAGGCGCAGCTGGATTCGGATGAGCCCGGAGAGTCGCGGCGCGAATCCATCGCGCGTTGTCCAGCTCAGCTCAAAGCCATTGAGCTCGCGGTAGATGACGCCGATCTCGTCTGCGAAGACGACGTCCAGATAGGGAACATCCGTGAGCAGGAACGGGGGAATCGAAAGCTGGCTCACGCAGAG
>JBILQT010000018.1:0-50516 GCA_044373065.1 Sandaracinaceae bacterium
AGCACGCCGTCCGCATCCGAGTCCACATCGAGGAAGTCTGCGAGGCCCGTCATGTCGCTGTTCGGAAGGGGCAGCGGCATCGCCTCCGCCGAGTCCGCCAAGCCGTTCATGTTGAGGTCGGCAAAGTCTGTGATCGTGCCGTCCATCGCGGCCACGCCGCCGCCCTCGGTGACGTCGATGATGCCGTCGCCATCTGCATCCAGATCGAGCTGATTTGGGATGCCATCGCGATCGAGGTCGACGTTCTCGGGAAGCTCCGTGCACGCGCCGCTAGTGCCTGCGGTGCAGGTGACGAAATCCGGGTCTTGGAAGTCAACGATTCCATCCATATCGGAATCTGTAGACAATCCATCGGGGAGTTCGGCCGTGTCGGGGATGCCGTCGTTGTCGTCATCGAGATCGATGTCGTCACGCACGCCGTCGTTGTCGGTGTCGGGCTGCACGCATTGGAACATCGGCGTGCAGGTCTCGGTGCCATCGCAGTCGGTCGAGGTGAGGCAGGGGACGCAGACGCGGCCTGCCACGTTGCACACCGGGGTTGCCGGTGTCGCGGCGCAGTCGTCGTCCATGTCGCAGCCGGGGACGCAGGTGTTGGTCGTCGGGCTACAGACCGTTCCCGTCATGCACTGCGCGTCGAGTGTGCACGCAACGCACTGCACGCCGCCGCCCGAGGTCATCGCGCAGAGAGGCGTGTCCATCACGCAGCCGTTGTCGATGCCCGTGCCCATCGCACTGTCCTCGCAGGCGAGGCAGATGTTTGCGCCGCCCGAGGATGCACATGCCGGTGCGCCCATCATGCAGCCCAAGTCCGTGCCGCCCGAGGTCGTGTCCTGGCAGGGCTGACACGATGCGGTTGCGCCGGTGCCGAGGCAGAGCGGTGCGCCCATCGTGCAGCCTGAGTCGACGACGCCGCCCATGCCGTTGTCGATGCAGGCGACGCAGATCGCAGCGCTGCCCGTGCCGACGCAGACGGGTGCACTTGCGGTGCAGCCCGTGTCGATGCCCTCGCCCGAGTCGACGCAGATGGAGCAGACCGAGGGCATGCCCGTGCAGGTGTAGCCAGGCTCCACGGCGCAGGCGTTGGAGCAGCCGTCCGAGGAGGCGAGGTTTCCGTCATCGCAGGCCTCGCCCGTGTTGACGACGCCGTTGCCGCAGAGGCGGTCGCAGGCCGAGGCGCCCGTGATCCAATCCATCACGTTTGGCCAGAAGCGGCGCACGCCTGCGTTGCCCGTCCACTCCGTCTCGAAGTAGATCCACTCATCGCCGTAGACGACTGCGCGGCCTGCGCCGAGCGAGCCTGCGATGCCGAGTGAGGTGGTTCCGCCGAGCGCGAAGGTCGTGCTCCCGACGAGCGGGCTGGCCGCCGCGGGGCGCACACCGAAGCCGCCGTTGAACGGAATCGCGGGGCTGACGCCCGTGGAGACCGGATGACGCTGCATCGTTGCTGCGCTGCTGAAGTTGGGCGCGAAGATCTCGATCCCAAGGCCTGTGAGCATCGACGTCGCAGAGGTCGCGATCGACGCTTCGTTCGCGTGGCCGGTGAAGAGGAAGAGACCGCCACCCGCGTTGACCCACGACGAGAGCGCCGTCGCTTCTGCGGCGGTGAACGTGCGGATGCCGTTGAAGATCACGACATCAAAGCGGCTCAGGAAGGCCGTGGTGATGGTCGCACCTGAATCCGTCGTGACGGTGCCGCGCGTGCCGAGGAATGCGCGCTGGCTTGCGCCGATGGCGCCGCTGTAGTTCACGAGAAGGATGTCGGGGTTCGCGCATGCAAAGCCTGACTCGACTGCGCACGTTGCCGAGCAACCGTCGCCTGCCGTCGTGTTCGCGTCGTCGCAGGTCTCGCCCATGTCGATGCGGCCGTTGCCGCAGATGCTGTCGCAGGTCGAGGGACCAAGGCGCACGTTGTCGAGCCAGTTGCCGCCGCATGCGTTGTTGAGCGTCGTGCGGAAGCGGATGGTCGAGGTCGCCGTCGTCGCGGTGAACGAGATTTCGCCCGAGACGAGACGTGCCGCAGCGCCGGTACCGAGCACGCTTGCGTCCGCGCGGAACTCCGTCGAGCGAAGTGTTGCGCCTGCAGCGTCGAGTGCCTCGGCCGCGAAGCGGAGGTTGTCGAAGCTGTTCGCGCCGTAGTCGAAGAGGAGGCGGTACGTCGTCCCGGGGACGGTCGGAACCGTCTGGGTGATCGTGCCTGCCGCGCAGCCCGTGAGGTCGATGGAGGCGTTGCCCTCGGTGCGTGGAAAGGCCGTCGTGTGATCGACCGTTCCACCGCTGATCGTCCAGCCTGTGAGCGCTGCGCCAGTGAGGTCGTTGCCGAGTGTGCCGAGCTCGAAGCCGCCGTTGAGGAGGAGTGGCGCGCAGGAGGAGTTCGTCTCCACCGTGCACGCTGCCGAGCAGCCATCGCCGTCCGCGCTGTTGCCATCGTCGCAGGCCTCGCTGCCGCTCACGACACCGTCACCGCAGCGGAAGCGCAGCGAGTAGAGGTTGTCGATGGCCTGCCCGATGCCGAGCTGGGGGGTGCAGGTTGCGATGAGCGGGTAGCTCGCGTTCGAGTAGCCCGCCGCAGCGCCCGCAGCGTTCGGTGTTGCGATGACCGAGAGGTTCGCGCCGATGCTCTGGCCGGCCATGTACATGCGGCCATCGGGGCCACGACGAACGTCGCCATGCGAGTAGCGCGTGGTGCTGTTGTGGAGGTTGGTGAAGGTCGATGTGGTGAAGTCGTACTGAACCGCGCGGCTCAACGTCGGGCCCACACCACCGGACTGCACTTCATCGAGGGTCGCGAAGTAGAGCTTGGTGCCATCGGGCGAGAACGCGCCGCCGTAGGCCTGGCGGTAGTCGCTGCTCGCGGTGAAGAGCGTGCCCGCGGAGACCACACCCGTCGTTGGGTTGAAGGGCAACGACTCGAAGGCTGCGCGTGCGCTGATGGAGTTGCCGCTGATCGCAAGTCGACGCCCATCGGGCGAGGCCGCGAACATGTGCCAGCCGCTGGCCCAGACGTTGACCTGGGTTGGATACGCGACGGCTGCGCCCACGCCCGTTGTGGTCACTGGGACAACGAAGACCTGTGTCGCTCCGGAGATGACGATCCAGAAATCGCGTCCGTTTGTGTGGGCAATCGCGATCATGCCCTCGCGACCTTGCGTGGCCGGCAATGCGATGGCGGATGCGCCTGCACCGAGGGCGGTGCCAAGGCCTGTCGTGTCGAACGCGCGATACGAGATCTGCGAGCTCGTCGTGGACGGATGGCCGAACACGTAGACGCGTCCTGGCGAGCCAGGCACCGGCACGATGATGCCGGCGTGCATCGAGGAGGAGTCGCCCATCAGGCCCGTGGCGAGCAGCGTTCCAATGCCGTTCCAGACGTTGTTGCCATCGGTGACGACGAGCGGGACGCCTGTATCCGGGTCGGAGAAGGTCGCGCTTCCTTCGAGCGTGGAGAGAACTGGGTCGAGCGTGGAGGTCGCAGTGGCGCCCGCGGCGTCCCAGCCCATGCGGCAGCGTGTGCCGAAGACCCAGGTGTCCGCGTGCCTTGGCCGTTGGGCCGATGCGACGCTGGTGAGAGAAAGAGTTGCGAACAGGAATGAAGATAGGAACTTGAAGTAGTGACGAGCCATAGAGCCTCCGCGGCCCCCCTAATGGGGCGCACGGAGCCTCCCTCAACCCGTACGTGCTCTTCAACTCTCCGCCGCGACGTGGTGCCTCAGAGACCCAGGGCTACTCGACGTCGCCAATCTCCACGTCCGCGTACTCACCCTCGGAGAGATTGTCGAAGCGCGTGAACTCGTGGAAGAACTTGCAGCGCACGATGCCGGTGGGGCCGCTTCGCTGCTTGCCCACGATGACCTCGGCGAGGCCTCGCAGCTGCGCGCGCTCTTCTTCCTTGGCGTACACCTCGGGGCGGTAGACGAACATGATGACGTCGGCGTCCTGCTCGATGGCGCCGGATTCACGCAAGTCTGCGAGCTGCGGCCGCTTGTCTTTGCCAGGCCTCGTCTCAACGCCGCGGTTGAGCTGCGAGAGCGCGATGACAGGCACATCGAGCTCTTTGGCCAAGCCCTTGAGCGAGCGGCTGATCTCGCTGATCTCCTGCTCGCGTGAGTCGTTCTTTGTGCCCGAGCGCATGAGCTGCAGGTAGTCGATGATGATGAGCCCAAGGCCGTGCTCGCTGCGGAGGCGTCGGCACTTACCGCGAAGCGCCGTGACGGTGAGTGCGGCCGTGTCGTCGATGTAGAGCGGCAGGTCTGTGAGCGGCCCGGCTGCGCCCATCAGCTTCTGCCAATCCTGCGCCGAGAGAAGGCCGTTGCGCATGCGGCCACCGTCGACGCGCGCCTCGCTGCAGAGGAGACGTCGCGCGAGTTCTTCTTTCCGCATTTCGAGGGAGAAGACGGCGACGGGCACGTTGCGCTGCTGGCATGCCGCAAGGCCGACGTTGAGTGCAAAGGCCGTCTTACCCATGCCGGGGCGTCCGGCGATGATGAGGAGCTCCGAGCCCTTGAGGCCGGCGGTCATCTCATCGAGCTTGTCGAGGCCCGTGGGCAAACCGATGATGCGCTCGCCGCGACCTGCAGCCGCCTGTACCTGCTCGAGCGTGCGCAGGATGATCTCCTTCACGTGCTCGTAGGGCGCGCCGCCGCGCTGCTTGCCAATCTCGAAGACGCGCTTCTCGGAGTTGTCGAAGAACTCCTCCGGCTCGCCGTAGTCGCCGTAGCCCTGCGCGGCGATCTCGTGACAGACGGTGATCATGCGCCGCACGTTCGCCTTCTCGCGAACCATGACGGCGTGCTGCTCAATGTTGGCAACCGTCGGAATCGTGTTCGTCAGCGAGAGCAGATGGTCATCGCCGCCAGACTTCTGAAAGTGACCGCGGTCCACAAGCCAGCCACGCAGGGTGACCGTGTCGACTGGCTGACCCTTGCGGAAGAGCTCCGCCATGCCCTCGAAGATGAGGCCGTTGGCGCGTGCGTAGAAATCGTCGGCGGTGAGGAGCTGCAGCACAGTGTTGAGCGCGCCGTTCTCCAGGAGGATGCCGCCGAGCACAGCGCGCTCGGCATCGATGGAGTGAGGGGGGACGCGTCCGCCCTCGCGGGAACGTTCGCTGCCGCCGTCGAAACGGCCTTCGTCAAAACTCTGCATGGGGCGGAGCAGTGTACGCGACGTGGCTGCATCGATAAGCTGACGGGATGACTTCAATTTCGATTCGGTCGCGATTTCGCGGAAATCACCACAAGGGTTCTGCTGCCGTGCTCGTCGCCTGCTTTGCTCTTTGCGGCTGCCCTCGGGACATTTCCTGCGGGCCGTTCTTCGTCGTGGATGGGGAGACTTGCTCATGCCCCGCTGGAACGACGTTTGAGACGAGCCCTACGAGAGGCTGCCGGGTGCCAGATGGCGGTGTCGTTCCGTTTGACGACGTCGGGACGGGATCGCTTCGCGATGCTGGTACCGACGGCGGTGGTCCTGACGCACGGGTTGGCTGTGAAGGCGTCGTTTGCGATCGCCCACCCACCTCGTGTTTCCGTGAGCTCGGCGTGTGTGAGGTCGATGGGGTCTGCCGCTACTCTCCGACCGACGGGAACCCTTGCAACGACGGAGATCCAGACACCTCCGTAGACCGCTGCTCCGCAGGAAACTGCGTCGGACGAGGGCTTGTGAGACAGTCACGTCTCTCATCGGGAAGTGGTTTTTCCTGCGCCATCCGCGCTAGCGGTGACGTTGCGTGCTGGGGACAAAATCACGTTGGTCAGCTTGGGGTGCCCGGATCAGCGAATCACTCTATCGCCGTGGTCGTCCCGAGCGTGGAAGGGGCCGTTGAGATTGCGTCGGGAGGCGACCACTCTTGCGCGCGCACCACGTCGGGAAATGTGTGGTGTTGGGGAAGCAACGACTTTGGCGAGGTCGGCACCGGAACTTCGAGTCTCAGTGAACCGCCAACGCTTGTTTCTGGATTGACTGATGCCGTCGAACTGGCCATGGGGACCGACCACGCGTGCGCGCGCAGGGCGTCCGGGGAAGTGCTCTGCTGGGGAGGCAATGACGTCGGTCAAGTTGGAGACGGCACCACCTTCAATCGCTCCGCGCCGCTTTTGATACCCGACATCTCGCCGGCGATCGCGATCGGTGCAGGTTTTGCCAACTCGTGTGCGAGTGTTGTTGGTGGTCAAGTGAGGTGCTGGGGAGACAATCGTTTCGGCGCTGTCGGTGACGGGACGAGGGATCGGCGCTTGGTGCCAACTCTGGTTCCCGACCTCACCGGCGTTGTCGAGATTGCGGGCGGAACGTTCTTCAACTGCGCTCGCTTGAGCACGGGCGAAGTAAAGTGCTGGGGAGACAATCAAGCGGACAGTTTGGGTATCGGTGTGGGCGGGTCGATGAACGCACTCTCTCCCGTGCTCGCCTACATGACCGGCGTGACGTCGATTTCCGCTGGCGACAATAGTGTGTGCGTTGTCAGCAGCGACGGTTTGGTGTCGTGTTGGGGCGACTACCGTCCAACCGCTCTCGTAGTAGGCCTCTCGGACATTCGCGAGGTTCGAGTCGGAGACATTCACGCATGTGCGATGAGAAATGACGGAGCCGTGCTCTGTTGGGGCCGCAATTTCTACGGGCAACTTGGCGATGGCAGCACGACCACTCGCGAAACGCCTGCGGAGGTCATGTGGCCCTAGCTTGAAGTCGCATGCCATTCTCGGCAGCCCTCCGCCGCCCACTCTGACGATGCCGTGTCCACCCGACCAACGCTGAGCGGTGGCTGCGTGCGATGGCGGCTCAAGCGTCAAAGCCTGGCCAACGAAAACGCCCGTCTGAGACAGGCGAGGTGTGACCCGAGGGCCTCTTGGGCGGCCAGCGAATCCATTCAACCTACTCGCTCAGCCGATCCCGAGCCTCACAGGCAGGCCGGTAGCTCATCGTGCAGGCGCGCTCGTAGTTCTCGCGTGCGTGATGCACCGAGACCTGCCCGCCGACGCCACCGGCCTCGTAGAGACGCCCCATGTTGAAGCAGCCGCGAGGCTCACCGCCGTTGCAGGCGCGGGCGTAGAGGTCGATGGCGCGCCGTGGGTCGCGCGTGGTGCCAGTCGCGGTCTCGTAGAGCGAGCCGAGGTTCGAGCAGGCGAGGAGGTGGCCGCCCTCGCAGGCGCGGGTGAAGAGCGCGAGGGCCTCGTGCGGTGAGCGGGGGACGCCTGCGCCGCGCGTGTGGAGCGTGCCCAAACTGGTGCATCCAGCGGCAAGCCCGCCCTCGCAGGATTGGCGGTAGAGCCCGGCTGCGTGCGTCTCATCGACAGTCGTGCCGACACCGCGCTCGAAGCAGTAACCGAGCGCATTGCAGCCGCGCAGGTCTCCGCCCTCGCAGCTTCGTGTGAAGAGCTCAAATGCGCGCGCTGCGTTCTCGGGGACGCCCGTCCCGCTGCGATGCAAGAGGCCAAGGCGTGTGCAGCCGTAGAGCTCGTCGCCGTCGCAGGCGCGCGTGTAGAGCGTCGCTGCGCGTCCAGGGTTGCGTGGGACGCCGCGTCCGTCTTCGAAGAGCACGCCGAGGTTGGCGCAGCCGAGCAGCTCATCGCCGTTGCAGGCTTGCTCGTAGAGCGTGCGCGCGCGGTTGAGGTCGGCCGGTGTGCCGCGACCATCCTCGTAGGCCTGTCCGAGCACGGCGCAGCCGTAGAGCTCATCGCCGTCGCAGGCGCGTGTGAAGAGTCGAAGCGCAAGCGTTGGGTTCGCGGCCCCGCCACGTCCGTCGGCGCGCAGAAGGCCAAGGTGAACACAGCCGAGCAAGTCGCCCTCGTTGCATGCGCGATCATAGAGCGTGGCCGCTGCGGCCTCGTCCATCGCCAGGCCGCGGCCCTCCTCGCGCAGGATGCCGAGCGCCACACAGCCGCCCGCGTCGCCTTCGTTGCACGCGCGCTCGTAGAGCTGAATCGCCGCGCTCATGTTGGCGGCAACGCCGCGCCCTTCTTCGAGCATGCGACCAAAGTTGGTGCAGGCGATGGGCTCGTTGGCCTCGCAGCCACGGCCGAAGAGACGCACGGCACCTGTCAGGTCATCGGCCTCTTCGCGGAGGAGGCCAAGGTCATTGCAGGCGGCCGCGCGACCGCCATCGCAAGCACGCGTCAGGAAGCCCGCGGCGCGCTCTGCGTCACCGCCTTCGCCGCGAAGAAGGATGCCTGCGCGCTCGCAGCCGACGACATCACCGCGGTCGCAGCCCGATGCGTATTGGCGTGCTGCGTGGGTCGTGTCGCGCTCGACGCCGCGTCCGTTGGCGTAGAGATCACCGAGGGCCGTGCATGCCGTGGCATCACCTTCGCGGCAGCCGCGTGTGAAGAGTGACGATGCGCGCAGAAGGTCGCGCGTGGACTCGCTCGTTGCCAGGCGCGTGCCCAGATGCGTGCACGCGGGCGCCCAGCCGAGCTCGCAGGCTTGCGTGTAGTTGCGATGCGCCTCGACGAGGTTCTCCGTCGTGCCCACACCCGACTCGAGCATGCGTCCCGCATCAAAACAGGCTGCGGCGTGGCCGCGATCACATGCCGCGCGGAAGTTCGTGAGCGCCTGCACGTAATCGCGCGGAATGTCTCTTCCAAGGAGCTGCATCGCGCCGAGGGCACGACACGAATCCGCATCGCCGCGCAGGCATCCGTTGCGATAGAGGTTCGCCGCGCGGTCGTGTTGGCCCAGCTCGGCGTAGGCATGCCCGCCCTCGGCACACGCGAGCGCGGTGGCCTCTTGCGAGGCTGGTGTGGTGTCGGCACCTGCAGGCGTGATGCAGGCTGTGGCGAGCTGCTCGGGCGTGCGCGGTGTCGCTGGCGGAGTCGGCGCGGCCGGAGGTGTGCGTGGCGGTCGTCGCTGCGCCTCTGCGCTCGAAGAGAAGGCGAGCGAGGTGAGCGCGAGTGCGGTGCTCCAGTGTGCGATGCGGCGAGTGAGGTCGTTCATGAGGTCCCTAGAGATGTTCCAAGCGAAGATGAATCCGTACGCACAGCGAGAAGGAGCGTACGCGCATCGCGAAGTGCCTGCGCGCGTTGGCTTCGGTCCGTTGTGGGCGCCTCGTAGGCAACAAAGGCCTCGCGACGTTGATGCGCGACAAGAAGCTGCCTCGCCTGCGGCTCACGCAGCTCAAGCGCACGCAGGAGCGCCTTGGTCGCGAGGCTGTTCTCGTTCACGCGAACCAGGAGCGAGGCGATGTCGCGAAAGCCGCGCGCTGGTGCGATGCCCGGTGCGCTCAACCAACGCGTGATGAGCGGCAAGGTCTGCGGATGCAGCGCTGGCTCGCGCAGTGCGCGACGCACAAAGGTCCACCCCGCGACACTCGCCAACGCAGCACGCGCCTCAAGATCGACGAGCGCTTGCCGCGCCTCATTCGTGCGCTTGTCCCGAAGGGCCACAAAGCCATGCAGTGCAAGCCAGGCGGACAGATCGGCTTCCTGCGTGGGTCGTGGTCCCGCCGTGCCTCCATCGAGGATGGCGCGCAGCCGCGCACCCTGAAGGCGGCCTGCATCATCGCTTGCCAAGAGACGCACACGCTCGGCACGTACGGCCGTCTCATCGAGCGTTTGAAGCAGGAGCCATTGCCGCAGCGCGTGCGCCTCCTGGCTCTCGAAGCGATGCGCCATCGTGTGCAAGCGGTCGGCTTCCGGGGCCGAGAGTGGCTGGCCCTCGGTGTGCGCAAAGAGCGTGCGCCAGACGGCGTGTTGCACCGCGGGGTAGGGGCTATCGAGCAACTCGTTGAGCGCATCGAGTGCTGCGGTGCGCTTGTACATGCTCGGCGCATGCAGCTTGGCGCGCGCGAGAATCAGCGCATCGCGGGAGGTGAATCCACGCGCGGGCTTGGCGGTCGCATCGGCTGCCACAAGGGCCTCGGTGTGCCTCTCGATGCGCGAGAGGACACGCACCTCCTCGATACGAGCTCGCAGCGCTCTCGCCTCATCGCCCTCGCGCTCGGCAAGGACACGTGCACGCCCAAGCGCCTCGACGACCCGCGCCGATGGGCCGTAGTGCAGCTCTGTCAGGCGCGCGTGAAGGAGCGCGCAAAGGGCAGTCGGTGCGAAGGTCAGCGCTTGATGCGTCCAAGCGAGCGCATGCGCGCGTGAGGCGGCTTTCGTCGCACGCGCATCGATCGCCTCAAGCAGCGTCGTGCTCTCGATCGCGGGCCCCTCACTCCAGACTTGGAGCATCGCGTTCAGTGCATTCGGTGCATCCACCTCGGGCTGCTCCAAGAGCGCGATGAGGCCCGTGCGCGCCGCCTCCATGCGCGCCTTCGAGGGCGGGTAGAGCGGGAGCGAGTCGCGCATCCAGCGCATCAAGGCGGCGGTGCCCATCGCCTGATGTGCGGTCAGTGCCGTGCGCATCTCGATCGTCTCGAACAAGCTCATCAGCCTCTCTCCTCGAATCTCATGCGCACTGTACTGCACCGCTACGAAGACCCGCTCGATCGAATCTGGCTCTCCTGCGCCGAGCGTGTGGGCCTCAAGGTGGTGCGGGTGCCCGGCGCGTTCGCTTCGACGGATGGCCGCGGCAATCTCTTCATCGCAACGCCCGAGGAGCTGGATAAGGACGATTGCCTCGCGCAGATGATCTTCCACGAGCTGGTGCATGCCCTCGCGGAGGGCCCCGAGTCGTTCGAGCTGGAGGATTGGGGCCTCAACAACACAAACGACCAAGATGAGGCGCGCGAGCATGCCTGCCTCCGCACGCAGGCGTTCTTGCTTCGTCCCTATGGCCTCGGGCGCACCTTCGGCCCGACGACAGACTTCCGCCTCTTCTACGACGCGCTCGGCCCCGACCCGCTCCTCGGCGATGCGAAGTCCGTGCAGCTCGCCAAGAAGGCCATCCTTCGTGTGCGCACCAAGCCCTGGGCGCCGCATCTTGAGGAGGCCCTCGAGGCGACCGCGGCGTTGATGCAGCTCCTGCGCAACACGGCGCCTCCAAGCGACTCGCTCTGGTCGACGATCGAAGGCCCACGCGGACGTCATGCACTGGGCTTTGGGATGCCGCACGCGGACGAGCGCGCAGCGAGTGAGTCATGCGGCTCGTGTGGCTTCGCCAAGAAGGAGGGCAAGCGACTGCGCTGCCTCAAGACAGACCGCACCGCGACGCCCGAGATGCCCGCCTGCCAGCGCTGGGAGCCCGCGCCCGAGTGCGCAACCTGTGGCGCCTGTTGCCGCGAGGCCTTCGATCTCATTGAGGTCGCCGCGCGTGATCCGTTCCAGAAGAAGCACAAGCATCTCCTCGTGATGCGCGACCACGGACGTGCTGATCTGGTGCGCCCCGGTGGTCGTTGCCCGCCGCTGCAAGGCGATGGAAGCGAGGCCGCACCTTTTGGATGTTCGCTCTATGAAGAGAGACCGAAGGGCTGCCGTGATTTCGCGCTGGGGGGTGCGTCGTGTTTGATGGCGCGACGGCGCGTGGGGTTGAGCATCTAAGCCCGACGCAACGTCCCAGCGTGCACGGCCACTGCGCGTCCATCGACCTCAAGCAAGAGCGCACCCTCCGCATTCAACCCAAGCAGCACGCCCTCGCGCTCATCCACACGCACGCGCTCGCCGACCATCGCGAGGTGCTCACGCAGCGCATTCACCGTCACGTCCGGCCCGCGTGCGATGTGCGCATCGACGCGTGCCTCGACGCATTGAAGCAGGGTCGCGAGCACCTCTGCGCGGTCCCAATCGCGTGCCGCTTCATCGCGAAGTGAGGTCGCAATCGGACGAAGTTCGTCGCTCCATTCCGCGCGGTTCACGTCGAGGCCGATGCCGATGATGATGGGGCCCATCGTGCTGCCGACCGAGCTCGCCTCGACGAGGATGCCTGCGACCTTGCGGCCCTCGACCCAGACGTCGTTGGGCCACTTCACCTGCACGCGCTTGCTCGCACCAAGAAGGCCAGCGCATGCATCGCGAACACCGAGGCCCACTGCGAGCGTGAGTGTCGGGACGATGCGCGGGCTCAGGCCCGACTGCTCGACGATGGAGAGATAGAGGTCCGTCTTCGGCGGGGAGGACCAGACGCGACCACGCGAGCCACGCCCGCGCGTCTGCGACTCGGCGAGCACCACGTGACCACGAAGGGCGCCCTGATCGGCGGCCTCTTTCGCATCGTCGTTCGTCGAGCTCGTCTCCTCGCGGAAGTCGAACGAGCGACCATACGCCAGCGTATGGAGCAGCGAGGGCAGACGCGAGAACGCGCTCATCGCGGGCTCAGCTGATCCAGTCGAGGGCGAGGTCCACGGCGCGTGCGGAGTGTGTGAGGCCGCCTGCGCTGATCACATCGACGCCCGCATCGGCAATCTTCGGGATGCGCTCAAGCGTGACGCCGCCGGAGACCTCGACGATGGCGCGACCGGCAATGAATGCGACCGCCTCTTTGAGCGCCGCGTCATCGAAGTTGTCGAGCAAGACGATGTCGGCTTTGGCATCGATGGCCTCGCGAAGCTGCTCCATGCGGTCGACCTCGCACTCGATGCGCGAGGTGTGCGGCGCATGCGCGCGTGCACGCTCGATGGCGATGCGAACGCCACCGGCTGCGGCGATGTGGTTGTCCTTGATGAGCACGGCAGAGGACAGGTCATCGCGATGGTTGTGACCGCCACCGCAGCGCACGGCGTAGCGCTCGATCGCACGCAGGCCGGGCGTCGTCTTGCGCGTGTCCGCGATGCGCGTCTTGCTGCCCGCGGGAAGCGCATCGACGAAGCTCTTGGTCTTGGTCGCGACGCCGCTCATGCGCTGCACGAAGTTGAGCGCGACGCGCTCGCCCTTGAGGATCGAAGCCGCCTTCCCCTCGACGCGCGCAACGACGGCGCCCTTCTGCACGTGGTCTCCGTCGGCCGCCAGCGTGGTGATGACGAGCGTCGGGTCCACGTTGGCGAAGGCGAGGA
This sequence comes from Sandaracinaceae bacterium, assembly GCA_044373065.1. Taxonomy (GTDB): domain Bacteria; phylum Myxococcota_A; class Polyangia; order Polyangiales; family Sandaracinaceae; genus JAFLCL01. The sequence goes on from JBILQT010000018.1 coordinate 12,854, forward strand.
TGAACACGGCGAGGCCGCTGACGACGAGCGGCTCACGGGCAACGAGCGCAGCACGCCCTTGAAGGTCGGGCGGCACGGTCGCGTCGGTGGTCACATCACCGCGTCCAAGGTCTTCGAGGAGGGCACGCTCCACGAGGTCACGGAGGACAACACTGGGTGGGAGATGCAGGGACTTCGTCATGCGCTGCGTTGTAACAGCGGGGGCGCGATGGGATCTAGGGACAGAGAACTAGTTCACGCTGTGGCAGCGCTCGTTGATCCGGTGGTGACGTACCTCGAAACGCTCCGGAGTTGACTTGGAGCAGCGTCCAGGTTGCTCGAAACGCTCGGGAACTGACTTCGAGCAACGTGCAGATAGCTCGAAACGCTCCGGGGCTGACTTGGAGCAATGTGCAGATAGCTCGAAACGCTCCGAAGCTGACTTCGAGCAATGTGCAGATAGCTCGAAACGCTCCGAAGCTGACTTGCAGCAATGTGCAGATAGCTCGAAACGCTCCGAAGCTGACTTGGAGCAATGTGCAGATAGCTCGAAACGCTCGCGCGATGACTTCGACCTACGTGTCCTCCCGCGCCGAAGTCTCTTTTCAAAAAAAGTACGCAACACGTTTGGGCAGCGCTCGATGAATGGGCATGGAACGCAAAACAGCGGTCCAAAGGAGAGTTAATCAGATGGCAGATCCCGTTGTTCGTTCGTCAGACATGTTCTCGGTTGCGTACGATTCCACCGTGTCGGCTGCGCTTGCGCTTCCTCAGGAGAAGCTGCGGCCCAAGGCGGTGGGTGTGATGAACCTGATGTCCGTGGTGCTTCGCGCGGAGCCCAACATCGCGGCGCAACGCGCTGCGTTCGTGCACCACAACTTCGATGTGGCGTCGGTGGATGGGCTCCGCGTTCTCGCGCTGGCGATGGGCTATGCGCACATGGCCCACGCGCCCATCGCCGGGACCAACCTGGCGAACGAAAAGGCCGAGCTCGCGCTCGGTCGACGCTATCGCCGCAAATGCGTGTTCGAGGGGAAGCTCTGTGTGGAGCGTGGGCTGATTCCGGCCTCGGCCTTTGATGGCATCGTCAAGGGCGTCGGCTACGACAAGACGGGCCTTGGCCTGCTGGGCTACACGCATGTGTTTCGGCCCTACTTGGCCAGCATCGAGAGCGTCAGCGCGCTTCGCGCGGGTGACCTCGACACAATGCAGATGCTCGGCGAGCGCCTCATCATGATCGGCAGCGATCGGAAGGCGCCCAGCCTCGCCGTTCAGACCGCGACCGCCGACATGTTGCTGCGCATGTACACGCTGGTGGACTACGCCTATGCGCAAGTTCGGCACGGCCTGAACTACATCCTCCGCGACACGCCAGAGCAAGTGCGCCTCGTCGCGCCCTCGGTCTATCAGCTCCGCAAAACGCCGAGCAACGTAGGCCAGGTGCCAGCGCCGGACACAGAGGACAAGAAGTCGAAAGAAGAGGAGCGTGCGGCCGCCGAGTGATCTCGGACACGCGCTCACCAAGCACAACGAAGAACGGGACTCACAGCAATGTGGGTCCCGTTTTTTGTTGGCGTTGGGGCTATGGGATCGAGCTCTCGTCGCTTGTGAATCGCTCCCTCACCCACTGCCGCAGCTTCGGCAGGCCCATGCGATCCAAGAGCGGCAAGAAGGCGCGCTCCACGCGGTCGTCGCGACCGATCTGATCGAAGGGGCGCACGCCTGCGTCATGCGCGGCGAGCACGTAGGGCATGATGTGCGACTTGCCTGCATCCCAGGCGTCGAAAAGGAGCGACGCTTTGAGATACGCAGCCGAGACATCTGCAAAGCCAGGGCGCACGCCGCGCAGGTAGCGGCTGAAGGGCTCTGCAATCACGCGCTTGTTCGGCTGGTCGCGCAGGCCGTGCTCGGCGAGCTGCATCTGGAAGTAGGCGCTCGCGGTGAGGCCGCGTCCATCGGCCTTGCGACGCTCGGCCTCGTAGCCCTCGGCCACGACAACGAGTGCCGACTCTGTCTTGCTCAGGCCCTCGGCCATCTCCTTGAGCACCTCCTCGGGGAAGGAGAAGAAGGGGAGCACGATGAGGTGGGCGCGTGAGGCGACGCCGCAGTGAAGCGCGTGCCTTCCGCTGCGGTTGCCCATCATCTCGAGGATGTAGATGCGCTTGTGCGTGTAGCCGTCCTCGTAGAGGCCGCGCGCGATCGTGGCGCCTGCTTCGACGCCCGTGAGAAAGCCAATCGCGCGGTCGCCGCGCACATCGTTGTCGATGGAGACGTTGATGAAGGCGCTCTGCGGCTGCGCGCCCTCAAAGGTATCGAGCCATGCGCGGCCACCCTCGAAGGTGCCGTTGCCGCCCACACACACGAGGTGCGTAAAGCCCTGCTGCTGAAACATCGCGGCCGCTTCTCTGCGACGCTCAAGCTCATGGAAGGCGAGGTAGCGCTCGCTGCGAAAATCGCTGCCGGGGTCGAGCACGCGCCGCCCCATCGAGCGCGTCGGAATCCCTTGCCCGAGCAGCGTGTAGCGCTCCTTGCGCGAGACCACGAGACGCTCGAAGTGCGGGGCGCTCTGCGCATCTTTCGTCAACGACCGAAAGCCCTCCGTCGCAGACCAGACCTCATAGCCGCGGCGGGTTCCTTCTTCGGTGATCGCAACCGCGATGGAGGAGTAGCCGGGTGCATCGCCGCCATCGAAGACAGCGAGGAGGCGCTTCTGGCTCTGATGTGGCGCTTGGCTTGGGCGAAAGAAGGGGTTCTCTGTCACGCGGGCGACAGTAACAAAGGCGGGCTCCCGAGGACGTTTCTCTACGCTCAGCTCAGCCACCCACGCACGAGGAAGTCCGCGAGGATGTTGCAGAGCGCGTGAAAGACGAGCGAGGCGCCGATGCCCCCGCGCTTGGCGCGCATCCAGCCGAAGACAAGACCGGGGAAGAAGGTCGCGAGCCGGTCGACTTGAAGGCCGGTCGCGATGTGCACGAGCGCGAAGAGCGCCGACTGCACCACGATCACCTTCACGTTGAGCGAGGCGCCCAAGATCGTGCGGTTGGGCTTCCACGCGTCGTGAAGGCGGGTCTGTACAAAGCCGCGAAAGAACGCCTCCTCGGAGAGCGCGACCATCAAGAACTGACCGAGCACAAACGAGGCGAGGTCGCCTGGCGCGCTGAGGTGAAACGCATGCGTTGGCTGATGCCAGAAGTAGAAGCCGACGATGAAGGGCGGAAAGACGAGCGCCGCCAGGCCGAAGGCGAAACCCGCTTCGCGCAGGCCGCTCGGGAGGGCTTTCTGGAGGGAAGTCACGAGGCCCTCGTCATGGCCATCGCCTGCCTCGATGACGTGCCCCAGGTCGATGCCGAAGCGCTCGGCGCCATTGCGCTCGCGGCGTGCTGCGCGAAGGGCGAGGGCGAAGAAGAGGAGGGCGGTGCCCACAGAGGCGAGCTCGCCAAACCAATCGCCGAGTGCGGAGGCCGCGCCGAGGAGGGCGGTGCCGAGAAACGCAACGCCGTACGTCGCGAGGACTTCGCGGACAGGGTTCGCCTGGGCCTTTGCAGCAGCTTCGTCGGACACGCCTGCGCACTATTGCAGAGTCCCGAGCCTTCGATGTCCTCGCTTGCAGGGCGCACGGTGTAGGCTGGGCTGTGCATACGACACGGCTTCTCACGCGCCTTGGTCTTGTCCTCTCGCTCGCATGTGCCTTTGCCTTGCTCGATGCATCGTCGAGCTGGGCTGCGCCGACCCGGCCCTCAGGAGCCCGCGCGCGTGTGGGTGAGCAGGCGCCTGCGTTGATGCTCCAGCGCCTCGTGGGAACGGACGAGGTGAACCTCGGGGCGCTTCGCGGACGCGTCGTGGTCATCGACTTCTGGGCGACCTGGTGTGGGCCCTGTCGCAGCATCATGCCGGCGCTGAGTCAGATGCAGCAGCGCCTGCGTGGACGTGGCCTTTCGATCGTGGGCGTGAGTCGCGAATCACCGCGTGTGATCGAGGCGCATCTGACGCGGCACCCGGTGACGTACACCGTCGCGCGCGATGTCGGCGGTGGGCACGCGGCCTATGAAGTGCGCGCCCTGCCCACGCTCGTGGTGATCGATCGACGTGGCACCGTGCGTCTTCTCCACACGGGTGGAGACCTCGCCGCAGTGATTCCGCTCGTTGAACAGTTGCTCGCGGAGCCCGCGCCGTGATGAGCTTCGCCCGATGTCCGTTTTTGCCCGCTCTCTCCCCTTTGTATTGGCAAGCCTCCTTGGCCTCGTCGTCGGCTGCAGCTGCGGCCCCGATGGCATCGCAGAGCTCATCGAGAGCTCGGGCACGGTAGACCGAGACGATGCGCCCGTAGGCGAGACCTGGCGCACGACGACCGTGGGCGAGTCGTATACGTGGGATGAGGCCGTCCGCACCACCGATGGGACCGCGAGCCTGCGCCTGGGTGCATCGAGCGGCATCCGAATGCGGCCCAACACGATCATTCGCTTCCTGCGGCAGGGCAACTCGCCGCAAGCCGGCGTCCGCGTGGAGAACGGTGAGGTTGAGCTTGAGTCGCGCGAGGCGATGACCCTCATGACCCGCGCAGGCGCAGTGCTGCTCGAGGCCGGTACAACCCTGCGCCTTGTTGCGGGCTCGGCCGATCGTCTCGAGGTCATTGCAGGACGTGCGATCCTCGAAGGTGGAACGACGGTGGAGGCGGGACGCGCAGTCTTCCTTGAAGCAGGAAGCGTCGTGTTCGACGACGGGCAGCCCGACGCAGGCCCCGTCGCTGTGGATGCCTTCGCGGACGATGCCTTCGCCGACGATGCCTACATCGAGGCCGATGCGGGCCCACTTCCGACGGGTGGGAATGACGACGAGGCCCGCCTCGAGCCCTCACCTGGTCGTGCACACATCGACTTGGCCGCGGGCGAGACGGTCACGATTCACGACATGGCCCCCCCGACGGCCGTGCGCTTCAACCTGCCCGCAGCATGCACCGGCATGTCGACCGTGACGCTGGCCGGTGGCGGCGAGCCGGTGCGCTACGCAGGCTCAGGCTCAATCATCGCGGCCGTCCCCTCGGGTCGCTTCCGCTACACCTTCCGCTGCGGCGGGGGACAAGCCTCGGGTGGCGCCGTCACCGTGCGTCGCGACGACGGCTCGCTTCGCCTTGAGTCGGTCGCGCCACGCAACCTCTTCGATGCCGATGGCCGCACCTATGACGTGCTCTACCAAAACGCGCTTCCCATCGTCACGTTCCGCTGGGCGGGCGGCGGCGCGGGGCCATTCTTCATCGAGCAAGAGACAAACGGTCGCACCCGCAGCGTGACCTCGCCGACCAACAGCCACACGTTTGAGTCCGGCCAGCTCCGCGACGGCGATCACCGCCTCACTTATGTTGCGGGAACGCGTCGCTCCCAGACCACGCGCGTGCGTGTTCGCTTCGACAACGCAGCGCCGACTGCACACATCCGCGAGCCCCGCGGCAACGTCGCGCGCGGCGCGGTGCATGTGCAAGGGCAGGCCATCGAAGGCGCATCCGTCTCGGTTGGCGGCTCACCGCTCGCGCTCGATGGCGACAACCGCTTCGAGGGCGACACGACCGTCCCCGCAGAGCTGGATGCACTCGCGATTCGCTTCTCGCACCCCCGCTCGGGCGTTCACTACTACCTGCGAAGAGTTCAGTGAGCTGACGTAGTCTCGGGGCATGAAGTCCCGCATCGTCACGCAGGCCGCTCTCATCGCAACGCTCTCGGCCTGCGGCTCGGAGAGCTCGCCGCCCACGCCTACGCCCACGCCGGTGGTGCTGCCGACGGTGCCCACGCCGCAGCCGACGCCAGTGGTTGAGCCTGCGCAACCCGCCGTGGAGCCGACGCCTGTCGACGCAGCCGAGGTGGTCCCCGAGGTCGCGACGCCGCTCACGATGCTGAGTGCGCCACCCGATTCCGAGCTCGGCCTCGCGCAGACTGCCTTCCGTGCGGGGCGCTTTGCGGAGGCAGCCGTTCACTACGCAGCAGCGAACGCCGCGCTTGAGGAAGCCTTCGACGAGGAGGCGCAATACGTGGCCTGCGAGGGCGAGACGCCCGATCGCGCGGCGTGCGCAACCTTTCGCGCGAACGTTGAAACCCGCACGTCCTTCCGATGCGCCTACGGTCTCTCGACGCTGGCCACGCCAGGCTTGGACGACGATGCCCTGAGGACGGCATACGCCCAGGTGACTGCATGCGATGCGGTGCACCGAGGCGTGTCCGCGATGTTGAGACAGCGCCCGCTGGAGGCCGCACTGCACACGCGCGTGAGCGCCTTTCCCGCGCCCTTCACCCACCTCGTGGTTCCCGAGGATGCGCGGATCGTCGCCGAGGCGTTTCGCGCCGATACCCGACCATCCCTGCCCTCGATGCGCGCGGCCACGCAGGCTGTGGAGGCGCTTGCGAAGGTGGGCTTTGGCATGACCGCGACGTGTGAACCGCCGCGTGGCGGAGTCGACCCCGCGGCGCTGGACGCGAACGGAACCACCAATGAAGCCGAGTATCTCGCGCCCTTCCGGCCCTTCCGCGAGCTGGCCTTCATCGAATGCAGCTACGACGCACGCAATGCGGAGTTCGATCGCGAAGGTGGCTTCGGCGATGGCATGAGTCTCAGCCGCGTCTACGTGATCGCGCGCGAGAACGACCTGTTCTCCATTGCGAGTGTGCTGCGCTCGGAGTCCTACACCGACTGCAGCTTTGGCTCGATCACGGGGCAGACGGGCGAGCAGGTGATCCGCGAGGCTGGGCGCATGCTCTACAGCCGAACCTCCACCTACGGCGGCGTCTGGGAGGATGGTGACGCGCAAGAAGAAGAGAGCACCTCGCGCACCACGCTCTGCGACATTGCGACAGGCCGCTGCGGAACGACGACCGTGAGCCAGGTGCGGACCACCACAAACCCGGTGAACTGGCGCGCACGCTTGGTGGTCACCGAGGGCCAAGTGCGTCTCGAGGACATCGTGGGCGAGCTTCCCGCCGTGCAGCAACCACTCCGAGCTGGTGTGCCGCTCGACACCTTCCTCGGGACCTTCGAGGCGAGCACCGTTGCGTCCTATTTGGTTCCGCCCTCCCTCGATGCGCGCGGACGCGTCGAGTCGGATGATTGCGTCTCGGAGATCTCGGACACGGATGGTCAGACCAATGTCCGCGCCGAGCCCTCCACACGCTCAGGGCTCGCAGGCAGCATCCAAACCGGCACGGCGATTCACATCATCGCCGTGCGCGGTCGATGGCTTCAGATCGATCAGCCCGTGGCGGGCTGGGTCTGGTCTCCCAACGTCGCGCGCCGCTGCCCCTGAGCATCTCAGCGCGCGAAGAGGTGCAGCGTTCGAGCGTCACCCAGCACGAGCGAGTCACCCGATGCCGAGAAGCCGCCCACGCGAAGCTCCTCGAGCCTCACGCGCAGCACCTCGATGTGCGGGCTCGGCATGTCTGTCGCGATGCCAGGCGGCGTGAGCCAGATGCCCACGCTCATGTCGCAACAGAGCCTCCAGCCGTCCGGTGTGGAGAGCGGCAGGCTGCCTCCATCGATGCCGACGATGCGCACGAGCTTGCCGTCGGCTGAACCAATGCCGGGCGTTGCCTCGGGGTAGCCCGGAGGGAGGTTGGGGGCGCGGGCAATGCGCTCGCCTGTCTTCGCATCCAAGAGCCCAAGGCCGGACGAGGACGCGACGAGCCAGAGCTCCGTGCCGTTGATGTTGCCGACCCCTCGGAGCCCGCCGACTGCCTGCTCGCCCGTCTTGCGAAAGACGCTGCCCTCGGATCGCGCATGCGCACTTGTCACCGCGCGAAACATCGCATTCGAGACGCGCATCAGCCGATGACGCGGGTCAGCACGCTCGGTGGCTTTCCGATCGAATCGATGAGCCGCACGGCATTCTCGTAGAGCACTTTGCGTCGCAGCTTGGGCTGGCCTTCGGTCGCGATGAGCACCTTCGCGAGCGGCAGAATCGGATGATAAAAGGGCCAATCCGAGCCGAACATGATGCGGTTCTCGTCGCCCTCTTCGAGCACCTCACGGAGCTGCGCGAGGCTGAGGCAAGAGACATCCATCCAGACGTTTGGATAGCGACGAAAGAGCGCGACGGCCTCCGAGCTCTGCAGCGCGCCGCTATGACCGAGCACAAAGCGCGTATTCGGATGGTTGCGAATCGGCTCCTCGTAGAAGCGCACTTGCCCGCAATAGCCGCCGTACTTCGGCTCGATGCCCGCAGGGCCGCAGTGAAAGAAGACGGGGATGTTCTCCTCGCCACACCATGTGTAGATGGGCTGAAGGCGCGGATGATCGGGCCGCGTGAACATATTCGGCGGGTGGATTTTGATGCCGCGCGCGCCCGCATGAAGCTGCTCTTCAAAGCGCTGACGACGACGCGGCAAGCGTGGGTGAATGCTGCCGAATGCGACCGCGTCCTCGCGCTTCTTCCCCACCTCAAGCGTCTGCTTCACGTGACGCGAGATGACGCCCATATCGATGCCGATCACGATGGTGCGCTCGATGCCCATGCTGCGCATATCGCGCGCCATATTCGGCGCGCCGTGGTTCAAGCGCTTGCCGCGGCGACGGAGTGATCCGAGCGTCAGCTCGCGCTTCATCTCGCTCAGCTCACGCGGCGAAAAACATTGGTTCGCGTAGATGTCGAGGTGGTGCGAGCAGCAGCGGCTCAGGAGCAAATCCGAGTCGGGCGTCTCGGTCTCCATGTCGTGCACGTCATGCCGAATCGAGGGCAGCGTGTAGTGCGTGTGCACATCGATGATGGGCCCAATCGACTTGTCGGCGAGGACGAGCTCTCCGTGATCGATCTCGAACCACGGAAGCGCCGCAAGGCCGTTTCGGTCCGCGAAGCGAAGCGGATACGACTCCTTCGGCGGAGATGCTGGTGACGAGGTTGGCTCTCCCGCGTGCGTCATGCGCTCATCCTATTGGCAACCGCGCCAATAGACCAGACGACTTTCCACGCCAAACGTCGTGCGCATGCAGCCGAGATTCACCGGTAGTCTGGCGATTCAATGACCACGCCCATGCCACTGCCCGAGCCTGCGATCATGGCCGACGAGGACCCAGCCGCGCGCGCCTACCGCCGCAAGCTCCTCGCCTTCCTCGGCGTCGCGACCTTCTTCGAGGGTTTCGACCAAATGGCGCTCGCGCAGCTCCTGCCGTCGATTGGTCGTGACCTTCATCTCGATGCGATGGCGCAGGGTGCGTTGGTCGCGTTCGTCAACGTCGGCACCGTGCTCGCTTACCTGCTCGTGCGTCATGCCGACAAGATCGGCCGTCGCCCGGTGCTGCAGATCACCATCGTCGGTTACACGGTCACCTCGCTCCTCTCGGGCCTCGCGCCAGAGGTCTACAGTTTCGCCATCCTGCAGCTCCTCTCTCGCGTCTTTCTGATCGGCGAGTGGGTCATCTCGACGGTCTATGCCGCCGAGGAATTCCCTGCGAAGGAAAGGGGTTTCGCGATCGGGCTCATCAACGCCTTCTCAAGCCTTGGCGCCGTCGTGTGCGCCGGCCTTGTGCCCATCATCATCCGCGCGCCCTGGGGTTGGAGGACGGTCTACTTCCTCGGCACCGTCCCGCTCATCCTCTTGGCCGTCGCGCGTCGCGGCTTGAAGGAGAGTGCGCGCTACGAGCGGGGCGTGGCCAAAGATGGGCCGAAGCGCACGGGCATCTTCCACATCTGGAGCACGCCCTACGCCGGCCGCGTGGTGAAGCTCGCGCTCATCTGGGCCTTCACCTACATCTGCACGCAGACCGCGATCACCTTCTTCAAGTCGCATGCGGTGGAAGACTTGGGACGCACCGAAGGCTTCGTGGGTCAGGTCATCGGAGGCGCTGCGATCGTCTCGATGCCGCTCGTGTTCATGGTCGGACGGCTCTTCGATCGCATCGGCCGCAAGCCTGCAGCGACCATCATCTTTCTCGCGACGGCGATCGGCTGCGTGGGCGCGTACACGACGACGAACGACATCCTCCTCTTTGTCTTCGCGGTTCTCGCCGTCTTCGGGGCCGCGGCCGTGTTGCCCGCACTCAACGCCTTCAACAGCGAGCTCTTCCCCACCGAGCTGCGCAGCGATGCGTTCGCGTGGTCGAACAATCTTCTGGGTCGCATCGGCTACGTGCTCGCACCGCTGGGTGTCGGTGCGTTGGCCGCGCGCCTTGGTTGGGGCCCCGCGGTTGCTGCCACGGCGATTGGTCCCATCATCGCGCTCGGTCTTATCTGGCTCTGGCTGCCCGAGACTTCCGGACGCGAACTCGAGGACACCGCGAAGCTTTGAAGCGAGTCTCGGAGCCTGATTGCGTTAGCCTGCAGCGATGGCGAATCGCACCTTCGCAATCGGCGACATTCACGGCGAGCTCGATCTTCTTCGTGCCCTCGTCGCCAAGCTTCCCCTCCTCGATGCCGACGACACGCTCGTCTTTCTCGGCGACTACATCGATCGCGGCGCGCGTTCGGCAGAGGTGATTCACATCGTGCGCGCGTTCGAGCGTGAGCTTGGCTGCAAGGTGGTCACGCTCCGCGGCAACCACGAGGATGCATGGCTCCGCGTCATCGATCACGGCTGGCCCGAGTTCGTCTTTCCGCCGCTCAACGGCTGCCTCGCGACAATGCGCTCATTCACTGGAGGCCCCGTCCCGCAGCAGGAAGAGGTGGTCTCCAAGGACGAGGCGCCGATGCTCTTCGCCGGAAAGTTTTTTCCTGAAGACGTGGTCGCATGGATGCGTGAGTTGCCTTGGTATTACGAGGATGAACACGCGATTTACGTGCACGCGGGTCTCATCGGAAAAGACGGCGTCTACCCGCACCCGCGAGACACGGTGCCGCAGACGGCGCTCCTCTGGACGCGCACCGAATCGTTCTTCAGCGAGTACCGCGGCAAGCGCGTTGTGGTCGGTCACACCAAGACCGAATACCTGCCTCCCGAGCTCTCCCTCTACTCGCCCGAAGACCCCACGGATATGTGGGCGGGCGAGTGCGTCTGCGCGATCGACACGGGCAGTGGCAGCGGCGGCTTTCTCACTGCACTCGAGTTGCCCGCCATGAAGGTCTACGAGTCGCGCTGACCCAGAAGCTCGACCCGTCTTCGACCTCGAGCTCACCTCTATCGCCGCTTGGTGTGGTAGGCCGAGGTGATGCGCACCTTCGAGCTTCCCAACGTTTCTGATCCGCGTACCCGTGGCCGAGCGCATGGCGAGGCCTTTCGCAGTGAGATAGCGGAGATTGCAGCCATTCGAAGTGAGCTCTGCCAATCGCAGGCGCTCTTTCGCAGCGACGCCGAGCTTCTCCAAGTCGCCGAGCTTCACCTGCCTGTGCTCGCGCGCTTCGACCAGGACCTGCACGATGAGCTCATCGGCATTGCAGAGGGCGCGGGGCTTCCGCCGTCTCGTCTTGTGGTGCTGAATCACTACACGGACTTGAAGGATCTCGACCCGTCCACGGTGCTCGGCGATGCGCCGCGTACGCGGGATGTGGAGAAGGACGAGGACTGCAGCGCGATTGCCTGGGCGACGCCTGAGGGCCCGGTGCTCGCGCAGACCTGGGATATGCACGGCTCGGCCAAGCCCTACGTAGTGATGCTGCGGGTGCCCGCGCGCACCAAGCGCGTGAACGGAGCCGAGGTGCACGTGCCTGAGGCCTGGATGCTCAGCATCACCGGATGTCTCGGCATGGCCGGGATGAACGCTGTGGGCGTGGGCCTGACGATCAACAACCTCAAGAGTGGTGATGCGCGTGTTGGACTTGTCTGGCCAGCGCTCGTGCGTCGCGCACTCGAGGAGCGCTCGGCCGCGGCTGCGCGCGATGTCGTGGTGAAGGCACCGCTTGGCTCGGGCCACCACTACCTCACGGCCGACAAGACGCGCGCGTACGGCATCGAGACCTCAGGCACGCTCGCCGAGATTTGGGCTGATAGCGATATGACGGAAACGGGAGAGGGCTTTCATCACGAGAACCACTGCCTGGGCACCGAGGTCGCAAAGGTGTCGAGCATCTCGCCCGTGTCCACGACGCTCCTGCGTCATGCCTTTCTTGAACGATCGCTCAAGAATGAGCCCGTCACGGGCACCGCCGACCTCTGGTCGCGCCTTGGCTCGCACGAGGGCCATCCGCGAAGTGTCTGCACGCATCTCTCGAGCGCGACTTCGCCGCACGCGATGGAGACCTGTGCGGGCATCCTGATGCGCCTCGGTGAGGGGCGCGTTTTTGCGAAGGAAGGCTGCATCCATGACGCCATTCCGACCGAGTTTCTCTTCAGCGGTGGGAGCGCGCGATGAGTGACCTCTTGCGCCACTTTCAGGAGGGCGGCTTTGCGATGTACCCCATCGCCTGCTTTGGCGTCCTCGGCGTCGCGCTGGCCCTCGCCTCGCTCGGCTCGCTCTTCGCGCCTTCTCGGAAGTTCCCGATCGGTGTGGGCCTCGCCGCGATGATCATCGGCCTGATGGCGCTGGGGATGGGCGTTGCGGGCACGATGCTCGGACGACGTGCGACTGAGGATGCCATCGTGATGGCGGACCCGGAGCTCGGTGAGATGATCCGAGCGCAGGGCTACGCCGAGGCGAACAACAACCTCATCTTCGGCGGCCTCGTCAGTGCCGTACCCTTGCTCGCAGGCCTTCTCGCCCTCGCCCGCGGCGTCACGATGAAGGCGCCGGAGAAGCGCTGAGCGGCCTCAGTTCGGACGGCGCTTCAGCGCTGCGCGGGCATCGACAATGCACAAGACAATGACCGTGATGTTGTCTTTGCCGCCGCGCACATTCGCCTCGTCCACCAAGACCTGCGCGGCCACGTTCGGGTCGGGGTTCTGGTGGAGGTACTCCACGATCTGCGTCTCGTGCAGCATCTTGAAGAGGCCGTCGCTGCAGAGCAGGTAGACGTCGCCGATCTGCGGCTCGTCGATCGTGAGGTCGACCTCGACATCATCAAAGACGCCAATGGCGCGCGAGAGCTTGTGCGCTGCAGCGCCTTGAACGCCCTGCTGACCGAGCGTGTGATCGGTCGTGAGCTGCACAAGCTCATCGTTGCGCATGCGGTAGAGGCGGCTGTCGCCCACGTGGGCGATGTAGGCGCGGCGGCGGCCTGGGACGAAGCGAACGGAGACGACGGTGGTGCCCATCCCTGCGCGCTCGGCATTGTTTCGCGACTCGTGAAGCACCGCGGCGTTCGATGACTGAATCGCGCGGACAAGCTCATCGCCGAGGGGCGGCAGGCCGAGGATGGGGTCGCCTCCAAAGTTCTTGGTGTCGAAGGCGTTGCGGATGATGTCGACCGTCATCTGACTTGCGACCTCGCCCGCTGCGTAGCCGCCCATGCCATCGGCGATCACATAGACCGAGTGTTGGTCGAGGATCGCCATCGCGTCCTCGTTGTGCTTACGCTTTTTGCCCACGTGCGTGTTGCCCGCGGCGACGACCATGATCGGCGAGATCGGGCCCGAGAGGTCCGTGTCGTGCTCGATGTGGGGCTGCGTCAGCTCGGAGCCGATGTCGACCTCGCAGGTGAGCGAGACTTTCCGGCGCGCGACGCGTGAGGCGATGGCGTTGGCGTCGAGCGTTGTGCCCTCATCCTCGATGAGCATGCCCGAGAGCTCGTCCGCGGAGATCTGCATCGTGGGGTCGCGCCGACGCGCCTTGCGCGCCTGAGGCGAGACAACCGACACCTCTGGGACCGTCTCTGCGCGCTCTCGCGAGGGCGCTGCCCCCAACGCAAGCGAGCCCTGCGCGGCCGTAGTGCGGCTGGTTCGCGCCTGCGGGGTCTGAAGCGCGCCTGCACCTGGCGCGAAGGGATCTTCCGCACGCTTGGCCGAGGCCGAGAGTTCGACGGGTTTGATCAGCTGGTCGCGTGCGCTGCCGAGGCTGCGCGCTTTGGGTCGCTCCACCGTGGAAGCGCCTCGCGACTGCTTCACCCAAAGGAAGAGCGCGTAGCCACCAGCCAGAAGGGTCGCGAGGAGTACCACGGACACGAACATGAGTTTGTCGATGGTAGCTGAACTTCCACGGGAACCGCGAAAAGCTTGCGCGCACGCCGACGCTTTCGAGATGCGGGGCTCCCGCCTGCGAAACCGGGAAGTTTTTTGCGGTCAGTGGTGGGGGCGCGCGAACCTACTCAGGTGAACAAGGCACAATCTTCTGCGCGTGCGACCGCGAGTGAAACCGTGATGCCTCTCGTTGCGCGCGACGCTCGGCCCTCGCGCATCGAAGAGGCAACGCAGCGAGGGAAGGGCACGCTCGTCGACCGGCGCGTCCCACGCGACTCGGGCATTCACCAGACTTCACCTGCAGCGCTTCGGAGGCGGCTGATTGGCCCCTGGGGTGAGGGGCTACGGCAATACCTCGCGCTGCGTCTTCGGTGCGTCGATCGTGCTGAGCACGCGTTTCAAGATCTGAAGCGCCTCATCATTGCCGCGCCGACGGAAGAGCTGCTTCGCGATGCGGGGCCCAAGGCCAACGTCTACCGACTCGCGCGCCGTCTTGCCGATGAGCACGAGCAGCGCGCGCTGGAGATGAGTGAGCTGGGCCAGAAGCCGCTCTCGTTTCGACCGCCGAGTGTCCCGCATGAGGGTGTGCCCGCGTTGCGCGAGAAGCTTGCGCGTGAGCATGCCGAGGTGCTTGAGCTTCGCTACGCACGTGAGCTGAGTGCGCGCGAGATTGCCACTGTGCTTGAGCTGGACGATGAGCTCGATGCCGAGGCCGCATTGCTCAGTGCGCGCGAGGCCGCATGCGCGCTCATCGGGGCACACGACACCTCGCTCTACCTTGAGACGTTCGCGCTCACGCCGCCGAGCAAGGAAGTCTCGCTGCGTGCAGAAGAGGCCCCTTCGATTGCGCCCGGCACGCTCGTCGGTGGGCGCTATCGCCTGCTCTCGTGCGTGGGCGTTGGAGCGTTTGGCGATGTGTACGAGGCCATCGATGAAGATGTGCCCGGCCACCGTGTCGCGCTGAAAATCCTTCGGGAGCCGGCGCTCTCGCAGTCCGCGCGCAACGATGGGCTGCGCGAACTCAAGCTCACGGCGGCCGTCTTTCATCCCTCGATTGTCGTGCTCAAAGATCACGGCTGGTTCGAGAATCGGCTCTGGTTTGTGATGCCTTGGTATGAGGGCGAGACGCTCGACAAGCGCATCCGTGCATCGGGCGGGCTCTCACGTCGCGAGGCACGCGCCATCTTCGAGCCACTCGCACGTGCCCTCACCGCGCTCCATGCGAGTGCGATTCGTCATCAAGACATCAAGCCGGACAACGTCTTTCTCGCGCGCCTTCCAGGCAACGACAGCGAGCGCTTGCCGGTGCTTCTCGATCTCGGTGTCGCTGCAGGCGAGCACGAGGCCTTGCTGGGCGGGACGCCTCTCTACTTCGCACCCGAAGTGGCTGGGCACTATTCGCAGCAGGCGGGCGCGCGTGAGGTGGGCCCGAAGGCCGATGTGTTTGCGCTCGCGCTCACGCTCCGCAACGCGCTTGAACCCGAGACGGAAGAAGACGTTGTCGCGGGCGCCATCGGCACCTTCATCGAGTACCGCGCCGAGCATCCTCCGCATGCGCCCGTGAGGGCCGATCTGCGTTACTTGGCGCCGCACTTCGAGCGCTGGCTGGCCGTGGACCCAGAGGCACGCCCTACGGCCGAAGAGTTCGCCCGCGAGCTTGCGATGCTGACCTTGCCGGAGGAGCGCTCCGCGCGTCGAAAGCGGACTGCCTCTTGGCTCTTGCCGCTCGGCATCATGGTCGCGCTCTCGTTTGGTTGGATGGTGCGCTCGTACAGCGAGGCGAGTGCGACGCAGCGCGCACAGATTGCGGAGGCGCGCAGTGAAGTGGATGCCGTGCGTGCGGATTTGCAGCTGGAAGAAGCAGCACGCGCCTCGGATCGCGCTGCGCTCGCAGAGGCCTACGAGCAATCCACACTGACCCGCCAAGAGATGACCTCGCGCCTGGCGCAAGTGGAGAGCGAGTCGAATGCGCTCTTGCGTCGCTTGGGCAACGCGATGACGACGGAGTCGACGCTGCGCGCATCGCTCACGAGTGCGGAGCAAAGCGCGTTGGAAGCAAGCGCGCGAGAGACGGCGTTGCGCGAGGCCATCACAGCACTGGATGCGCGCATCACGGCGCTGCACACCGAGCTAGAGACGCGCACGCAGACGGCGGAGCAGACGCGTCTCGCCCTTCGTGGCGAGCTTGATGATGCGCGACGTTTGCTCACCGATGCGCAGCACGCACTTGTCTCACTGCATCAGGAGCTGAACGAGACGGAGCGCGACGTGGCCTCGGCTGAGGCTGAGCGAGACAGAGCCGATGAGCGTGTGCGTGAGCTGGAAGCGCGCTTGGCGCGTCGTGCGGCTCCGGTCGAAGCGCCCGCGACTTCGCTGCCTGCCGATGACGAGCCCCTTCTGACCGAGTGAATCGGCGCGCCTCCTGCGCGTCTTTCGCGTGTGCATGCAACGAACGCTTCGTCCCAAGCCGCGAACCGAGCAAACTCTATGTCCATGACCACCTCCTCGATGAAGACGCTGCGTGCGCTCGGCTTCTCCCTCGCATGCTCTCTCCTTGGCGTGACGGCCTCAGGTGTCGTGCTCGCGCCCACTGCGTTTGCGCAAGACGCGCGCGCTGCGGAGCAGAGTGAGGCGGCCTACCGACGTGCGGTCGCGCATCGGCGCGCGGGGCAACTCGACGAGGCTGCGACGGCTGCGGAGGAGGCGATTCGCCTGCGGCCCACACACGCTGCAGCGCACTTCACGCTGGGTGCGACGCGACGTCAGCAGAACCGCCTTGAGGAGGCACTCGCATCGTTTCGTCGCGTCCTTGAGCTTGAGCCCGCGAACGCCGAGAGCCACGCAATGGTGGGCGCCGTGCTCGCGCGCTTGAATCGTTTTGAGGAGGCCGTGCCGGAGCTTCAGCAAGCGGTCGAGCTCAATCCACGCGATGCCGCGAGCTGGGGAAATCTCGGCGCGGCGCTGCGTCGTATGCGTCGTGTCGATGAGGCGATTGCTGCGTATGAGCGCGCGCTCGTTGCGCTGCCCGACAACCCAGACCTGCTCAACAACTACGCGGTCGCACTGCGCCAAGCGGGTCGCCCAGAGGAGGCGATTGCCGCCCTCGAAGGCGCGCTCGCACGCACGCCGGATGCGCCCGATGTGCACCTCAACCTGGCCATCGCGTATCGCTCGCTTCAGCGCTTTGGTGAGGCCGCGCGTGAGTACGAGGCTTGGTACCGTGTGACGCCTGCGCCGACGGATCCAGGGCCTCTTTTTGACCTCGGCTTTTGCTACGAGCAGACCAACCGTCGCGAGGATGCCGTGCGCATCTATCGCGTCTACCAGGGGCTCGTTTCGGGGCGTGATCAAGGGGCTGCGGACCGGGTCGCCGAGCGTCTCGGTGGGCTCAACGCGCAGTAGCCACGTGAGACGCGAGCGTGCGTGAGCCGCGTGCATAGTGACTGCTCGGTCGTCCACTCGTCGCGTTTCGACGCCCGCTCGTCGCCTCGCATCCGAGTACGCCAAAGGCCACCGAATACTGGCCTTCATGACGTCTCCGCCCCTCGACTACCGCCGCACCGACGGTGGTGAACCGCACCGCACACGACGCGCGCAGATCCTCGCCGCGCACCCCGAGATTCGCGCTCTCTTTGGCCACGACAGCGCGCCGAAGTACTGGATGGCCCTTGTGCTCGTCTTGCAGTGCGTGCTCGCGGCCTTGATCCAATGGCTCGCGCAAACTTCCTCGTTCGTCGTCACGCTCACCCTGACATTCCTTGTCGCCTATGGGCTCGGGGCCATTCTCAATCACTACGGTGGCGTGATCATCCACGAGGCCTCGCATGACCTCTGCGCGCCGACGAAAACGCAGAACCGCCTCATCGCGATCTTTGCCAATCTGCCCAAGGTGCTCCCGTACGCGATGACCTTTCGTCGTCATCACATGACGCATCACATCGCGATGGGCGTGCAGGGAACGGACAACGACCTGCCGCGCGACTTTGAGCGAAGGCTCATCAGCAATGGCCCGATCCGAAAGGCGCTCTGGCTCATCTTCTATCCGGTGGCGGGCGCACTCTTGCGCAGCTTCTTGCGCGTTCCGAATCGCTGGGAGGTGCTCAACGTCAGTGTGCAGCTCGCGTTCAACGCGCTCATCTACCAGGCGCTCGGAGGCTGGGCGCTCTTCTACTTGGCGCTCAGCACTTTCTTCTCCGCGAGCCTTCATCCCATCGCCGGTCACTTCATCCACGAGCACTACCTCTGGGACGAATCGCAGGAGACCTACTCGTACTACGGCGTGCTCAACCATGTGACGCGCAACATGGGCTACCACGTGGAACACCATGATTTTGTGCAGGTTCCGGGCAAGCACCTGCCCAAGCTCCACGCGATAGCCAAGCCCTACTACGCCGCGCTCACCTCGCATCGCTCATGGACGCAGGTCTTCTGGATCTTCATCACGAACCCGCGTCTCTCGCATCACAGCCGCTTCGTGCGCGCGATGCACGACGTGCGAAGCCGCGAGGTGAAGACGCTCGCATGGCCTGCCCAGACAGACACACAAGCGGGTGAGTGATGGAAGCCATGTGGGTCTTCGGGCTCGGGCTCCGCCTCCTGGCGCTCGTGCAATGCCTCGCGTTCTACGCGCTCTTTCGTGACGTGCTTGGCATCGCCGGAAGTCGCGGTCTTCAGCCAGTGGGCGATGTGCTCCGTGCCTACAAGCAGCACTATGGCCTCCGCAGATTTCTCTACGCGCCCTCACTGCTTCACTTCGCGCACTCCGACCGGGCGCTTCGTCGATGGCTTCTTCTCGGCATGCTCTGCGCATTGGGCAGCGCACTTGGAGGCCCGATCTCACCGCTGCTCTTCGCGGCAAGCTGGCTCATCTATCTCTCGTTCGATGTGGCCGTGGACCTGCTCTACCCGTGGGATGCGCTGCTCCTCGAAGCAGGCCTCCTCGCGGTCCTCGCACCGCCGCTTCCCGTGCTCGAAGTCGGCGTCAGCATGGAGCCCGATCCCATCCTCGTCTGGCTCTTTCGCCTGCTCGCCTTTCGCGTGGTCTTCGGCTTCGGGCTCTGTTGGTGATTCACCTTGCGGTGAAGTACAAATTCTTCGGCCCAGGCAAGCTCGACTTGGCCTACCTCAAGAGCTTTCTTGTGACGCAGCCGATGCCGCGCAGGCTTGGCCTTCGCCTCCAGCGTTGGCCCACGTGGACGCATCAGCTCGGCCTGTTGATGCTCTTCTTCGTCGAGGTGTTGAGCCCATGGTGCTGGCTCGGCGGGCCCACCTTGCGATGGATCCCCTCGCTCCTCGTGAGCATGTTGATGGTGGTCATTCAGCTCACGGGCAACTTCGGTTTCTTCAACCTCGCGATGCTCGTGCTCTGCATCCTCGGCCTCACCCCGAGCACCTCACCTTTCGACCTCTCTGTGATGCGCAGCGCGACGACGTGGCGCTGGCAGGAGCTCGCTGCGCTGGCTTATCTCGGCATCGTGCTCTGCCACCTTCCGTTTCAGAGTTGGATCGCACGCAGCTGGATGTACTGGCCCGGATGGCGCACGCGATTTGGCCGTGCGGTCACGCCCTTGCTCGTGTTGATGCGCACCCTCGCACCCTTTCGGATGGTGCATGCGTACGGCGTGTTTGGTCCCGAGTGCGGCCCGCGCGGGCAGTGGATTCCGCGCTTTGAGGCGACACAGGACGGCGTTCACTGGCTCCCTTACACGACGCGTCACTACCCAAGCGACATCCACTTCCGAGGCACCTCGATCTCGCCGCTCTTTCCACGCTTTGATCACGCGCTCATCTACGAGGCGATGGGTCTCGGGCTCGGTAACCTCACGGGCAGTCTCGTCGGTGGGGGCGAGCCCTTCCGCGCCACGCGGGCCCTCTTCTTGGAGCGCGCACAGCTTCGTCTTCTTGAGGCCTCGCCCGACGTGCTCGCACTCTTCGCACACGCTCCCTTTGGCACCGCCAAGCCACATGCCGTGCGCGTCACGTTTTCCTTCCACGCGCTGATCGAAGACGAGACGGACATTGCCTTCCGTTCCCTCCCGATGGGCCTGCATCTTCCGGCACGAACGCTTGCGGAGGCGGAGCCCATCGCAGTGCCAGCACCCGAGGCCTTCCTCGCAGACGAGCGCATTTGGGCTGAGCGTGCGGCTCCTTCGGCGGGCGCATCCACCACGCCTGAGCACCTCCTCACGCTGGAGGCAACGCTCGCGGACCTCGTGCAAAGGGCGACCCCCAACGACCTCTTTGCGTTCGCCGAGGAGAACCGCGCAGCGCTGCGCGAACTCGAGCCTTTCGTGCTTCGTCGCGCATGGACCTGGCGCAGCCAGCGTCTCGCGCATGAGGGCGAGTTCGAACTCTGGCTCACCTCCCTCGCGCATGCGCTTGGACTCCCAGAGAGCTCAGAGACTGGCCTTCTCGTGTTCGCCGGGCTGCGCCCCACATGGGTCCGCTTCCACGCAAGAAAGGCCCGCCTCAGAGCTTCCACGATGCGCTCTGCAGCCGCCAAGCCCCCGGCCTTCGTGCCTGGCGTCCTCCGGTGGATGGATGCACTCGCGGCGCTCGATCAGGACGACACACCGCTTCCTCGCTTCACGCGAACGGGTGATGACGGCGACTGGCACATTGGCGAAGTGAAGCCCAACCCCGCGCTTCCCCGCTGACTTCCCGCAGCGCTTCAAGCCTCGCGGGAGACGCACACGAGCGAGTAGGATGTGCTGATGTCGCGTGTGCTGATTGTCGATGATGAAGAGAGCATTCGGCTCGTTCTCAAGACCTTGCTGAAGAAGAACGGCTACGAGTCCGACACGGCTGCGAGCGCGGAAGAGGCGCTGGAGAAGTGCGCTCAGAGCGCGCCCGACTTCATCCTCACGGATGTGCGCATGGGCGGCATGGACGGGATCGCCTTTGTGCGTGCGCTGCGTGAGCGGCAGATCGAATCCGTCGTCATCGTGATGAGTGCATACGGCTCCGTCGACCTCGCGATCGAGGCGATGCGTGCGGGCGCGTACGACTACGTGGCCAAGCCTTTCAAGCAGGACGAGGTGCTGCTTGCGTTGCGCAAAGCCGAGGAGCGCGAGGAGCTGAAGCGCGAGAACAAGGCGCTGCGTGAGGTGGTGCAAAGCCAGACACGCTTTGAAGAGATGCTCGGCGACAGCGACCCGATGCGTCGCGTATTTCGCGTGATCGAGAAGGCCGCGAACTTCGCCACGACCGTGCTCATCTTGGGCGAGAGCGGGACGGGCAAAGAGCTTGTGGCGCGCGCGCTCCATCGACACGGCTCGCGCAAGGAGAAGCCCTTTGTGGCGGTGAATTGCGGCGCCATCCCTGAGGCGCTTCTGGAGAGCGAGCTCTTCGGACACAAGCGCGGCGCGTTCACCGATGCCTCATCAGACAAGGCCGGCCTCTTCGAAGAGGCCGATGGGGGCACGCTCTTTCTCGATGAGATAGGTGAGATGCCACTCGCGCTTCAGGTGAAGCTCTTGCGCGTGCTGCAGGAGAGCGTGCTGCGTCGTCTTGGCGACACACGTGATCGCAAAGTCGATGTGCGTGTCGTGGCGGCAACCGCGCGCGATCTGGATGCGGCCGTCGAAGAAGGAACCTTCCGCGAGGACCTCTTCTATCGACTCAACGTGCTCCCGATTCAGGTGCCGCCGCTGCGTCAGCGCAAAGCCGATATCCCGCTGCTCGTGGAGCACTTTGTTCAGAAGCACAACCGGCGGCTCCACACAGGCGTCGAGCGTGTGGATGCGAGCGCGATGAAGGTGATCCTCGCGTACCCCTGGCCCGGCAATGTGCGTGAGCTCGAGAACCTGATGGAGCGTGCGATGGTGCTCGCGGATGGCGCGACGCTGGTCGCTGAAGACTTGCCCGACCATCTGCTCAAGCCCGTGGGCATCGAGGAGCTTGTCCTCGCCTCAGGGGACCTCTCAATCAAGCGCGCCAACCGCGTCATCGAAGAGACGCTCATTCGTCGTGCGCTGGAGCAGACGCAGGGCAACCGCACCCATGCGGCGCGCGTGCTGGAGATAAGCCACCGCGCGCTCCTCTATAAGCTCAAAGAGTTTGGGATTCGCTGAGCGCAGATTCCCTTGCGGCGCAAAGCGTTTCGTAGCGTGCACGGAGGGAGGCCTGGCGCGCTTCGAAGACGTCTTCCTCCATCGTCATGCGTGAGGCGGAGCGATTCGCAGCCGCGCGACCACGTGCTTGAAACCACGAGCTCAGATCATCCTGCATGTCCCAGAGCTCTTCGTCGGCAGTGAGCGCCTCGCAGTTGCGCGCATCGATCTCATCAAGGATGAGCGGCATCGCGTCGACGACCCATGGATGCGTGTCGTGCAAGACCACGATGCCACCTGCGCCGCCGGGCATGCGGTCTTGGCGGTCGAGTGAGTGCTGGAAGATCTCAAGGATGGCCTCGGCGCTCTGTGCGCGACCGTCTTCGGCTGTGATGTTCCAGAGCACCTCGGTGTAGCCACGCGCGGCGATCTCGATGTCGACATGATCGTCGTGGCGACCATAGGGCGGGCGCACGAGCCAGGGGCGCGCCTCAAAGACCTCATCAAAGACGCGCTCGCTGCGATCGAAGTCGGCGCGCAAGGCCGCGGTGTCGAGCGTCGTGATGTCGTCGTGGCGGTAGGTGTGAAGGCCAATCGTATGGCCGCGATGCATGATGTCGCGGGCGATGCGTGCACCACGGTCATGCTCAAGCTGACGCGCGACGAGGAAGAAGGTCGCATGCACTTGGCGCGCTTCGAGCGTGTCGAGAAGGCGCGTCGTGTGCTCGCTCGGGCCGTCATCGAACGTGAAGTGAAGCGCGCGATGCACGGATGCGCCGCGCATGATGCGACCGCCCGCGAGCTCGGTTGCGAACGCGTCATGCGGCGCGGGCTCGGGCGTGCTCGGAGGTGTCGGCTCGGCCGTCGTCTGCGTGCTCCCGATCGGTGCGGGCTCCTTGCTTCGGTCGGCTTCGAGCGCGTGCGCGGGAAGGGCGAAGGGAAGGATGCTGGCGAGCGCGACGAGCGAGGAAGTGATCTTGCGGGGCATGACACCGCACTTCGCATCGCCTGTGCCCACAACGCTTTTGGCGCTTTTGCGTGAATCGAGGCTTCACCCCGTGGAAGCGCAGACACGCCTCCGTGTGCCTCTCACCCCTTGCGCGCGCCGAGTCTCCCAAGCGTCCGCTGCAGCTCATCGACGCTAATGTCGACGTGCTCCACCACGCGACCGTAGAGCTGCGCCGTGGGGATGTTTCTTCCGGGGCGCTCCTTCTCCAGCAGGCTGAGCTGCCAGAGGATCACGCGCTCGACACGCGTCAGGCCATCGCGCACCTCGGGCAGGCGATCGAGTGGCTCATTCTCGGGAACAGGGCGCTTCGCAGTGGCCATGTCCGGCATCCTACAGCGCAAAAGAAAACGCCCCCGCACTTGCGTGAGAGGGCGCCATCCGTTGTTGGGTTGATCAGCAGCGACGGCCGCGACCCGCCGGGTCACTTGGATCGCTGTCCGAGCACTGACGGCGACCGCAGCCGGGCGAATCGCTCGGATCGGAATCCGTCACGCCGCGTCCACGACCACGTCCTGCCGGATCGGAATTCGGGCCCGAGTCGCTGTCCGTGCAGGTTGCGTGCGCCTCGCCGGGCGTTGCCACGACGGCTGCGACGCCAAGCACCGCAGCGCCTGCGCCGATCACGCCCATCGTCGAGCGACGGCTGATCTTCTTCTCCGTCACGATGTCATTCATGTCCAACGTCTTCTTCTCGCTCATGTTGCTCTCTCCCTCGTTGTCCTCGTCACCACCGACATGCGCGTCCACTTCATCGCTCATCGGCACATACGTGTCGAAACGTGTTCGACCGCCGCAGACCAACTGCGACCGAGAGACGACGGTTCACCCAGTCCCGGCATTCAACGCGAACTTGAAATATTTTCGGTGAGAATAGTTCTCAGTGCGAGACGCTCTTTTCCCTACGAAAAACGGCTCTTTTGCAAAGAGAAACGCCCTGGGCACGGTGTGCTCCAGGGCGTCTTTCTAATGGAACCCGATCGGGTGTCTCAGCAGCGACGGCCACGACCCGCGGGGTCGCTCGGATCGCTGTCCGAGCACTGACGACGGCCGCAGCCGGGTGAGTCGCTTGGATCCGAATCGGTCACGCCACGGCCACGGCCACGGCCAGCGGGGTCAGCGTTCGGGCCGCTGTCGCTGTCCGTGCACGTTGCGTGTGCCTCGCCGGGGGTCGCGACGACAGCCGCTACGCCAAGCACTGCTGCGCCTGCGCCGATCACGCCCATCGTCGAACGACGGCTGATCTTCTTCTCCGTAACGATGTCTTCCGAACCCAGCGTCTTCTTCTCGCTCATGACAAACCTCCCAAGAGTGTTCGAACCCAACCGACGAAATCGGTGACGTGATCGTGGGTGGGTCGAACTGCAGGAACCACCACTGTGTAAAGCGATCTCGCGAGTGAATGAACGCACAGATCACCCTCAGACCGCCAAGAAAATTCGATGTTGAGAAACGTTCTCGCGCTCCACTCCATGGCTGGGACGACACCGTTTTGCGAGGCCGTGCGATTCATCAACACACCTCTGTATCGAACTCACGTAGAAGCCGTCCGACGCTGCACTGACATCGACGCCCCGGAGGAGGACCCCACATGGCCAGCACGTACACGTTCTCGAAGCTCATCGCGCCCATCTCGAAAGAGACATTCCTTGCCGAGTACTTCGAGCGAAAGCCGCTCATCATTCGTCGCGAAGACCGCGCGTACTACACCGATCTCCTTTCGCTTCAGGTGCTTGAGCACACGCTGACGGCGAACACGCTTCCGCGCGAGATGGCCTTCGTGGCCAACGCAACCAAGCAGGTCGACCCGAGCGAGTACACAACGCCGGATGGCAATGGCGATCCGGTGCGCATCTTCCAGCAGTTCGCGGATGGCGGGACCATCGTCTTCAATCAACTGCAGACGCTCCACCCGCCGCTTGCCGCGCTCTGTCGTTCGCTGGAGCGCGAGATCAGCTGTCGCTTCCAGACGAACATCTACCTCTCGCCTGCCAAGGCCCAGGGCTTCCCCTCGCACTACGACAGCCACGATGTCTTCGTGCTTCAGGTCGAGGGTGTGAAGCATTGGATCATCTACAACACGCCGATCGAGCTTCCCTTCAAGGGCCAGCCCTTCCGCAAAGATGAGATGCCCAAGGGCGAGATCACGATGGAGTTCGATCTCCATCCCGGTGATTTGCTCTACCTGCCGCGCGGCATGATGCACGACGCGCAGACGCGCGAGGACATGACGATTCACATCACGCTCGGCGCGCTGACGACGACGTGGACTGAGCTCCTCCTTGAGGCTGCAGCGAAGGTCGCGATCACGGACATCGACTTCCGTCGCTCGCTTCCCCCAGGCTTTGCGAACACGGGCTTCGACCGCACGAATGCGAAGGCGCACTTCCACTCCCTCCTCGCGCGTCTCGCCGAGAAGACGGACTTGGACAGCGCGCTCGATCACTTCGCCGACGAGCTCGTCGCATCGCGTCGCGCGCTCTTGGAGGGGCAGTTCGAGCAGCTCGCACGCCTCGATCAGATCACCGCAGAGTCGAAGTGTGGCGCGCGTCCAAACCTCGTCTATCGCTGGGCGATCAAGGACGAGCAGATCGTCATCTCGTGCTTCGGCTCGGACATGCGCTTGCCCGACTTCGCCCAGGAGCCGATCCTCTTCGCGCTTGAGCAGCCGAGCTTCACCGTGAAGGATCTGCCCGGCGATCTCGACGATGCCGGCAAGGTCGTCCTCGTGAAGCGCCTGGTACGCGAGGGCATGGTTCAGGTCATGTGGTGAGCTGAGCGCATCACCGAAACGAAGAACTCCGCCGAGAGCCATCTCTGGGCGGAGTTTTCGTTTGCAATGACTGTGATTTACGCGCGCGGGATGAGTGGCGCGTAGCCCTCGCGGTAGGTCGGATAGCGGAACGTGTAACCCGAGCGAACGAGGCGCTCATTACTACACACTTTGCGTGCACCTCGACCGCGCTCATCGGGCTCGGTGCTCTCGGGTGGAGGTGCGACGCCAAGCTCCTGGGCCAGCCAGCGATAGACCTCGCAGAGCTCAACCGGAGCGCGGTCTACGCCAACGTAGACGCGCTCCGGTGAGGGCAGCGTGAGCAAGTGAACGAGCGCGCCGGCGCAGTCATCGCGATGGATGCGGTTGCCGATCGGTGCAGGGTGCGAGCAGCGCGCGGAGCCCTCCTGCACCATGCGGATCAGGCGATTGCGACCCGGGCCGTAGATGCCTGCGAGACGCAGCACGATGCCTTGAGGATGTGAGAGCGTCAGCGCCTCTGCTTCAAGGAGCTTGAGCGCCGTGGCCTTCGGAGGATGCCCTGTCGTCGGTGTGGACTCGTCCACACGCTCGCCGTCGCTCGTGGCGTAGACGGCTGTGCTCGAGGTGAACACGATGCGCTCAATTGGAAGCTGCTGTCTTTCGACGGCCGCGAGGATGTTGCGCATGCCCTGCACGTAGACGCGCTCGTAGGCTGCGACTGGATCATCGCCCTTCGTGGCTGTGTCTGGCGCGGCAGCGAAGACGATGTGCGTCGTGCCCTCGGGCAGGAGCATCGCTGGGTCTTCGAGGTTGAAGGGCGTGCCTTGAATGAAGGCGGGCAGCGTCCGCGTGGAGCGCTGCCCGATGATCACTTCGATGTGCTGTTCGGCGAGGAGCTTCGCGACTTCGAAGCCAACGTAGCCCGCGCCTGCGATGAAGACGCGCATCAGTTCGGTGCGTGCGTGTCGGCTTCGGAGAACGAGACGACGCCGCTTCGTTGCTCTTCCTCGCCGCGCAAATCGAACTGCGCACGACCTACCTCGGTGCGGCGCACGGTGATGACAACCTGAATGCGACGGTTGGGGCGGAAGCGTGGACGGGGAAGCGTGATGCGCTGCACGAAGGTGCGCTGCGTGCGGTCGTGCACGTTGATCGCCATGTCGTCGATGAAGTCGCGCGCGCCATCGGTGATGTCGTAGTAGAGCGCGTGGTACTCGAGATCGTCGAGAGGGGCCGAGAGCTGAATGACCATGTTGCCCAGCCAACGACGCTGCGGCAGCGGCGTGTCGGTCGTCTCGGCCATCGCGCGCGCCTGATGCCCGCGGGCGAAACCGATCAGGGCCTTCTCTGTCAGACCGCGCGGAACGGCAGCCTGCGTGATGTAGACGGTGGCGCGAAGGCCACCGCGCTGTGCCTCCGCGACGGGCGCCTCGGTGAACGAAACGAGTGCGGCAGCAAGCCCAACGCTGAGCGCGGTGAGCAGGGCCAAGGTGGAGACACGCGTGCGAGAACCGTGAGCCATTCAATCCTCCGAAGCGTCGGATGGTAGACGAAGAACGCGAAACGAGTCGACGCGTTTGCGTGGCCGCGATTCAAACGAGGCCTGTCAGAAAGTTGAGCCGAGGAGGCCACCTCCTGTAGGTGCGGGGGATGAGCACAGTTGCAGGCAAGGTCGCGGCTCTCGAAGGACTGATCACGGCGTCGCGTCGGCATGCGCAACGTCGCAACCAACGACCGACGACGGCGCACTGCGTGCTCGCGATGATGCAGACCGACACCGACACCGCACGCATTCTCGCGGCCTCCGGTGTGCGCGAGGCAGACTTCATCAGCGCACTCCATCTCTGCTCCGACGAGGCCGACTTCGTGCTTGAGCGCGTGGCCGATCGCGCGCTCAAGATCGTGCAGAAGCAAAGTGGTGGAACCCCAGTGGTGCGTGCGGTGCACATGCTCGCAGCGATCACGACCGAGCCGCGTTCCGCCGCGATGATGTGCTTTGAGCGCCTCGGCATCTCGATCGCGCGGCTGCACCAAGAGTTGAGCCTGGCCATCCTGGGCCCGCTGCCGAATGAGCCAACGGGCGTGGAGACGAGCCCCGCGCCGCGCTCCACACCTCCACCTGCTCCCGTGCTCTCGACGACGTCGCGGGCGCGTGCTGAGGGCCCTGTGCAGCTCTCGCTTGGTGCGAGTCGAACGAGTGCGCCCTACCTCGGGCCAGAGTCGAAGCGCACGCCTCTGCGTTCGACGCCCACGAAGAATCGACGTGTGAAGGCGCCTGAGACAGAGGTCGCGCAGGCCGAGGCTGCACCCGATGTGGAAGCGCTCGGACCCTTCGAGCTCGACCCAAAGAGCTTCCCGTTGCTGACGAAGCTGGGCCGCAACCTGACTTCGCTTGCCGCCCGCGGCGCACTCGATCCCGTGCTCGGTCGCGACAACGAAACGGAGCAAGCACTTGACGTCATCGCGCGTCGACGCGGCAACAATCCGCTCCTTGTGGGGCCCCCGGGTGTGGGTAAGACGGCCATCGTCGAAGGCATCGCGCAGCGCATCGTCGAGGGCGGTGGCGTGGGCGCAAAGATCATCATCGAGATCACGCCTGGCGCGCTTGCGAGCGGCACCGGTGTGCGTGGTGCGATGGGCGAAAAGATCCGTCGCCTGCGCGATGAGGTGGAGCGCTCGGAGGGGCGCGTGCTGCTCTTCCTCGACGAGATTCACGCGCTCGTCGGTGAGGCCGCAGGCCCCGATGACATTGCAACTGAACTCAAGGGAGCACTCGCGCGCGGCGAACTCGCCTGCATCGGCGCGACGACAGAAGCCGAGCACAAAAAGCACTTCGATCGCGACCCAGCGCTCGCGCGTCGCTTCAGCTTGATTCATGTCGAGGAGCCAACGGCCGCCGCTGCGACCTGCATCCTGCGTGGTCTGATGGCGCGCTACGAGGCGCATCACGCGGTGGTCTATGGCGCGGGAAGTGTGGAGGCCGCGGTGGAGCTCTCGGTGCGTTTTCTTCCAGAGCGCTGCCTTCCAGACAAGGCCATCGGAGTGCTGGACTTGGCAGGCGCACGCGTGCATCGACGCGGCGCGAGCTTGGTCGAAGTGGCGGATGTTGCGCGTGTCATCGCCGACGAGGCGAAGGTGCCCGTAGAGCGTCTGCTACTCCGCGATGGAGAGCGCCTCGCGAAGCTCGAGACGCACCTTGCAGAGCGTGTGGTCGGTCAGCGCGAGCCGCTCCTTCGCATCGCGGATGCACTGCGCAAAGGCGCGGCGGGCTTTCGCGGTCGCCGTCCGCTCGCGACGTTTCTCCTCCTCGGCACCACGGGTGTCGGCAAGACCGAGACGGCCAAGGCCATCGCTGACCTGCTCTTCTCACCCGGTGCGATGACACGTTTCGATATGAGCGAATTCAGTGAGGCGCATACCGTTGCGCGCTTGCTTGGTGCGCCTCCTGGCTACGTGGGTCACGAGGCCGGTGGCCAGCTCACCGAGGCGGCGCGCAAGCGTCCCTATCAGCTCATCCTCCTTGATGAGGTGGAGAAGGCGCACCCGGAAGTGCTGCTCGCGCTCCTGCCGTTGCTCGACGAAGGACGCCTCACGGATGGTCGCGGACGCACGGTCGACTTCACCAACACCGTCATCGTGATGACCTCGAACCTGGGTGCCGCCGCAGCCTTTCAGAAGCCCTCGCGCTCGATCGGCTTTGATGCGCCGCAGGCC
The DNA here is from genome assembly GCA_044373065.1 of Sandaracinaceae bacterium. Classification (GTDB taxonomy): domain Bacteria; phylum Myxococcota_A; class Polyangia; order Polyangiales; family Sandaracinaceae; genus JAFLCL01. The sequence continues at coordinate 42,314 of JBILQT010000018.1, forward strand.
CCAGTGGGCGCGGAGACAGAGCGTGCGTCGCGCGTGTTGGAGGCCGCACGCCGAGCTCTTCCTGCAGAGCTCTGGAATCGCATCGACGAGCCGCTCTTCTTCGCGCCGCTCGTCGAAGAGGATGTGATCGCGATTGCTGACCGCCTGCTGACGCAGCTCGCACAGACGCTTCGCGTGGAGCGTGGAATTGCCGTCTCGCACGATGCGAGCGCCGCGCATGCACTGGCACGTGCAGGAGGCTTTGAGGCAACGCTCGGTGCGCGCCCGATGAAGCGCACGATAGGTCGTCTTGTGGAGTCTCCACTCGCGCGGATGATTCTCACGGGCGAGCTCAAGTCGACGCATCGGGTGCGCATTCTCGGCGAGGGTGCGAGCATCCGCTTTGATGTCGCGAACGTTCGCGCTTCGCATGAAGACGTTGTCGTTGCCGCGGAGTAGTTTTGTTTCCACTTGTCGCTCTCGCGCTCACGGCCTTCGGTTGGGCCTCCGCGCATGCGCTCCTTCCTGAACGGAGTGCGCTCGAGCGTCTTTGGCTCGCGTGTCTGTTCGCGAATGCCGCGCCCATCGGAGTGGTGTTGCTCCTCTCGACGTTCGGCCTGGTCGGACGTGCGCCTTTCTTCGCGCTCATCGTTCTTCTGACGGCCTTTGGTTGGACACGCGTTGGTGCGCGTGAACGGGCCGCGATGCGTGTCGACTTGGACATCGCGCGCGATGTGATCACCGCGCCCGGAACCCGCCTCGTGTCGGCTGCGCTCATTGCATCGCTTGCGGTGGGCGCATCGCTCCTTGCGACATACGCACTGGTGCCCTGGGCCTGGGATGCACTCGGCTACCACCTGCCTCAATCGGACATCGCGCTCGGGCATGGCGGCTTCGGTCTTGCGCCTTCGGGCGTTGTCTATGTGGATGCCTATCCGCACCTCGGTGCGGCCTACTTCACAGCCTTTCGTCTCGCGCTCGGAGGCGACACGTGGGTCGAGAGCGCCCAGCTTCCGTTTGCACTCTTGGCGGTGCTCTCGCTCGCCGTCCTCGCCCGCCGTGAGGGTGTTCCGACGCGAAGAGCGCTCGCCCTCGCCCTGCTCTTCATTGCGCTTCCGACCGTGACGCTGCAGCTCGCTGCGAACTACGTCGACGTCATCTTCGCGGGCCTTGTCCTTGCGTCGTTTGTGCTCGTCTCAGGGCCTCTCGACCGGCGCATCTTTCTGCTGAGCGGTGTGACCCTGGGGCTTGTGCTCGGCACCAAGCCCGTCGGGCCGCTCTACGTCGCTGCCGCGTCGGTCGTCTTGCTCGTGCGGGCATTCAAGGTGCGTCGATTGGGTGAGGCATCATTCTCGCTCGGTTTGCTGCTCGCCGTGGGTGGCTGGAAGTACATCGAGAACACCGCGACGCATGGCAACCCCGTGTGGCCCGTGGCGCTCGATTTCGGGGCGTTTGTGCTGCCTGGAAGAGTCACGACGCGCGCGCTTGCAAGTGTTGGTTTGCGCGAGCCGCTCCTCAGCGCGAGTGCGCTTGAGCGTGTGCTGGCCTCGTGGTCCACGCCCTTTCCAGAGCATGCCGTCTACGACATGCGCTTGGGCGGGCTTGGTGCGGTCTTCACGCTTGGCCTTCTGCCTGTGACCTTGGCCGCGTTGCTCGCAGCGTCGCGCGATAAAGCGATGCGCCATCGCCTCGCGTCGCTGACCAAGTCTGTCCTCCCCATCGCCCTGGCAACCTTCGCCTCACCAGCGCTCTACTGGGGTCGCTACACGTTGGCGTTTGCGGGTTCGTTGCTGCTCGTCGTGGGTGTCAGCGCGGAGAGTGTCCCGCGTGCGTGGAGGCGTGGCATCGACACATGGCTGCTCGCGCTCGCGCTGCTCTCCTGCTGGGCCGCGTTGCCTGGATTCACAGGCGGAGGGCCGTCACTCGTTGCGCTCGCATCGCTGCCTGCTTCGGCGCGTGAGGATGCCTTTGGCATCGATGCATCGGAGCCCACATGGCGCGCCGCCAGAGCCCTTGTTGGCCCGGGTGAGGCCTTTGCTTACGATGCAAGTCTGGAGCTGCCGGGGCGAGCCTTTCCGGGTCACGCACAGGCGCGCGTTGAGTTCATTGGCGCACCGGCTTCCCTCGACGAGACGATTCGAATTCTGACGACGCTGGATGCACGCGCAGTCGTGCTCGCCGACGGACCCCACAGCCTTGCGGAGCAGGCCCGCTCACGCCCCAGCGTGTTTCGTGATCTTGGTCTTTGCGGCGATGCGAACGAGCGGCGCTGCGCCATCTTTGCGGTCAACGTGGAGTGATCGGCAGATAGCGCAACGCGTTGTTTTTCGTGCGTTTTGACGCGTGACGTCAGTTTCAAGCGCCACACAAAGTGCGCACTTTGGTCCCGATGCGACGCCCTGACACACGCGCTGCGCAGCCCAGTGCGCAGCCTTGTCGCGCCGTGCGCCTTCCATGCGCACGCGCCTCGAAACGTCTCTACAGCTGCTCGCGCGAGAGCGGCGCGCAACACGCCATGTGCACTTGAAGCTGCTGCAACTCCTTCCAGGTCTGGCGAGAACCGCTTCGTGACCAAGTCGCCAGCGTCTCCGCCGAGACCTCGCCGAGCGCCTCGTATTGACCGTGCGTCCAACGTTCGCCTGCCGTGCTTCGCGTGTTCTTGAGTTCCATGGGTAGCTCCTTGAACACACGAGAGAGCAGCACGCGTGCCATGACGCGTTGAGTTGCCGCGGTGTGTCGCGTTTGTGTGCTCAACGCGGCTCGAAATCGAAGCGTGTACTGTCCCGCTCATGCCGTACCGCGAAGTCGAAGAGCCGCTGCGTGAGGTCGTGCGCGACGTACTGGAGGTGCTCGATGTGTCGGGCGCTCCGGGTGCTGCGGGTCGCGAGGGGCATCAAGGTGCCGATGGGATTTCATCGGGCACGTCTGGTCAGCCAGGAGGTGCCGCGGGGAATGCGACTCCGGGTCGCCCAGGCGGGAGATTGGAGGTCTCGCTCATACGCGGTGGTGCCTCGGAGTTGCGACTGCGCGCGCAGCAATCACGCGGTGAAGGTGACGAGGCGGTCGAGAAGCGCGTCGACTTTGGCGAGGCTGGGTTCATCGACTTGCTCGCACGCGGCGGCGCGGGGGGAAGAGGCGGGCGCGGTGGTCGTGGCGGCAGCGGAGCCCGGGGTTTTCGCGGTCTCGATGCGACACGTTTCATGAGCGGCACCAACGGCGGTCGTGGCGGTGACGGAGGCCAAGGCGGGCCAGGCTCAAGCGGCGCGCCGGGAGGGCAGGGCGGTGTCATTCGCGTGCAAGTTGCGGATGAGGACACGGCGCTCCTGATGCTTCTCCGACAAGGCGTAGAGGGTGGTTCGGGGGGTGCTGCCGGTGCGCATGGTGCAGGTGGCAGCGGAGGCGTCGGCGGGGCAGGCGGAACGAGCTACTCGTGGACCACACAATCGCGCGACAGCAAAGGCCACACAACGACGCATCACCACTCGAACGCTGGTGGTTACCCTGGCTCGTCGGGGCATGCTGGAAACCCGGGGAGCGGATCTATCCATGCCGGACGCGCAGGCGCAGCGGGCTCGTTCACGATTGAAGTTTCCACGAAGTCTGGCGTTGAGCGTGGCAGTGCGCGGTACCACTTCATGCTCAGCCACGCGGAGGTGCACACACCCGATAGCGATGGTGTGACCGAGCCTGGTGAGCGCGTGGAGTTGCGGCGTATTCGTCTTCGCAACGTCGGCCAACTCGCGTCGCCAAAGCATGCCGATGTGCAGCTTGTCGTGCGCTCGTCCAATTGGGTGCGACCGATCGAGGGCGCGCTTCTTTTGGTGCCGCGTGGCGTAGCGGCGGGTGCGGAAGTGGAGGTGCCGGGCGTGCTCTCCTTTGCGCTGCGCGACTACACGACGACGGCTTCGAGCGATGCGTTGGGCGAGCGCGAACTCATCATGCTCGAGGCCTTTGTGCCGGAGGTGAACCGGTCCTTCGAGCCCTTCATCCCTCAGGAACTCGACGCCGCGCGCACGCTGCATGTTCGCTTTCCAGTTGCCGCCTCCGTGCTCGAAGCGCTGCCTGCACTGGCGCCCGATGAGATGTCGAAGCTGCGCTTTGCCGTCGCCAACGCATCGCGTGCGGCGCTCGGTAGAGAGAGCGATTCACGTCGCGTGTTGCGCGTACGGATCGCGCTGCATGAGAGTGAGCTTGATGCGCAACACGCCGTGCTGTTCGATGAGCAAGGCCAGCGTTGCACTCTGCGTGAGGGATGGGTGCGTGAGCTTCCGCGGCTCGACAAGGACAAGACCGCTGTCTTCGAGGGTGCGCTTGGCATCCGACCAGGTGCGCCGACCTACCGCGCCCTCCGACTTCGACTCACGCTGGAACTCGGACGCTTGGATGCGCCAGACATTGCGCGTGTGGTGCAGTACCGCGATGTGGAAGTGCGCGTGGGTGCGCGGTTGGCGCATGGGGAGTTTGATTGGCTGCTCGTCACGCACCATCGAACCACGCGCGAGGAGATCGAAGCTTGGGAGGAGCTCGCGCGCTCGATGCACGCGCGCATCGCCTACTACGACCTCTCGCTCCACGGTGAGCTTCGCGTCGATGTTCCCTTTGAGGGCGGCCCCTCGCTCGCAGAGCGTCTGCGTGGAGGCTTGCTCATTGTGCTCGGCTACCCGATGCAGACGCCTGAGGGGCCTCGCGCGCCGGTGACCATGCTCTCGCCGAACACGCTCGCCTCGCTTCACGCCGTACGCGCGGATTTGCTTCTTTTGGGTGGCACTGGGGTGTTGAGGGAGTTTCTCGGACCACGGCTGCACGCGGGCAATGCGGAGGGCGCGGTGCATGATGGAGAGACTGCGCTCGTGCGGCATCTGATGCGCACGCGCACGGCGCAGGAGGGGCAGGCTGTCGATGCCACGTGTGTGGTTCACGAGGTTGCGTTCGGGCTCGAGACGCCCTCGGAGACGCACCTTCAAGCACGCGCCAAAGACCTCGCGTCACGCCTCACCAGGCTTATCCCGGAGCGCGAGCATCACGTCGCATTTGAGTTCGACCCCGATGGAACACCTTCGTTGGCGCCTCTTCGTCGTCGGCGCCTCGGAACCCTGCGCATCACAGCGCGCTCAGCGGGGCGGGGTGGGACTGGGCATGTGGCGTTGAGTGACGCGGCGCTCGCGGACCCGGCGCAGATTCTCTCGGAGACGATGCGCATCGCCGTCCTTGTCTCGCGTGGCTTTGATGATCGCCTCGAAGTGCTCGCGTCGATGTTGAAGAGCCCAGCGCCCCACCGCGCGCTCGTGACGGCAGTGGTGGATGCACTCTTGCTCGGTGTTGCCGCAGAGCAGCTTGCGGTCGTACGGCTCACACGGTCGCGCCAGGGGCTAACGCGTGCGCGCTTGGAGGAAGGCTTGGTGCGTCTCAAAGCGCTTGCCGCGACGCGAATTCTGACGGGCGATCTGGAGAGCGAGGGCGCGCATCAACTTACGCGCATGGTCGCCACACTCCGCTTCTTCGTTGGCGCACAGACAAGCCTCTGGGAGCGCATCCCGGGCCTCGCGTGGTCACGTCGCGCGGCGCAGTTGCGCTCGATCACCGAGTCACATCTGGTGTCGTTTCTCGCAGGCCAGACCACCGATCGCGCGCTCCTCAATGCCCTCATCGCGCGTGCTCAGGATGCACTGCATACGATCGAACTCTCATGGAAGCGGGCGAAGAAGAATGGGCAGCGAAGCAAGGTTGCGTTCGCACGGATGCTGCTGTTGGCGCCTGCCTGGGGCTCGACCATCACGACGGACGAGGAGCTGACGCTTGAGCACACGGGCGAAGCCGAGGAGATGGCTGCGCTGCGCTCGCGTCAGGTGAGTGCGCAACAGAGAGGCCTGCTCGCCGCGCAAACGAGCGAGGGCCTCGATGCAGAACGCGCCCGCCTTGTCCTGACGACGAAGACGAGCGCGCTCGGGTGACATCGCCTCAGGCGGATCGAAACACGCTCTTGAGGTAGTCGGTCAGCTTGCCCTCATCGCAGGGCTGGCTGCGGTACGCGATGTAGCCATCGGGGCGAATGAGGTAGACGCATTCTGTGGTCGCGGCGTAGCGCTTCTCAAGGTCTGCATCGGGGTCGAGGAGCACGGGCACATCGTTTGGAATCTCCGCGGGGCGCGCGCTTCGCGGCGTCACGACCCAGACGCCAATCGCATCGCCGAACTGCGCGTTGACGGTCGCCGCAAGCGAGGTGAAGCGCGCGTAGCCCTCGGCGGAGTGACTGCGTCCATCGAAGAGCAAGAGCGCGTGCTTCTTGCCGTCGAGCAAGCTCAAGAGGCGCTGCGTGCCGCCCTGACCCGCGAGCGTGATCTTGCCGTCCGGCGCGCGTTGTCCGGCCGCGGGCGCGACCGCAAATTCACGGACGCTTCCGAGTGTCGGCGTGTCGCCACCGGCAGCCGAGCCAAGGCGCGCATTGAGCAAGCCTGTCTTGTCCTCGCGCACGATGGGGCTCTGCTCGTAGTTGATGCCGAGGTCGGAGATGTCCTTTGCGGCACGCGCCTGAACGACTTCGAATGCACTCAAGAAGCGCGCGAGCTCATTGCGTGCACCCTTCGAGACGCTGCCCTTGGCGTTGGCCATCTTCGCCGCAACATCGGTCGCGCGAATGACTGCGCGCCCTGCGCCATGACGCTCAAGTTGGTAGGTGCCGAGCAAGAGTCCGCGTGCGTGTCCTTGATGCACGAGGGCCAATTTCCATCCGAGGTTGAGCGCGTCTTGGATGCCCGCATTGAGGCCCTGGCCGCCCGAGGGCCCGTGCACATGCGCAGCATCGCCCGCCAAGAAGACGCGGTCATCACGGTAGTTTTTCACCTGCCTTGCGTTGGCCTTGAAGCGCGCAATCCAGGTCGCGTCGGAGAGCGTTCCATTCTTGCCGGTGCGCTGCGCGAAGAGCGTCTGCATGTCGGAGAGCGTCGGTGCGGCCTTGCTCTCGCGTGCCTCGGCGGGAAGCGAGGCGATGATGCGGTAGGTGCCGCCAGGCATCGGGAAGCAGGCGAATACGCCGTCTTCGCCAAGGAATGCGCTTACACGATCGTCACGCACATCCCACGTGATCTTGAGGTCCGCGAGGACGAAGTCGTCGTCGTACGAGCCCTCCTCAAACGCGATCTCGAGCTTCTTGCGCACAGCGCTCTGGGCCCCATCGCAGCCAACGAGCCAGGCCGCACGCGCAGTCTCTTTGTTCTCTCCGCGCAGAAGCTCCACCGTGACGCCAGTCCCGTCTTGTCGAAAGCTGGTCAGCTTCACGCCGCGATCCACCTTGCCACCCAGCGCCTCGAAGGCGCGCGTGAGACACGCCTCGGTGTCTGTCTGGGGCACGCAGAGCACGTGCTTGTAGGCGGAGTCGAGCTCATCAAAATCCGCGCGCGCAATCGGCTCACCCTCGGCGAAGACGGTCACGCCGTGCAGCGTTTTGCCAAGCGGCAGAAGCTCTTGGGTGACGCCAAGCATCTCCAGCATCTCAAGGGTGCGTGCGTGCACGGCCACCGCGCGCGAGTTCGGTGCAGTCTCAGTGTGGGCATCGATCAACTGCACGCTCAATCCGCGGCGCAGCAGGTCACACGCGAGCGTCAAACCGGTTGGACCAGCACCTGCGATCAGCACATCGACTTGCGTTGTCATCGTCATCCTTTGGCTCAGGGCTGAACTTCACTGCCCTTCCGAGCGCGCGAATGATGCCACGTTCTCCCTTGCGCCTGGGGATGCCCGTCGCACAGTCGGCTGTGCACTTTCCAGAGCTCGTTTTTGCCTCTCCCCGTAAGCTTCCGCGCGCCTCCGAGCTGCGAGGTCGCGTCGTGGTTCTCGACATTGCCTTTGCTGCCGAGGGGACAGGAACCAGCTTCGAGAAGGTCACCAAGAAGCTCATCGACGGGCTCGGTGTGCGCCTCGCAATGTGGGTCGATCACCACGACCATATTCTCCAAGCGAGCTTCGCTGGCGACTCGCGCTTTGTGCTCGCAACGAAGGCGCAGCACGGTGCATGCCCCGAGATGATCACGCCCGCCTTGGTCGAACGTGTCGGGCAGGTCGAGACCGTTGTCTGCCACGGCGACTTCGATGGTCTCTGCTCCGCGGCAAAGTGGATTCGCGGAGGGGTGGAGCCTTACGAGGGTTGCGACCGCGATGCGCATGCGATCGACACGCGCCTAGGCACACCAAGCCCGCGCGCGCTTGTGATGGATCAGGCTCTGCGCGG
>JBILQT010000568.1:0-2944 GCA_044373065.1 Sandaracinaceae bacterium
GCGACGGAGATCGATGCGAAGGGCTCGCTCGATTACGTCATGCAGGCGATTGCCACGACGAAGAGAGACCTGCACGGTCGCGTGCCGCTGCTTGGTTTCTCCGGCGCGCCCTTCACGCTCGCCTCCTACATGATCGAAGGCGGCGGCTCGCGCGATTATCACCACACCAAGGCGATGATGTACGGCGATGAGGGCGCATGGCACGCGCTGATGGAGCGCATCTCCGATGCCGTCACGCGCTACCTGCTCGCGCAGATCGATGCGGGCGCAGATGCGCTTCAGCTCTTCGATAGCTGGGTCGGCGCCCTCGGCCCCGCCGACTACATCCAGTACGTGCAGCCACACACCAAGCGCATCTTCGACGCGCTCGGTGATCGCGTTCCAGTCATTCATTTCGGTGCTGGCAACCCCGCGCTCTTGCCGCATGTGCGACGCGCAGGCGGACACGTGATCGGCATCGATCACCGCGCGAACTTCATGCAGGCATGGACGGAGCTCGACCTCGCAGGGCCCATCGCGGCGCAGGGAAATCTCGACCCGTCCACCTTGCTCGCAGGCCAAAGCGTGATGCTGCGCAAGGCCGAGCAGCTGCTCAACCAAGTGCAGAACAAGCGCGGCCACATCTTCAACCTTGGGCATGGCGTGTTGCCCTCGGCCAAGGTCGCGGATGTCCGCGCGCTCGTCGACCTCGTGCATGAAGCGACGCAACGCACACAACCCGCGCGTCCCTCCGTCCTTCCGCCGCGCCCCTGAGTCACACTCACGCCGGTGAAGCCATTGACCGCGAGGGAAACCAGCAAGCAGTACATCGTCATCGGCGGCGGCTTGAGCGGCCTCGCCTCGGCCTACAGCCTCCTTGAGCAAGCTCCAGACGCTCATATTGAAATATGGGAGGCGAGCGAGCGCACGGGTGGGCTCATCGGCACTGCCTGCATGGACGGCCGCGTGATCGACCTCGGCCCCGAGTCGATCTTGAGCGAGAAGAAAGTCGCCCTTGAGCTCGTGCACAAGCTCGGCATCGAGCATCGGGTGATCACGACGCGCAAGGATCGCCACGGCGCGTATCTCGTGCGCGCAGGCAAGCTCGTGCGCATCCCGCGCGGCTTTGCGCTTGTCGCGCCGGGTGATGAAGCGGGGCTCATTCAAGCCGATGTGCTGAGCGAAGAAGGCCTCACACGCGCCCTTCAAGAGCCCTCGATTCCGCCGCGCACGCGCAACATCGAAGCACACGAAGACGAGAGCCTCGCATCCTTCGCGCGCAGACGTTTTGGCTGGGAGCTCTTCGAGCGTCTCTCGCAACCGCTCGCTGCAGGCATCTACGGCGCAGACCCGGAGCTCCTCGGCTTGTCTGCGACGATGCCGCGCTTTCCGAGCCACGAGGCGACCTACGGAAGCGTCGCCAAGGGCCTCGAAGAGACGGTGAAGAAGGATGCCTCGCAGGCCTCCTCGGGCGCGCGCTACGGGCTCTTTTTCTCGTTCGATGGTGGCATGCAGGTGCTTACGGATGCGCTTACCGAAGCGCTCGGAGACCGCATCCGTTATCAGCGCGAAGCACGCGCCATCGTGCGACGTGAAGGCCACGTCGAGGTGACCTGTCAGCGCGGCGAGGTGCATCGCGCCGACGGCGTCATCCTCGCGCTCCCCGCGTATCGCACCGCGCGTCTGCTTGAGAGCATCGACGGCACCCTTGCAGCGCAACTTACCAGCGTCCCCTACGGCTCGGCCGCGACCGCGACATTCGTTTGGAAGCGCAGCGACGTTCCCTTTCCGCTCGATGCTTATGGCTTTGTCGTCCCGCGCGTGGAGCGTCGGCGCATCTTCGCGTCGACGTGGTCGAGCGAGAAATGGGCCGGCCGTACGAGCCCCGATGAGGTGCTCATTCGCACCTTCGCAAGCGGCGACGATGACTTCGCCTCACGCAGCGATGAGCTGCTCGCACTCGAAGCACGACGCGAGCTGCGCGCGCTCATGGGCATCACCGCCACGCCGCTCTTTGAGAGGGTGATTCGCTACCCCCGCGCGATGCCGCATTACACCACGGAGCACCTCGCACGCAGGGCCGCCGCCCGCGAACGCTTCGATGCCTTGGGCCCGATTGCGATCGCAGGAAATGCCTTGATGGGCGTGGGAATTCCGGATGCGATCCAGAGCGGAATCGATGCCGCGAAGCGCGTGACGCAAGCCTCTCAGGCCTCGTAGTCGCTCGCCTTCGCAAACACCCACGCGAGCCACGCGACGCCGAGCAACTGTCCGACATTGCGCGTCGTCTTGGCGGCAGGCAGCGAGCGAAATTTCTGAAGCGGATGCTGGCCAAACACATTGCGAAGACGCTGCGTCGTCCCCTCGTCGATGCCGCTCGTCACAAGGCGCGCGTGGCCATCGCTGCGCACGCCGCGAATCGTCCCGCGATCGACCTTCTGACGCTTCACGATGTCGACGATGTTGTGCACGAGCGACGCCGGCACACGTCCACGCACAACCATCACACGACCCTCCCGCACAGAGATACAGAAGAGCTCATTCATGCGGGCCGCGACCATCAAGCCGATGATGATCACGATGCCGAAAAAGATGACGGAGACGTAGTCCACAGCGCGCAGGATACGACACATCGCAAGCGGCCTTCCCGCGTAAGCTCATGCGATGTGGTTCACGCTAGAAGCCGTCACGCCCGACTACGGTGCTCGCGCGCCCGGCACGCTGAAATACGAGTTCGTGATCGAGGCACCGCCCGAGCGCGTGTTCGCGATTTTGTCCGACACCGAGCAGTGGACGAAGTGGTTCCCCGACATGCGCAGCATCGTCTGGCACTCGCCACCGAATGAACGCAATCGCGTCGGCGCGCGTCGCGAGGTCGACACCAAGTCGAGCAAGCTCATCGAGCACTTCACGGTCTGGGATGAGAACAAGCGGATGGCGTTCTACGCGGAGGTGATGAGCGTCC
>JBILQT010000216.1:0-13047 GCA_044373065.1 Sandaracinaceae bacterium
CAGTGTGGCGTGAGCGCACCAAGGCTGATCGCGCCGGGCGCGGAGTACCCCGTTAAGTTGCCCGACGGTGCGGAGGCTTCCTTGGCGGTATCTGGCATGCGATCCACCAACGGCTACGCCACGCCAGTCGAGGGGTATGCAGATCCCGCCTTGCGTCCGGAGTTTGATCTGCTGGCGCGCGCAGATGCGATCGTCTTCGTGGTCTTGTCGCACAGCGCTCTGCTCGACGTCTCTGCCTTCCACTTCGAGAAACTCCGGCAGGACTTGGAGTTCGTGGGGCGTCCACTCGATGCTGTTCCGATCGTGTTTCAGGCGAACAAGCAGGACTGGCCAGCCGCTCCCGATCTAGCGCGTATTCGTGAGCAGTTTGCCGCTCCGCGCTGCGACTATCTGCCAAGCGTCGCGAGTCAGGACTTGGGCACGTTAGGTGCTGTTCAAGCCGCTCTGCAGCTGCGTCGGGCGCGGGGATAGCGGGGGTCAGCGCGGGTCGAGAATCTCCGCGTTCGACACAACCAGCCAGATGCCCACGAGGACGACGAAGATCGTCAGGATGGCGATCAGCATGATCTGGTTGCGCTGACTTGAAGAGATGCGCGGGTCGCGGAAGTAGCGGCCCTTGTTGCGCGCGCGAATGCGCTCGGTGACTTTGCGGGCCAGGTCGGGTGCACGAACACCGCGCGTGTCGTTCTCGTCGACAGCGACATGCGGCACGGCGGAGGCCACGCCTTGAACGACCATCCGGTACGAGGCGTACTCGTCGTTGAGCTCGGCATCCGCGGCGAGCACTGACTCGAATGCAGCCTTCGCATCGGGCGAGAGCGTGCCGTCGATCGCATCGCCGAAAAGGTCGCGTGCGTCGTCTGCGCTCATGCTCGATGTTGCTGTGTTCGTCTCGCTCACTTTCGACCTTTGGATTCGAGCTCTGTCGCGCTTCGCACAGCCTTGGCCAGCTGAAGACGCGCGCGGTGGAGCCTACTCTTGACGGTGCCCTCGGGCAGCCCTGTGATCTCTTGAATCTCTTCGTAGCTAAGGTTTTCGACGTCTCTCAGGATGACAAGTTCTCGCTGATCTTCGTCAAGCTCCCCGATCGCCCTGCGCATGATGCGCTCCATCTGATTGGCCTCGGCCTGCTGGTCGGGACGCGCCACTTGCGATGACGCACTCATCGAGCCGCTCTCAAGGCGCTCGGCCTCACTCAGATCATCGAGCTCCGTCTTCTTTCCGCGGGCACGACGGTCGAGATACTTGATCCGGTTCTTGCAGTGGTTCGTCGCGATTCGATAGAGCCACGTCGAGAGCTTGCTGTCGCCGCGAAACGAGTCGATCGACTTGAACACCGTGAGGAAGACATCCTGCGCAACATCCTCGGCCTCACCTCGGTCCGAGAGCATGCGGAGCACGAGCTGGAAGATGCGCTTCTCATAGAGCTTGATGAGCTCGGTGAACGCGGCCTCGTCTTTGCGCTTCAAGCGTTCGACGAGTTCTTCTTCGTAGCCTTCGGGCATGGGGACGTGAAAGCTGAGAGCGATGCTCGCGCGCTCAAGTTCGGCGAGGGTGTTGGCCGGAGGTAGGGGGACAAGCGCCACACGCACAGGACAACAACGCGTGCGGCGAGTTCCGCGACGCTAGCAGAGAATGCGCGCTCTCCATCCAAGAGTTCCGTTGAGAGGGCCGCGCGGATGTTCCGTTCGAGCGCCTTGCTCCGTTATGCTCGTTCTCATGTCGCGCACGCTGGTTTCGATCTTTGCCCTTCTCCTCGTGGCCCTTCCGCTGACTTCCATCGCCCTGCCGATGCATGCGTCGGCGCAGACCGATGATCGCGCAGCCGCACGCGCGGAGTTTGAGCAGGGCAGTGCAGCCTTCGCCGCGAACTCCTTCGAGAGTGCGCTTCAGCACTTCCAAGAGGCCTATCGGCTCGCGCCGCATCCCAACGTCCGCGTGAACATCGCGAACTGTTACGACCAGCTCGATCGCCCGATCGAGGCGCTCTTTCACTACGAGCTCTTCCTGACGGAGGCGGATCGTCCCGCGCCAGAGATGCGTCGTACGGTCGATGCGTCGGTGCGTCGTCTTCGCGGGCGCGTGGGCAGCATTGCGCTGCAAGTGACACCCGATGGCGCGCTCATCACGATCGATGGAAGCGAGCAGCGTCGTGCTCCGGTGACCGACCCTGTGCGCGTCGTTGCAGGCTCGCATCGCATTGAAGTGCGACTTGATGGCTATCAGCCCGAGACGCAGACGGTGGAGGTTGCGGGTGGTGCAAGTGCACGCGTCGCGCTTCGTCTTCGTCGCGCGGAGGCCGCCGTCGCGGTGGTGCCACAGGAGCCCGTGCACACCGATGCGACACCGGTCGACGCGCATCAAGGCGAGGTGGCGCAGGGCACAGAGACGCAGGTTGCCGCAGTGACGCCCGCGCAGGAGACGCACGAGGAGCAGGCTCAAGAACCAGCGCACAGCGATGGCGGGCTTCGCATCAACACGCCCACGATCATCGCGGGCAGCGTGACGGTGGCCGCGCTCTTGGTTGCTGCGATCACCGGCCCGCTCGCACTCGTCGCCAACGATCGCTTTGAGCGCAACGTCTTCGATTCGCACGACCTCTCACTCTCCGCAGAAGATCGCGCCGATGCCGTACGCGACGGCGAAGCAGCCGCGTCGGATGCACGCACCTTCGCGCTCGTCACCGACATCTCGCTCATTACGGCAGCCGTCGGCGCGGGCGCCACGGTCGCGTTCTTCATCTTCGCGCAAGAGGAGGAGACCCAAGCCGATGTCGCGGTGCTTCCGGTGCTCGCGCCGGGCTATGCAGGCGTGCTTGGGATGGGCTCTTTCTAGGCGCTTTTTGTTCGTTCCCGCAAAAGGGAAGCCAGCCGTTCTCTCTTAGCTTTGGAGGTCTCGATGCGTCGTTCAGATTGGTTCAAGTGGGTGCTCGCGCTCGGCGCTGTGGCCTCGGTCTCAGGCGGATGCAGCGCCATCGTTGACCCCAACACGCGTCGCCTCTTTGACGAAGACGCGTTTGGCTCTGGCACCGACACAGGCATCCGTGCGGACACGGGCACGCCGATCGACACGGGCACGCTCACACCTCCTGATGCAGGCACCGATGCGCCGGGCTGCCCCGCGGACTGCAGCGACGGAATCGCTTGTACGGATGATGCCTGTGATGGCGTGCGCTGCACGCATACGGCGAACGACACGTTGTGCCCCGGAGAGCGCTGCAATGCCGGTACGGGTTGTGTGCCCGTCCAGTGTGTGACGGCCGCGGACTGCGACGATGACAACGCCTGCAACGGTGCGGAAACATGTGTTCCGGGCTCTTCACCGACGGGCTGCCAGCCTGGGCCTGCGCTCTCCTGCGAGGACGCGTTTCCCTGCACGGTCGACGGTTGCGACCCTGCAAGCGGCTGCACCCACACCGGCAACGACGCTGCCTGTGACGACATGATTCCTTGCACGCGCAATGTGTGTGAGGTCGGTGCTGGATGCCGCGTTGCCGAGATGGACAACGCCGTCTGCAACACGGGCTGCACGACAGGCGCGATGTGCACGCCGATCGGCTGTCGCGGAGGCTCGATGAGCTGCGACGACATGTCGCCCTGCACAGCCGATAGCTGCGCGATGATGATGTGCGTGCACGACCCGGTCGATGCGGACCGCGATGGTGTTCCCGCGTCTTCGGTGCGCGTCTCCGGCACGACCGTCAGCTGCACGGGTACCGACTGCAACGATGGCGACCCGATGGTGAACCCCAGGGCCACTGAGCTCTGCAACGGCCGTGATGACAACTGCAACGGCACGACCGACGAGGGCTGCATGGCGGCGACCGGCGAGACCTGCGCGGCGGCCATTCCGCTCACGCTCTCTGGCAGCGGAACCGCCACCGTCACAGGCATGCTCGATGCGACGCGCGTGGATGACTACGTGACCTCGTGTGGTCGCGCAGGCGGCCGCGACCTCGTCTACGCGCTGACACTCACGCAGACGGCTGACGTGCGCATCGAGACGACCGGCGGAGTCGACACCGTGCTCGGCGTCGGCCTCACGTGCGACGTGGCGAACTTCACGCGCCAATGCAACGACGACCAAAACCCTGGTGTCTCAGCGAGCAGCCGCATCTGGCTTCGCCGCGTCACGGTTGCGCCAGGAAGCACGCAGCGTCTCTTCATCCTCGTCGACGGCTTCGATGGTGCGGCCGCGTCCACGGGCGCATTCACGCTCAACGTCGCCACCACCGCGCCTCCCCTGGGCGATCTCTGCGCTGCAACGACGCTCAACGTGACCGGCGGCGGCTCGGTCTACGGCAACATCGGTGTCGGAGTTGGCACCCAGGCAGGCTCCTGTCAGCCCGGCATCTCGATCACGCCCGAGGCGATCTTCCGCTTCGAAGGCGCACGCATCGAGCAGCTCACGGCCACCTCCAGTGACTTCGTGCCGGCGCTCCACGTGCGCACGTCCTGCTTCCGCGGCGACACGCAGGTGGCCTGCGTCAACGGCGCTGCGAGCATGCCCTCGGGTGGCTCGGCCACATTGATGAACGTCAGCACGGGAGGCAGCGGTGGCGGACCGCTCTCGATCTTCGTCGACAACGGCACCTCAGGCGGCGCCTACCGCCTCGATGTGAACCCCTAACAAGAAGCTCACCGAAGCCGTGAATCGAGCCTCTACAGAAGTGTGGAGGCTCTTCACTTTCCGTCGATCACACGCGGCAATGTCACGCGTACGCGAAGCCCGTGCGGCACGCGATTGCTCAGCGCGACCGTGCCGCCGTGCGCGTGCACAAGCTCTTTCACAATCGCAAGCCCAAGACCCGTCCCAGGCTGATGCGCTTGCTCCACGCGCTCCACGCGATGAAAGCGCTCGAGCACACGTGTGAGCTCGTCCTTCGGCACGCCACGACCCTCGTCTTCCACATCGAGGATCACCTGGCCTTCCTGCTTCTGGATGCGCACCTGAATCGCCCGCCGCTCGCCGCCTCCATACTTCACCGCGTTGTCGATCAGGTTGACCACGACCTGCTCGATCGCCCCTGGGTCGACATCGGCGATGAGCTCATCCTCCGGCGCCTCGCAGGTCAGCGTGAACCCCTTGCCCTCGACGAAGCGCCGCATGTCGTCCGCAATGCCGCGCACGTGTGCACCAAGGTCGAGTGGTCGCGTGCGAAGTGGCCTGCGCCCCTCCTCGATGCGTGAGGCCTCAAGTACGTTCTCCACCAAGCGCGAGAGCCGCACCGTCTCGCTCACCAGCTCCTCATGCACACGCGGCCTACGCGTCTCATCGACCAGGTCATCGGCGAGCATCTCGGCATGCATGCGGATCGTCGTGAGCGGCGTACGAAGCTCATGGCTGACGGCCGAGACAAAGCGGCTCTTCTGCACCGAGAGCTCTCGCTCCCTCCGCGAGACGCGCTCGATCGCCACAATCGCGATGCCAATGATCGCGAGCAAGAAGGCGAGAAGGCTCCACTCCAGCCAGGTGATCCACGGGATGCGCGCGGCGCCAAGTGCAGCCGCATCGATGCACACGACGGCCGATACCGGCACAGAGGAGATCGCATGCACACGCGAGCACGAGCCCACATCTTCTCGCCGAACGATGTGCACAGGGGCATCCACGACAAAGCGAGAGAGCAGCGTCGAGAGCCACTCATTCACGAGGTAATTCTCGTCAAAGAGGGCGCCCTGCACAAAGGCGTTTGGGCCCGCCCCGACCGTCCGCACAAGCACCAGCGCGCCCCCGCGGCGCTCGATCTCCATCGGCGTGTACTCGACCTCAATCGTTGCGCGCGTGGTGTCGTGGAGCAGGTTCTCCTCGAGCACACGTGCCGAGGGAGGAAGCTGCTGCGTCATCTGTGGCGCGGCCTGGGGCTCCACGATGTTGTCTGTCCGCACCACCTGCGGGACGACGCGTCCACGTCGATAGAGCTCCTCACGTAGCGAGTCATTGCCTTGCTGCGCCTGCGCAATCTCGCCCGCGAGCTGCGAGCCGTAGGTGTTGAGCGCGAGCGGATCTGCCGCGGTCGGTGTCTCGGTGCTTGCACTGCCCCATGCGCTTGAGCCCGAGCTCGTCGTGGAGTTCGACCTCGTCCCAAGCCCGGCAAACCAACCATACGGTTCCGTAGGGTCCATGCCGTCTGCAATGCCATCGAGGGCATCCGCAGGCTGGCCCGTGAGGCGTCCTGCAAGCGCGACGCGGACAGACGGTTCAAGCGCCGTTGCCACCGCGACCTCGAGCGGAAGTCGCGCATTCTCTTCCCGCGCGTCGAGCGGCCCCACGGCATAGGGCGTCGTCACCGTCCCATCGGCCGCGATCTGAAAATGACCCACGATGCGCGCGTCTCCGGTGCCCATCACAAGCGGCGAGACAGCCACGGGGTCCGTCAGAGAGAGCACATCGGGCGGGCTATAGTAGTGGCCCCAAACGTAATGCGGGCGTTGGCTTTCGCGATTCGCGAGCTCAGACAGGCTCTCCGTCACACCGAGCTCAAACGAGGCGAGCTCATCATTCAAGCGCGCCTCCTCGGCACGTCGATAGAGCTCACGCTCACGCAAGGTTGCGTAGCCCCATCCCAGCGCGAGCAGGAGCGTGGGTAGCGCCACACCGAGCGCCAGCACGCGGCTTGTTCGCAGGCTCCGCAGCTCAGGTGATCTCGCCATCGAAGCGGTATCCCTTCCCGCGCACGGTGGCGATCCAAGCGTCGCCTCCCTTGAGCCGCTCCACCTTCGCCCGCAGCTGCTGCACATGCACATCGACCGTACGGGTGCGTATGGTGCCGTCGCGATAGCCCCACACCTCCACGAGCAACTCTTCACGCGTGACGATGCGCGGGCGCTGCGCAATCAAGTGCGAGAGAAGCATCGCCTCACGCGTGGTGAGCACGCACTGCAGCGTGCCTTGCTCCAGCATCTGCGTGTCGAAGTCGACGACTGCCCGCTCGCCGTCTCGGCTCACCTCAAGCCTCTTTCGCGGTGCCGTCGCACTGCGCGGACGACGCAGGAGGCCCTTCGCTCGGGCAAGCAATTCACGGATGCCAAAGGGCTTGGTCACGTAGTCATCTGCACCCGCCTCAAGCCCCTCGACCACATCCTCCTCTGCGCCTTTTGCGGTCAGCACGAGCACCGGCACGTCGTCTCCGCGCGCGCGAATCGAGCGCAGCACTTCGAGCCCGGGCACGTGCGGCATCATCAAGTCGAGCACGATGAGATCGAAGCGCTCGGTCTTCAGAAGCTGGAGCGCCACACGGCCATCTTCTGCACACGAGGTCTCAAGGCCCTGCGACTGAAAGAGCGAGGCGATGCCATCGCGGATCGGCGCTTCATCCTCGACCACGAGCACACGCGGAGCAGCTTCACTCATGGGTGAACTCTACGTCATGGTGGTGCGCCTCTCTGTCTGCCGCGCATCTCTTTACGTATCTCTGACAAGCCCTCGGGTACGCTGCTGCCATGCGAGCAGACCTCCTTGCGCTCACGCCCGAATCGATCGCTGCCCTCGCGAATCTCGGGCTTGTGAAGCGTGCGACGCGCGAGATCGAGCAAGGCAAAGGCCCCTCGCTTGTGGAGGAAGCAGACGGCACGGTGGTCGGCACCTTCGAAGATGCTGTGTCGCGTCTTCTGCCCGGCAAGATGCTGCGCGATTGCCCATGCACATGCGGCTCGGTGGCCGTCTGTCGTCATCGCGTTGCGGTCGCGCTCGCCTATCCCGCATTCGCATCGCAAGGCGCGGAGGCTGCACCGCCTGAGCCACTCGTCTCCCCCGGGCTCATCGAGAACGAGACGATCCTCAAGCTCGTTGGCAAGCGCGTGATGGACGATGCGCGCCTTCAGGCCAAGCGCGGCGTCGCCGTAGAAGTCGTGCGCCCGGAGCCGCTCTCCAAGGAGCCACAGACCGCGCGTCTGCCCTCGTGCACCGTGCGCTTTCTTGTCCCGAAGGATGTCGCGTACGCGCGCTGTGATTGCCAGGTGGGGCAGGGCTGCGTGCATGTCGTGCTGGCCGTCTGGGCCTTTCGTGAGGCCGACCTACGTGACGCAACGAGCTTGCGGTGCACGGTGGAAGTGCGTCACGGCGCGAAGGCGAAGGAAGCGCCCAACGAGGATGCGAGTGCGCGCGCAAGAGAGCTCGTCCTCGACATCTTGCTGGATGGCATCGTTCACGCGCGTGAGGCGCTCGCCCAACGCTTCGCGCTCGCACGTGGTGATCTCGAGCAGGCAAAACAGACGTGGCCGCGTGATGCGCTCGAAGATTTGGAGCTTCACCTGGAACGCTACCGCGCGCGCTCCGCACGCTTTCGAACCAGCGACGTGCTGCTCTGCGCCGCCGAGATCATCGCGCGCACACGGGCTGCACGTGCATCCTCCAATGCGCTGCCTGCGAGTGTGATCTTGGGGCAGGGCGAGGCGATGGAGACCAAGCTCGATCACACACGCTTGGTGGGGCTTGGGTGTCGCTTCGAGAGCGATGATCAAACGCGCTCGGTGGAGGTCTTCTTCGCCGACCCGGATACAGGCACCGTGCTCGTGCTCGAGAAGGCCTGGAGCTTTGCGGCAGGCGAGGCGATCCCGGATGCAAGCGAGCTCGCGCGACGTCGCGTGGGCTCCTCGTCGATCGGTGCCATGGCCCAAGGGCAAGTCGTTACGCGTGTGGCCAAGCGTCGTGCGAATCGCTCGCTCACGCTCTCGCAGAACGCGCAGGGCAATACCTCCGTGACGCCGCAGACGGGTGATTTCTCGATCCTCCCCGAGCCTCTCCGCGTCGCGCGTTTTGCGGATCTCGCCAAGGTCTTCGCCTCGCGTCCGCCGCGCCTTGTGCGTGCGCGTGTGCGTGCCGACGACGTGCATGTACTCGCGGTCGCGCGCGTGACCGATGTGGTGTTCGATGCCGGCGAGCAGTGCCTGCTGGCGACGCTCTGGGACGCTGAGGACGCGCCGATGATGCTGCGCCTTGAGCATCGCGGTGTGGCGCCACGTGCGCTCGATGCGCTGGGTGAAGCCTTGCTTGGCGCGCATGGCCCCTTGCGATGGGTTGCAGGCTCGGTGCATGCGGGCGCGCGCGGATTGGTGATCGATCCCACGCTCGTCGTCTGTGATCGCGTCATCGTTCCCGATGCGCTCGATGTGGGCTCCAAGGAGCTTCCCAAGGGCCGCGCGGGGCAGAGCGACGACGTACTCTCACGCGCCCTGAGCGATGCCTGGATACGTCTCGAAGAGCTCGCACAGATCGGGCTTCGTCATGCCACGCGAGAGCACCTCGCCCGTCTGCGCGGAACGGTGAATCGCCTTGAATCTCTTGGCCTTTTGGATGCAGGCACACGCCTCTCGCACCTCGCGTCGGCCATCGAAGTCGCGCTCAAGAACACAGACAAAGAGAGCGCGCAGGCCGCTGCACTCTTCTTGCTCGACTCGATCATTCGCATCGATCTCCTGCGCGAGCTGCACACGAGTGAGGCTGTGCGCGCGATGGCACGCGAAACTGCACCTTTGGCATGAGCGTCTTCCCGACCGATCCTCCCGGGATGAAAAATTTCATGTGGTCACTCGCTGCCTCCATCTGTGCTTTTGTTGCCGTTCTCGCGGGTTGCAGTGGAGGCGGAGGCGCATCCTGCCAATCCTCCTGCGAGCGGCAGCAAGCGCTCGGATGTGGTGACAGCAACTGCGTCGCGACCTGTGAAACCGGGCGGACGAATTTTGCGCGCGCCGGGTGCGGCAGTCAGTGGCAACGCACACTGAACTGCGCCGAGGAGAACGCGTGCAACACATCGACGACGGTGTGCAACTCCCAAGCTGGGGAGCTCGCTGGGTGCGTCCTTGCGTTCTGCGCGACCAACCCTGCGGACGCGGCCTGCGCGAACCCGTAACGAAGACGACGGAACAAGAAAACGGGCTCTCGATCGCAAGGATCGGAGCCCGTTTCGCGTTTCGTCTCGTCAGGAGACGCGGCCTTCTCAGCCGTGCTTCTTGAAGTATTCCTGCGAGCCCGTCGGGTCGGCCTTCATGCCGTCCTGACCTGCATGCCAGTTGGCCGGGCAGACCTCGCCGTGCTTCTCGTTGAACTCGATGGCGTCGATGAGGCGGAGGTACTCGTCGATGTTGCGGCCGAGCGGAAGGTCGTTGAGCGTCGCATGGCGAACGTTGCCCTTCTTGTCGATCACGAAGGTGCCGCGCATGGCAACGCCTGCATCGCCGCCGTCCTCAAAGAGCACGCCGTAGTCACGCGCAATGCTCTTGGTGATGTCGGCCACGAGCGGGTAGCGCACGCCACCGAGGCCACCCTCTTTGCGGCCCTGCTTGTTCCACGCAAGGTGGGAGAACTTCGAGTCGACCGAGACGCCAATGACCTCAGCGCCGCGCTTCTTGAACTCTTCAAGCTTCTCGTCGAACGCGATGATCTCGGTCGGACAGACGAAGGTGAAGTCGAGCGGGTAGAAGAAGAGCACGACGTACTTGCCCTTGAGGGCGGAGAGCTTGACGTCCGTGAACTCGAGCCCAGTGACGGCCTCGGCGGTGAAATCAGGTGCGGGCTTCTGGATCGTGATCGCCATGTGCAGGTCCTCCAAACAGTGGCCGACAAGGTCGGCGGGGTAGTGGTCCGCTACATGCCGCCCCTCTCCGCGAATGGCAAGTGTGTCGTGCAGGGGGCCCGTTTTCGGCCGGGCGTTCGGTCAGGAGGCTGCTCCCTCCGAGGCCTCCCGTCTGCATCAGGCAATCATATTGCAATAGTGCAGAAACAGAATCGATCCAGATCGTGAGTGATCAGTCGCCGCCCGACTTCATCCACTTGCTCACATTCGCTGCGTTGAGCTTGAACGATGCCTCGACGCGCCCTTTGCGGATCAGCTCGCGCGTCTGCTCGTTGGTCAGCGTGAGGATCGCGTGCGGGTCTTCATCATCAGGCGCGATGTCGAAATCCGCACGGATGCGCGTCTCGTCATCGACGAACGAGATCTGCTTGTGAAGACGCGCACGTGCAGACTGCTCATGCCTCGCAATGACCTCATTGGCCGTCTTCACCAGCGTGCTGAACGCGTATTGGTCGAGCGGCTTGGGGTTCTTCTTGTCGCGGCCCATCGTCCATGGGCCCACGAGTGAGGCCTCCGAGTCCCCGGCCCGCGTCATCGCCACAGCCCAGCCGTCGTCGTCCTCGTTCTTGATCACCTTCGCCTGCCAGCCGTTCTTCTTCCAGAGGCGTGGCTCCATGATGTCGGCGTTGGCGCTCTCGACCTCAGACTCGTTCGATTCGTTCTCGGTGTTCATGTTCATTCCTTGCGCCACGAGGCGACATCTCTGCTGCAACTGACACGAACAGACGTTCAGCGCTCGTCTCGCATCGCCATGAAGCTGCGCCCAAGGCCCATCAGGATGGCGGCACGCATGAAGGTCATGCCGAGCGGCGCCATGCTTTTTCCTGTCCAAGCGTCCGCGTTCATTGGCAGCAGGAAGCCAGACGAGATGGCTGTACGCCGCGTTGATGCTCGATTCCATCTCGACCGCGAGCGTGCAGGTGGCCTCGCAAGATGGCGTTCTGGGTACTCCCTCAACCGAGTCGTTTACGCCGTCATGGATGACGTGAGGCTCCACCTGTAACGCATCGAGCAGAAAGACGAAGCTCTACGCAGCGCATCGCCACACGGCGCCGCATGAGGTTCAGTCATATTGATTTCATATCTAAACTCTGGCGTGAGCTGAGGTCGCCGCACGTGCTAGGTCGCCCGCGTGCTCTCGCGCCATCTCAGCCTGCTCGCTGTGCAGTTGCGGCTCTCGCTCCTACTCAGCCTGCAATACCGCTGGGAGCTCTTGGCCGATGGGGTGCTCTCGCTGTTCTGGACGCTCACCGCGCTCCTTCCTCTCTGGCTCGTCTTCGAGGAGAGGCCGCTCATCGCGGGCTACAGCTTCCCCGAGGCGCTCGTGGTGCTCGGCTTCTTCACGACGCTGCAGGGCGTGCTTGAGGGCGCGATTCATCCGAGCCTCACCACGGTGATTGAAGCCGTCCGCACGGGCACCTTCGACTTCACCCTGCTCAAGCCTGCCGACGCGCAGTTCCTCGTCTCGACGAGCCGCTTTCAGCCCTTCCGCGTGCTCAACGTCGTGGCCGGTTTGGGCATCATGGTGCGCGCCTTTGTCATTCTCGATCGCATCCCCAGCGCAGCGCAGTGCGGCCTCGCATGCGTGCTCTTTGTCTCGGCCATCGCGATCCTCTACGCGCTCACGATCCTCACCATCTCGGCCTCGTTCTACGTCGGTCGCATCGACAACCTTCGCTACCTCTTCACCGCCGTCTTCGATGCTGCCCGCTGGCCCTCCAGTGTCTACCGCGGTGTGCTCGGCTTCCTCTTCACCTTCGTCATCCCGCTTGGCCTGATGACGAGCTACCCCGCGCGCGCACTCCTCGGCTTGCTCGCACCAGAGCAAGCCCTCGTCGGCCTTCTCTTCGGCCTCGCATTCTCGCTTGGATCACGCTGGGTCTTTGGTCGCGCGATCGCCCGCTACACGTCCGCTTCGAGCTGAACGCTGTCGGCCTGAAACGATCGATGCGTTTCTGTATACCTCTGGGCATGCCCTCCTTCATCGAGCTCGACGGCGTTCACTACCCACTGGAGCACACGACTCTTCGTTTGGAAGAATCGGATTGGTTCCTCTCGTTTGCACATCCCAATGGCACGTCGCTCGAGCTTGCGGGCGAGCTCCGGGACGACCGAATGCGGCTCGATCTTCGTGCGCTCGATGAGGTTCTTGGCGCGCTTCAGGGATTCCCCATCACCACCTATCCCGGTGGGCAGAATGTCTGCGAGGGCTTCCTTGAGATGCGGCGCGAAGGCGACGGCTTGGTGGCGCTCAGCGCTGAATTCACTTTCGATTGGGATCGCTACATCGACCCGCCGAACGTCGCGTATGTCGAGCCGCGGCGCGTTCGGATGCAGTTTCATGTCGCTTGGAGCACGGCCGCGTCCTGAGCCTTCATCCCGCGCGCAAAGCACGAAACGATCGCAGCGCGCGCCAATCGGTGAGCAGGCAATAGGGCACTGCAATCGCGATCAAGTGCAGCCAATGCGGCCAC
>JBILQT010000217.1:0-12967 GCA_044373065.1 Sandaracinaceae bacterium
CCCGTCCGCCGTGGATGGGCACCACCTGCGTGTGCAAGTGCCACCGCTCCGCCGTGGATGAGCACCACCTGCGTGTGCAAGTGCCACCGCTCCGCCGTGGATGGGCACCACCTGCGCATGCAAGTGCCAGCGCTCCGCTGTGGATGAGCACCACCTGCGCATGCCTGCGGTGCCGCTCCACCGTGGATGAGCGCTCCTCGGGTGCTGGCGTGCCGCTGCGCACTGGAAACGAACCCTCTTTTGCACGTTCGGTGACACGTGTACCGTCGGCGCTTCACCGGCCGGATGGGCCAGAGAGAGGAACGATGACGCCGTACAAGCTGACACGCGAGACCACGCTGGATGACTACGAGCGCGGGATCATCTACACGCGCGCTGCCCTGGCAGCCGACCCCAACGCCAGCGACCTGCTGCACCACACGGAGCTCTGGGAGATCCGCGTCGATGTCGCCCGCACCAGGCGCCGCGCCAGCTGGGTGGCCGAGGTCGGCGCCGATGCACAGCGCCGTGTGTCCAACGATGGGCTGGATGCCTCCGCCTCATCCTTTGGCGCGGAGCTCGGCCTGGAGAGCAAGCCTGGCACGGAGGGCTACCGCCTCTTCTTCCGCAACATGACGGCCTCACGCTTCGTGAAGCAGGCCCTCGCCACGCAGGTCGGCGCCATGGAAGCATGGCTCGTCATCAGCGAGCACCCGGTGCTTGAGCGTCATCGCCCGCGTCTCACCAGCTGGATCCGCGCGGCCCGCGCAGCCCTCACCGCCACGGATGCCGCCGCCGTCCCGATGGGCCAGTGGCAGATCGAGCGCGCCACCCTCGCCGACGACATGACCCGCGAGCGCGACGCCCTCTGGGCCGCCCTCGACGAGCGCCGCCGCGAGCGCAACCTGCCACGTGATTGGCCAAGCCTCTTCTTCACGGTGCAAGCGCGGGGCAGGACGGGCACGGCGGAGGAGGACGAGGGGGGCGAGGCGTGAGCGCGCGGCCTCGTCGCTGAAGACGAGGCGGATGCGGACAAAGCAAAACGCGGCGGGCTTGAGTGCCCTGCCGCGTTTTGCTTTGCGTCACTGCCTCAGCTGCTGGCGCTGTCGACGGCCCGAGCCTTTGACCTGCATCCCCGGAGTGCTACCCGGGTGATCATGGAAACTGTGGTGCGGCGTACACACCAACGCAGGCTCGGGCTGTGGATACTCGTGAGCGCGTCTCTCGGCGGCTGCTACGAGTCGAATGGGCGGGGCGACGCGAGCGATGCGAGCGATACGCCTTCGGACAGCAGCGTCGTACGTATCGATCCGGTCGTCTCGATGGTCGCCGGGAACGGCCGCACGTACGCGATGCGGGAATCGGGGAGCCTGATCTCGTGGGGTGGGCGGTCTTTCGGCACAGGAACGTGGGAAATGGCACCACGCGTCGAGCGCGACTTGGTCGGTGCCCGCGCAGGCACGTTCCTCCAAGATCACGTGTGCTTCGTCATGCCGGACGGTCGCGCTCGGTGTCGAGGGCCCAACTCACGCGGCGAGTTGGGGGACGGAGGCAGGGCGGAAGGCACGGGTGACGCCGGTGGCGTCGAGGTCCTCGGCATCTCGGACGCCACACAGGTCTGCTCCGGTTACGATCACGGTTGCGCGTTGCGGCGAACGGGCGAAGTCAGCTGCTGGGGCGTGGGCTACCTCGGGGACGGCCTCGTACGCAATGAAGACGAGCCGAGCCCGCCCGTGGCCGTCACTGGGATCGAAAGCGCGACCCAGGTCACGTGTGGCAGCCTTTTCTCGTGCGCACTTCTCGCCGACGCGACGGTTCGATGCTGGGGGGGCTGGAACGGCGGCTTTATCGGCCCGCTCGGCGACGGAACATGGGAGAATCGTCCCGAGCCTGTGCCCGTGCGCGGCCTCGTGGATGTGCGCTCGATCGCCACGGGCTTCCACGGCTCGTGCGCGGTCACGAACGGTGGGGAGGTTTGGTGCTGGGGCACGCCGGACGCGCCACACGTCGTCGATCGCGCTCGTGACGCGGGCCCCGTCCCGATTCGGCTCGACGTCACGGATGCCGTGTCGGTCGATGTGGGCGACAACAGCCTCTGCATCCTGCATCGCGACGGCGCCCTGAGCTGCATGGGCCAGAACGGGGCCGGGAATCTCGGCCGTGGCCTGCCCGAGGACTTCACCACCCAATATCCTCTCAGCGGCGTGCTCGGGCTTCCGCCCGCCCAAGCGGTCGCGGTCGGAGCAAGCCATTCATGCGCGCTTCTGCGCGACGGACGCGTGACGTGTTGGGGAGCCAACCTCCACGGACAGATCCCAGCGCCCCCCGCGCGCATGATCGCACCGGCGGACACGTTCATCCCGGGAATCCCGTAGAGGGAAACCTGCTCTGACACCTCTTCAGCGCGCTGCCGATGGGGCTTCGCATCGAGCGAGGGGCCCAAAACCTGCTCTGACACCGTGCCGGAAGCGCAAACCTGATTGAGGTCGGCGAGGACCTGAAGCCGTACCTCCGCACCGCCCTCTGCCTCGTGGAAGCTGGCGCACGCCTCGACATCCGCGACCCGCAAGGCAACACGCCGCTCGTCCAGTTGATGCGCTGGGAGGGTGCCGAGCCCTGCATCGAGGCGATGATCGCGCGCGGCGCGAACCCCTATGAGCGCATGACGGATGGCAGGTCAGCGATGAGCATCGCGAGGGCTGAGTGGCCCGCGCGCGTGGCGCTCTTGGAGAAGACGACGCATCTCGACACGGATAACGAGCCGCACCAGTCTCCCGCGCAATGACCTGACTCGCTGTTCTGCTCACACTCGCCATGACCTCGATGCTCGGTTGTGGGGGGCGGCGACTGGCACCGCGTGAGGTTCCCCTTGCCGGCCTGGGCTCCGCCGATGGACGCGTGACGGGGCAGGACGATGCGCGGGCGGCACTCACGGGTACATCACGAGTTGGTAGTCGGCGTCGGCGGCCGTGACCGAGTCGGCGTCCGCGACGGCGTCGGTGACCGAGTCGGTGTCCGTGACCGAGCCACACCGAGCGAACCAAGCGCCTCGCCCTCCAAGCCGCCCTCGATAAGGTCGCTCTCGAAGAGCGCGAGCTCCAAACGACGATGAGTGCACGCGACCAAGCGACAGCGCGTTGGTCACGCACCTACGCAGGTGTCGCGATGATCCTCTCCGGCATGGCCACCCTCGCAGGCCTCGATGACTTGGCGGCGAAGGTGAAGCCCACCGAGCGCAAGCGCGCGGGCATCCACGAAGAGGCAGTCGAGCCTGCGGCGAGCTGAATCACGCGCGATTACAGAACGAAGAGGGCCCGAGTGCGGGCCTTTTGCTTTGCACACGAAGAGCGCACGCCCCGACATGAAGCAAAGCTCGTCGACCGCTGCCGCATAGTGAAGCATCACCAAAAACTGGGCTGCGCCACCGCTGGCCAGTCCACCAGGCGAAGCGCAGCCAGCGCGTCCGGGGAGATGGGGAACGCCCATTCCGCTTGAAACCAGACGAGGCGCGCCGTGCGGTACTCATCACTCGGCGCTTGGACGATCGCGGTGCACATAATCGGGGGAAGCTGCGCCAGGACACCGTAGGTGCCGTGAGGGCTCTCGCCGACCCCATAGGTCAGCGCCTCCGGGGCCCACACCACGTGCGCGCCTTCCTCCTTCAACCGAGCAAGGAACCGCGCGTTGTCGTCCTGGTTGGGCATGCCGACGATGATGCGCTCGTAGTGGAGCTCTTGATTGAAGGTGACGAGGTCCACCTTCATCCCCTGGGCCAGCTCAAGCTCGACTTTGTGAAGCATGCCGTGAGCATACGAACCGGTCTCGGCCACAGCCACGGCCACAGCCCCAGCCCCGGCCACCTGATCGAACCCGCTCGCCATCCTCCGCCCGCTGATCAACCCTCGCCCGCATGACCACACAGACGCCCCTCGAGGATGAGGGCGAGGGACGCACGGTGAACACGTTTCGACCGGTGGTGTTGCCCGAGGGCTGGACTCCGCTCCACGACGCGGTGCTTAGAGACGATCACCCACGCGCCGAGGCGCTGCTCGCGGAGGGTGCCGATGCGCGTGCGGCGACCCGCACGTTTGGCCTTTGGGGACTTCCGTGCGCAGGGGAGCTGGTGGAACCCGAGTGCTTCGCGACGGTCACCTTCCACGCCGCCAGCACGCCGATGCATCTGGCCGCTGGGCTTGGCTACGTGGCGATGATGGCGCGCCTCCTCGCTGCGGGTGCTGACCTCAACGCGCAGGACAGTCTCGGCGCCACGCCCCTTCACCTCGCGGCATCGGAGGGACGCGTCGAGGCAATCCGCTGGCTGCTTGCACAGGGCGTCGCGCTGGACCGCGTGACCAGCTTTGCGATGCGGCTCAATCGCCACGAGCAAATGACGGCCCTCCACGCCGCGCTCGAGTCCGGCTCGCTGGCCGCGTGTGAGTTGCTCGTCGCGGCAGGCCTGAGCCTCAACGACCGAACACCGCATGGGCGCGGTGCGCTCTTCTTCGCGGCACGCGGAGGCAGCGTTGAGGTGCTGGAGTACCTCGTGGGCAATGGCATCGCGCCAGACGAGGCGGGCGCCTACTGCAATCACCCGCTGCACGAGGCCGTGAAAGCGAAGCACCACGACTTTGCTTCGCGTCTCTTGGCGTTGGGTGCCGACCCTGACAGCGACAACCAGAATGCCCTCCGCGAGGCGCTCTTCTGGGACGACGTGAGGATGCGCGACATCCTCCTCGCCGCAGGCGCCAAGCCGACGCAGTGGGAGAGCTTGAGCGAGGCGGCCCATGGGAATGACCTTGTTGCGGTGACGAGGATGCTGGCCGCGGGCGTCGACACGAAGCACAGGTACACGCTGAGGGCCGTGGGGGCTGCGTCATTGTTTGGGCGCCACGCCGTGATGGAGGCGCTGCTGGCCGCGGGCATCAGCCCTGAGGGGACGGAAGAAGCACGCCGTCCGCTCTACCAGGTGCTTGAGCACGACGTCCTGAGCCTGATGGATGCAGGCGTGGACCTGCAGCCGTACCTCCGCACCGCCCTCTGCCTCGTCGAAGCAGGCGCACGTCTCGATGTCCGCGACCCAGAGGGCAACACGCCGCTCGTTCAGCTGATGCGCTGGGAGGGTGCCGAGCCCTGCATCGAGGCGATGATCGCGCGCGGCGCAAACCCCTATGAGCGCATGACGGATGGAAGGTCAGCGATGAGCATCGCGAGGGCAGAGTGGCCCGCGCGCGTGGCGCTCTTGGAGAAGACGACGCATCCGGCGGATTGACGACGCGGACTCGGCCACGGGCTCGGATACGGGCTCGGATACGGACTCGGATACGGACTCGGATACGGACTCGGATACGGACTCGGATACGGACTCGGATACGGACACGGATACGGACTCGGAGTCCGATACCGATACCGATACCGAACCTGAGTCGGAGTCCGATACCGAACCTGAGTCGGAGTCCGATACCGATACCGAACCTGAGTCGGAGTCCGATACCGAACCTGAGTCGGAGTCCGATCGCGAAACGGGCTTCCGGTGTGTGGGCATTTCGGTCGCGAAAGAAGCCTGCCAACCGATCCAGCGCACGTCGTGAGAAGGCTTCGGTTGTCATGCTTCTGTCGCTGGTGGGGGCATGCCCACACACCGGAAGCCCAATCAGTTCTCAACCGAAAACCCACATCACGAGGGCTCTCTCTTCACATCGAAGAGGCCAGGCTCGCTGGCTCTCCAAATCAGCATCTCCACAGTGGCTCTCATGCGAAGCATGGTCACCAACATCGACAAACACGACCGCGATCTCTCTCGCCAAATCCGAAGAGCAATGTCGTCCGTCGCACTCAACCTCGGCGAGGCCGAGGGCAGCGATGCAGGCAACCGGAGGGCACGTCTTCACACCGCACTCGGCAGTGCACGCGAGACGCGCGTAGGCCTCCAACTGGCAAGCGCGTGGGGCTACGTCGCAAGCGAGGAACTCGCGCCGATCGAGCAATCACTCGATCGCGTCTGCGCACTCACCTACGGCATGTTGCGAAGATGAGCTGAAGCGAAAAGAGCCCGAAGGATTCGCTCCCTCGGGCTCACATTTGCGCTCAGTGCGTGAGCTTCCAGAGCACCGCGATGCAGTGGTCGAGCTTGTCTTGCACTGCACTCAGTTCGCCTTCTTCGACATAGCCCCACGCGCCCGCCACGCGCAGTGCCGCGCGGCTTTCATTCGCGCTTCCCGCCGCGTGGTGGAAGTGCACCTTGCGGTTGCCGCCCTTCGCATGCGCGCCCTCACTGACGTTCAGCGCGATGGAGGTTGCTGCGCGCTTGAGTTGATCCGCGAGGTTGCGGTCGCGCATCTCGATGCGTCGCACGATGGGCTTGAGGGACTTGATGATCTCGATGGTGAGTGTTTCGAGCTGGAACATTGGGAGCTTCTTTCTGTGAGCCCCTTTGTTTGGGTTTGCGCCTTCGAGGTTCGCCTCGGGCTCACGCCCCCTCCAGCGAAAGAACCATGACAACCCAAGCCGTAAGGCGAGTGAAGTTGAGTTGGTTGGCAGGGTTCTTTCGCGTCCAAAAGTGAGCCCGAGGCGAACCCCGACGGACCACGTGCATTGGCCTCTGAATCGGCCACGGCCACGGACTCGGACGCGGACACGGCCACGGCCACGGCCACGGACTCGGCCACGGCCACGGACACGGCCACGGCCACGGCCACGGCCGCGGACTCGGCCTCGGTCACGGCCTCAGCCTCCGAATCCAACACGCAGTCGAACCCCCTCGCCATCCTCCGCCCCCTGATCAACCCTCGCCCGCATGACCACCCCCCAGCCCGGTTGGACACCGCTGCACGAGGCCGCGCTCCAGAGCGACGCAGCCAACATCGAGGCGCTGCTCGCAGAGGGCGCGGATGCCAATGTGGCGACGGCCGAGATGCTCTCCTCGCTGCCCGGCACCCAAATCCGGCGGCCCAAGGGCGCGACGTTCTATGTGCTGGGCACGGCGCAGCTCTCGCGTCCGGGCCTCGCCTTCGATGCGGGCGCGACGCCCTTGCATGTCGCGGCCGCAGTGGGCTCGGTCGCCATCCTCGAGTTGCTCAAGCGCAGCGGGGCGAAGGTGACGGCGCTCGATGGCGTGGGTGCTTCGGCGCTTCACTACGCCGCGCTGCACGGCCACGCGGAGGCGCTCTCCTGGCTGCGCAAGACGAAGCTGAAGGTGGATGCGGGCGTGCGTGTTCGAAAGAGCATCGCCTTCTTCGACAAGGGGATGACGGCGCTGCACGCGGCGCTTGAGTCGGGCGCGTTCGAGGCCGTCGAGGAGCTCCTGGGTGCGGGCGCGGACATCAAGGCGGTCACCGCCTATGGCTGCACGTCGCTCTTCTTTGCGGCGCGTGGTGGCGAGGTGCAGACGCTTGAGACGATCAAGCGAGCGGGCATCGCGCTCGATGCTCCGGGCGAGTACCTCAATGACCCGCTCATCGAGTGCGTGGAGCGTGGTCACCACGACTTCGCGGCGGAGCTCTTGAAGCACGGCGCCAAGTCGGCGCAGGCGCTCTGGCATGCGACCAAGCGAGGCGATGCGCGCATGCGTGAGCTCTTGCTCGATGCGGGCGCAGCACCGCTCAAGCACCGCGGGATCGCCGATGCTGCGGGCACGAACGACATCGCCGCCGTGCGCGAGATGCTGGCCGCCGGCACGGATGTGAATGCGGTGCTCGATGGCGCGACGGCGCTGATGCGCGCCTGCCGAGACGGGCACGTGGAGGTGGTCGAGGTGCTGCTCGCCGCAGGTGCGCGCCTCGATGCCGAGGGCAAGCGCTCGGGCCCGCTCCACCTCGCGATCGATGGCAACCGTCACGCGCTCGCGCTTCGCCTGATCGAGGCCGGCGCGAACCTCGATGCACTCGACGAGCACGGCAACACACCGCTCTTCATCGCCGTCATGCGACGCGGCACGGAGGCCTGCATCGAGGCGATGATAGAGCGCGGGGCCAACCCCTATCAGCGCATGCGGCATGGCAACTGGGCGATGAAGGTCGCGAGGGAGAGCGCGGCCGCACGCGTGGCCTTGCTCGAGAAGACGCAGCATCGCGACGACCCAACCGCAACAGGCTGGCTGCCTCCCGATGTGGCCACCACGACGCTCACGTTCACGCCCGGTGCACGCTGGCAGGACACACTCAACAAGCTCTTCGAGCAGCTCGTGCCTCCCTCGGGCGAAGCGAACTCGGTGCAGGGCGAGCTCGTGCGCTGCAGCAACAAGCTCGTCGATGAGGCGATGCGCAATGGCAACGGCAACTTCGATGCATTCCATCGTGGCCTTGGGCACTTCCTGGAGCGCCTGCTGACGGAGCCCTTCAGCGAGAGCGAGCAAGCCGCGCTGCGCAACGACATCAAGGCGCTGACACGCGGGACGCTCGATGGCGCGACGCACAGGCGTGTGGCCGAGGCGGTGGTGTGTTGGTGTGTCGCGCATCCGAGGTTGATCGCGCTCTCCTGACAGACGGGGAGGGCCACCGGCTTACGCCTCCCTCACTCCGGCCCTACACTTGGTCGATGCGCAACCTCGCCCCCGCCGCCCTCCTCCTGGTTGCCTCGCTCCTCCCGATGGGCCTGGCCCGCGGCCAAGAGGCTCGCGCACAGACGGCTGCGGTGCCCGGCATCCTCGAGGGCGCGTACGTCTACCCGCACGGCCCCGAGCATGCGCGCGGTGTGATCATGGCGGCGCTGGAGCCCATCATCGCCTCGCTGCCCTACTTCACGCAGGTGCTTGTCCGCCCACGCCTTGAGGAGCGCATCGCGCTGCCGCGTCGCATCACGGTCGAGCTCTCGGAGGACAGGGCGAGCCAGGTCGCGGTGACCTTCGAGGGCGAGCGCGTGGTGACGGTGGCCTCCGCGCTGAACGCGACCAGCACCGTCACGACGGCCGAGGGCCACGAGGTGCCCGTGACGCAGGGCCTGCGCGGTGGCTGGCTGGAGCAGGTCTACATCGGCGAGACGGGCAGGCTCACCGTGCTCCTCTCGACCGAGCGCGACGGCCGCACGCTGCACGTGGACGCAACGATGCGCGGTGAGCGCCTGACCGTGCCCGTGGCGGTGCGCTTGGACTACGTCCGCACGCCTTGAGCCCGCCTCAGCGCTTCAGCGCACGCGAATCCATCCGCCGGGGACGAGCACCCAGCCGCCACCGCGCGCCTGCCAGCGAGCTTGGCGAAAGCGACGGCCTGCACGCGGCGCCTCCCAATGTCCCTCGACCCAGTCGTGCGCGTTGCCGTTCCAAGTCCAGTAGCCCTCCACCCAAACTGCAGCGGGCGCAGGCGGTGGCGGCGCCACAACGACGGGCGGCGCAGGCGGGGCCACGCGCACGATCACGCGTCCACGCGGTGCGCGCACACGCGGCGCCACGACGACGACGGCCGGGGGACGTGGCGCGTGAACGACGACCTGCCCATGGCCGCGACCACGCGCACGTCCGTGCTGTGCGAATGCGGTGGGCGTGAAGGTGCTGATCAGCACGAGGGAGAGAGTCGAGAGGAGAAGCGAGCGTTGCATGGGTTCCTTTTCAGACGGGCGAGCCCGTCATGGCCGCATGCAGCAACGCGGGGGCCAGGCTTGGGGGCGCGCTTTCCGAGGCGATCCGGGCCACGCAGGTGTGGCCTTCCGACATCGCGTGGCGTTCTGCGACGGCGCAGCCATGCGACGTCGGTATCCTCCCGCGTGATGATCTCTCGGCGCCTTGGCCTCTCGCTCACTGCAAGCCTTCTCTGCGCGTGCGGAAGGCTTCGCTATGCGCCCGCGGATGCCTCGCTCTCGGTGGATGCGTTCTCACCGGATGCCTCACGCGATGCGCCCTCGCTGGATGCCTCACGCGATGCGCCCTCGCCGGATGCCTCACGCGACGCGCCCTCGACGGATGCCGATGCGACGCTGCCCGATGTGCCTTTCCCCGATGCGCCTTTCCCCGATGCGAACCTGCCGTTTGATGGAGGGACCACGGCCGCAGGCCCCTGCGTGCTCACGGCGGACTTCGGGGAGCCAATGCTCGTACCAGGCGTCTCCACGGCGATGTTTGCCGAGGCGACGATGCGGCTCTCGGATGACGAGCTCACCGGCTACCTCTGGTCGACGCGCGTGGGCGGCATCGACCTCGCCCGCGTCGTCCGCGTGTTGGACACCGCTGCCTTCACGTACGACGCCTCCTTCACCGAGCTGAACACCACCGGCGTCGAGTTCGAGCCCACCATCTCGCGTGACGGCCTGCTCCTCGTCTTCCGCAGCGCACGCGGCAGTACAGGCCAGGACCTCTACTATGCCAACCGCACCGAAACTTTCGGGCCCTTCACCTTCCGCGGGCCGATCGCGGCCGTGAACTCGGCAGCCACCGACCGACAGCCCTTCCTCAGCGACAACGAGCTGCTCTTCTCCTCCGATCGCGGCGGCGTGTTTCGCATCTACCGCGTGCCTATGAAGGGCAGGACCCGGTGCTCGCGCCCGACGGCCTCACGATCTACTTCGCCTCGGACCGCGGCCTGAGCGACGTGGACATCTTCGCCGCGACCCGACCCACAACCGCCTCGCCCTTCGGCACGCCCGTCCGCCTCCCGAACGTGAACTCCTCGGTCACCGACGCGCCCAGCTGGGTCTCGCGCGACCAATGCCGCCTCTACATGAGCAGCGACCGCGCAGGCACACCGGATGTCTACGTGGCCTCGAGGCCGACCTTTTAAGGCCGGGATTGCGAAGCTCCATGCGGAGGGACCGACCCTCGGGTGTTTTTGAGCGTTGGTGAGCCAAAACCACCGAGCATCGGTGGGTAGCAACGGATCCGAACCATGCGGAGGGACCGCTGGGCGGGTGTTTCGATGGATCGGGTGGTCGAAAAGGGCCGAGCGGCGGTGGTCGCTATGGATCAAGACCGTGCGGAGGGGCCGATGCGCGGTAGTGGCGACTGATCGCGTGGTCGAAAAGGGCCGGGCGACCCCCGCCGCTCCCTTGGAACCAACCAGTGATTCCGCCGCCGGTGGATTGATCGCTCGGCGGGGTTGGCAATCCACCTTGCCAACCCCGCCGCCATCCCGCACACGCTCCAGAGGGCTCGGGTAGCCCATGAGGGATCGATGAACACCAACCAGCTGATGTCCCGACTGGTCTCCAACGCAATCCGAAGCCGACCGGTGAAGGACCTCCTACTCCCCGCACTCGCCATCATCCTGGGCCCCGTGGGCTGCTACACGAGCGCGCCACCAGCTCCGCCACAGGGTCCGATGGCAGTCGTGAGTTGTACGAGCGATGCGGATTGCACGGGAGGGCAGGTCTGTCGCGAGATCCAGGGCATCTACGGCCCCGCGTGCTTCACGACCTGCAACTCCGAGGTGTCTCAGCGGTGCAGCAACGGGGCTCTGTGTCTGACCTCGTACCGTCGGTATGGGGAGGACGTCTGCATGCCAGGGGCTGGGCTTCCGCAAACGTTTGAGGCGGCAGAGCGCTGTCGCACCCCACGACCCTGCGTCTTCGGCGAGAGCTGTTGGTTTCCAATTCGCCAGGAGGTCGACGGAATGTGTGCACCCCTCTGTGCAGACGACACCGAGTGTGCGCCTGGAAGCGCTTGCTACCGTGGTGGTTGCTTGCGTATCTGCGACGAACGAGACCCATTCAGTTGTCCTGAGACACTCCTCTGTAGCTACGGCGAGTGTCGGCCCGAAGAGCAGGTCGCGGACTGCGGCTGGACGCAGCCAGGGAACGTTCCTGCGAATTGCCCGCTCGGCACGACTTGCTTTGGCACGGACGCCGACTTCGAGTGCCGGGCATTGGACTTCTCCGGCGGGCTTCCGGATTTGCAGTTCTTTGCTCCCACGGGCCGCTTCTATCCACGCTCAGACCTTCGGAGAATTCGATGAAGCAACTTGCTATCTCCCTGGTCGCAGCCTTCCTCGTGGCCTGCCCCTCACCACTTGGCCAGCGCTGTGGGAATGCAGGCGAATGTGGTGCGGGACACACATGTGTCTATGATGTGGAGATGTACTCGCCAACCATGTCTCGGTACCTCGAGATATGTGCGCGAAGTTGCGAGCGCAACACAGACTGCGGACCCGGCGTCGATTGCCGACTCAACAACCGGAACATAGAAATCGGCGGGTATTGCAACGACTTCGGAACGCTCGCGCTTGGGGAGCGGTGCTACGGGTTGAACCCGCTGCGTGAGTGCGGGCCCGGTTTGGCCTGCTCTCGGTACACGAGCACCTGCGTTCCGGCGTGCGACCTCGACTCACCCCTTCTCGCCGAGCGGCGGTGCCCCTTGGGGATGACCTGCAACTCAGTCCAGCGAGACTACACCGTTGACATGCGCACGGTGTCTTATGCCACGTACTGCGACGCGGAGTGTGACCCCGGGCGAAGTGATCAGTGTCGGCCATCTTTCATTTGCGCCCGTTGGACAAGCCCAGGCATTGGCGAGACCGCAACATGCGAGGTCGCAGAAGGCGAGCGGAGTTGCCGCAACGGCTCTCAATGCGTGGTCGGCCAGATCTGCCGAGACAACACCTGCTACGCGCCAGCCGACGCCCCGCCACGTCGACCCGAAGACTGGTTCCCGCCGCTCACCGCTCCCACTGAGTGACGCCCAAGGAAACAAACGAAGAAAGGCGAGACACGGGTCTCGCCTTTCTTCGTTCCAGCACCGAGCAATCCAACTCACCCCGCAGCAGGCTCCACTGGGACAACCTCCGCCTTGCCACCCCGCCGAGCCGCCCGGCTCAACGCCGTCTCCAGCGCGGCGGTGATCTCCAGCCTCACCTCATCCGTGGGCTCGTCGAGGTCGAGCATGGTGAGGAAGGCGCCGATCACGCGGATGGCTTTGTTGCGCGCGCGCAGTGCGTCGGCGGGCTGTCTTCCGGAGGCGGCTTTGGTCTCGAGCGCGGTGCGCTCAGCCTCGACCTCGCCGAGCTTGGTGCCTGCGTCTTGCCAGGACTGGACCCAGTCGCGAAGGGGGCGGTCGTCAAGCATGATGCGGTCG
>JBILQT010000019.1:0-49993 GCA_044373065.1 Sandaracinaceae bacterium
AAGGCCGCTGCAGACAAAGCCGCTGCAGACAAAGCCGCTGCTGACAAAGCCGCTGCTGACAAAGCCGCTGCTGACAAAGCCGCTGCGGACAAAGCCGCTGCTGACAAAGCCGCTGCCGACAAAGCCGCTGAGCAGTCCGTCGACATTCCGCTTGAGCTTGAGGATCCGATTCCGCTTGTTTCGCCTCGCTCGAATGCGACGCGGTCAGCGCCGGGCCTTGCCGCGATTGCCCCGACGCAAGCCGTACAGGCCACCGGCCCGACTGTAATTCACCCATATCGCGATATGGTGCCATCTGCGCCTGTCGCGCGGGTCGTTGGCTCGGTG
The DNA here is from genome assembly GCA_044373065.1 of Sandaracinaceae bacterium. Classification (GTDB taxonomy): domain Bacteria; phylum Myxococcota_A; class Polyangia; order Polyangiales; family Sandaracinaceae; genus JAFLCL01. The sequence continues at coordinate 328 of JBILQT010000019.1, forward strand.
GCGGTGGCGTCGCCGAAGTTCGGCTCGCTCATCGATCGCACGCTCGCGCTTCGCCCGCGTGACTAACGTGAGCCGCAGAGAGACGCGCTGATGCTGCTCGCGCTCGACGTTGGAAATACGCACACCGTGCTTGGCCTCTACGACGGCGCCTCGCTGCGTCATTCGTTCCGCATTGAGTCGGCCAAGGGGCGCACGGCGGATGAGACGCTCGTCGTCTTTCTCACGCTGCTGGATGTCGCCGATCTCGCGCGCAGCGCTGTGCACGCGACGATCATTGCGTCCGTGGTGCCTGCGCTCACCGAGACGATTGCGATGGCCGTGCGACGCGCCTTTGGGCACGACCCGGTCATCGTCGGCCCAGGCATCAAGACGGGCATGCCGATCCTCTACGAGAACCCGCGCGACGTTGGCGCCGATCGCATCGCCAATGCCGTCGCTGCGTTTGAGCGTGTGAAGGCCGCAGTGGTCGTCGTGGATTTCGGCACGGGCACGAACTTCGATTGCGTGAACGGACGCGGTGAATTCGTCGGTGGTGTGATCGCCCCCGGCCTTCAGATCAGTGCCGAAGCGCTCTTCAGCCGTGCGGCGCGCTTGGCCCGCATCCCGATTCAAAAGCCGCCACGCGCGATTGGTCGCAACACGACGCAGTCGGTGCAGAGCGGCATCGTCTTTGGCTACGTCGGCCTTGTGGATGGGCTCGTCGATCGCATTCGCGATGAGCTCGGCAAGAGCACACGCGTGCTTGCGACAGGCGGCCTTGCGGGCCTCATCGCACCCGAGTCGCGCACGATCGAAGAGGTGATTCCCGACCTCACGCTCGACGGCTTGCGCATCCTCTACGATCGCAACCACGAGAGCTAAGCGCTTGCGGCAAAAAGGGCGCGCGCGATAGACGTCGCGCATGCATCTTCGCGCGGCCATCTCGACGCTCTTCTCCATCACGCTGCTTAGCGCGTGCAACCCCACGACGACGCCAACCGATGCGTTCGTGCTTGCGGACGCGTTCACGCTTGCGGATGCGGGGCGTACCCCCGACGACGCCTTCACCGCGGTGGATGCACCTGTCTCCGTCGACGCGCCAAGCGCTTCAGGCACGAACATCGCGATGAGCTACGCGATGCAGACGGGCACCTTCGACCGCGCCTTCATGGGCTACGTGCGCACGGGCGGAGCCATCACTGGGCTCTACTTCGAGCTCTCACGCGGCGCCGATGACGCATGCCCCAGCGCGACCTCGCCGACGCCGCAGCAGATCATCACCGTCGACGGCTTCAGCTCCGCGATGCCCGCCGCCCAGACCGATGGCTTGATGGTTCGCTTCTTCGACTTCGAAGGGCTCTTCCGCACCGAGGTGGCGCCCGACATGCCGACGATGGCGCGCGTCGAGGTGACTGCACTCGACATCACCGCGGGGACGGCGCAGGGCAATGTGATGTTCACGTTTGCGCGCGGCACTGCGGCAGGTTCGTTTCGCGCCACGCACTGCGACTCGCTCGACGCGATGTGAGTTCAGCGCGTGATGCGCGCGGTGCGACGCACATCGTCTTCGTCGACGTACGAGAGGACGCAAGCGTCACCGCACGCATCGAGCAGACGCAGCGCGCCGGGTGCATCACGCACTGCTTCGTCGTTCACCGAGAGCACGTGATCGCCCGCGCGCAGGCCCGCCGTGTGAGCCGCATCCTCGGAGGCCACCACGACCACGCGCGCGTCTCCTTCGAGCCAGGGCGCGACCGTCGCAAGCGTCACTCCGAGGCGTGATCGCCCCTGCACAGCGGGCCCTTCTGGCAAGCGACAGCGCACGTGATTCACGCCGTCCACGGGCACGCTCTCACATTGAATTGTCGGCAAATTCTCCCGCGTGCGGGCCGCGAGCACCGCGTCGGGCTCGCTCAGCGATGCGCCGCGTGCATGCGCAAGATGCCGAAGAAGCAGCGCGCGCGCTTGCTCCTCCGCATCCATACCGTGCGCGACAGCAAGCACGTCAGGGCCCTCCAAGACCACGCCGTCAATGCGCGTCCAAGCCACAGCCGCAGGCGCTGGGACAACGCCCGGAGAAGGCGCTGTCAGGCCCGTGGAAGGAGCCTCGACGGGCGCACCCAGCGCTGAGAATCCGAAGTAGCCCGCGATGCCAAGAAGAAGCGCGCCCGCCGCGGCTGCAGCCACTGGCAGTGCGAAACGTGGCTTCGCTTGCGCGGGGACCTCGACGGGCAAAGGGCCGACAGCTGGCGCAGGAGCCGCGACAGGCGCGGGTGGCAGTGCAGCTGGGACAAGCCACGCGTCGATGGTGCGCTCTGGGTCCTCCACCTGCAGCGCGGCACCACAGCGGCGGCATGCATGCGCAGGCGCGCCACGCTGCACGAGTGCCCCTTCCTCTCGCGAGAGCACCAGCGGCCGCGTTGCAGCGCACGCAGGACACACACCGCGAAGCACGAGCGAGCGGATGTCGAGGAGCGTCGCAATCGGCGCCTTCACGAGCGCTGCAGGCGCATTCTCGACGGGCAGTGGACGCGCGATCGAGTCGGACTTCGTGATGGCCGCGAGCAGCGTGCTGCAGCCCTCCGGCGTGCTCGCAAGGCCAGGACGAAACTCAAGCGTCACATCGCCTTCGAGCCCGTCCAAGATGCGCTCCCAGCGGATCGATGGCAGCAACCCCGTGCGCACGAGCACGCGCGTCGCGACACCCTCAAAGCGCTTGGAGATCGGCTCTGGGCGCTCATCCGCTTCGAGCTCATTCGCCACGCGCCGCACGTCTCCCGGGATCGCAACTGCACTGCTTCTGATCGTCGAGAAGAAGACGCTCGGGTCGTCATCGAACTCCGCCTCACGACCGCACTCGGGGCACTGCCTCTCGGGCGCGCGACCCTCCCCCAACGCGCGGCCGTCGTATTCGAGATCGACGGTCGCCTGAAAGGGCCCGCACTGCGCGCACATGAAGGGCGCACGCAACGAGACGACATGCGCGCGCTTGCCCACGAGGCCCTTCATCATCGTGAGCTGATTCGTCAGCGCTTCCGCGCAGCGCACGAGATAGACGTCGACGCCGTTGGCTTCGCTCGCTTGGCGAAACTGAATCCACTCACGCACGCCGAAGGACGTGATGCGCTCGATGCCCGATGCGTCGAGCACGGTGTTGCCCGTGATGTGCGTCGCGAGGTCCGCGCCACGAAACGACTCGTTCAAGCGGCCACTCAGCTGCGCAACGAGGTAGCCATACTTCTCGCGCATCTCCACACGCGCATCGCCGATCGCAAAGCTCGCGAGAAGGTTCCGCTCACGCGTCAGCCCAACGTGCGAGTCGCCTTCCACGAACTCTTCATCGTCGAGCGGTGCGGGCGGCTCGCCCTTGTCCGCGACGGCTTGCACCACCTCGGCGAGAGAGAGCGAGGAGAGGTCGAGCTTGCGGTTGCGCGCGAACGCCTCAAGTGCGGATTGCACCTCGCGCGCACTGCTGGTGCGCTCGTTCGCGTGACGCGCGAGGGCATGCATCACGATGCCCTCAAGGTCGCGCGGATAGGACGGATCTCCGTCGCTCGGACGCACCTTCACGCCATCGACGACAGCCTGCATGAGCTCGAATTCCGTGCGCCCCGAGATCGGCCGTGCGCCCGTTGTGAGCTCGTAGAGGATGACGCCAATCGCGTAGACATCGGCGCGATGATCGAGCTTGCCCGCGAGGCATTGCTCAGGCGCCATATACGAGATCTTCCCCTTCACCATGCCCTTGCGGGTGTGGTTCAGGCGATGCGCGGCGCGCGCGATGCCGAAGTCGACGAGCTTCACGCCGCCATCCAGCGTGAGAAAAATGTTCTGCGGTGTGACATCGCGATGGACGATCGAGAGCGGGTTCCCGTCGATGTCTTTGCGCTCATGCGCGTAGTGAAGTGCCGCACACAAACGAATCACCACATGGATGGCGACCGAGAGCGGGACCTGCCTTCCGTGGTGTCGATAGAAGCGGATGAGTCCACGAAGATCGGTGCCCTCGAGGTACTCCATCGCGATGTATTGCGTGGGCCCTTCGCCACCCACATCGAGCACATGAACGATGTTCGGATGCTGCAGCGACGCCATGATGCGCGCCTCATCGCGGAACATCGCCGAGAACTCTTCATCACTCGCGTGGTTCGGAAGCACGCGCTTCACGACCGCACGGTTCTCGACGCCCGACGAGGTCGTGTAGCGAGCGAGATAGAGCTCCGCCATGCCGCCCGCGGCGAGCCTTCGCTCAAGGCGATAGGGCCCGATCGAACCTTGCAATCGCTCGCTGTCGCCCGCGCTCGTCATGTCAGGGATGGACAAGGCGCAGGGTCAGCGGCTGCCCTTCGCGCTCCAGTTGCACGCTCATCGTCCCGCCCGAACCGAGCGTGGACCAACTTGCCCGCACGACACGCACGAACGTATCGCCCGAGTGAATCGGCGTGTCGTTGACCGCGAGCACCACATCGCCAGCACGAAGCGCACGGTGCGTTCCCGGGTTCGTCACGACGACATCGCCCTCGGTGCGAAGCACACGCTCCAGCGCAGGGAAGACCGGCGCCACGCTGATCGACGCGGCCATCTCCGAGCCCGTGTAGAAGTCATGTGCGCGCGACGCGCTCTCCGGCGGCACGAAGTAGCGGACATCCACGATGAAGCGCGCACCCTCACGTCGCACGAATTCATCGCGACGCTCCGGCATCGCAAACGCGCCCACTTGCGACTCGAAGCGACGCGCCACGGCCGCCGCATTTCGCTCCGCATTCTCCGTGAGCGTCACAGCGAGAACGCGATCGAGGTCCGTCCCCGCAAGGCCCTGTCGCAGGTGATCGACGAAGGTCGTGACTGCGTCCTCACGCGCATGCGCCACGCTCTCCTCCAAGCTCGCATCGCTCTCGCCATGGCCCACGAGCCATACGCCCTCGGCGCTCTCGACGATGCGACGTTCCGTCCAACTCGGAGGCAGCACAGGGGCCGCAGGAGGCTCCGCTGCGGGCGCAACTTCCGCGACCGGTGAAGGCGCCACGGGAGCCACAACCGCGCTCGGCGCGGGCAAAGCAGGTGCAGCAGGCTCTGCTTGGCGACCGTTCATGTAGAGCACCGACGCGATGAGCGCGAAGCCGCCGAGCACCGATGCGGGCACCCAGAGATTCGTCGGAGGCGCTCCCGAGCTTGGCGCATGTGCGAGAGGTGCGGCCACGAGAGCTGCGGGCGCAATGCTTGGTGCAGCGCTCGGTGCAGGTGGCGGCGTACTCGCGACCAGTGGCGGCAAGATGGGCGTGCCCGCACCGAGCTTGCCGAGCCAACCGCGCACCTTGTCGAGGTCGAGGCCTCCATGACAACGACGGCATTCAAGCGTGCTTGCGCGACCTGCACGCATCGCCTGCAGCTCTGCATCGACATCAAGCTGTGCACGTCGTGTCGAGCCACACGCCGTGCAGTGCCCACCGACCCATGCCGAGGCGATGTGAAGCTTCGGCGAGCGTGAGAGCCGCGAGCTCGCGAGCTGTTCGAGCAAGCTCTCGGGGCATACGGAGATTCGAATCGCAGAGACGCCTGGCTCGGCGCGAAGCAGCGCTTGATCCATCGACGAAGCGGCCTCTCCGGTGATGGAGATGCCCGGCGCGAACTCCAGCTTGAGCTCGCCCTCGAGGCCATCGAGCACGCGCTGCCAACGGATGCTGCGATCCACATCGCCGTGCACCATCACGCGTACGCCGTCGTCTTCGATCGACTTCTCAACGACATCCGGTGTCGTCACCGGAGGCAGCTCACTCGCGACCTTCAGCAGGCTTGCGGGAGGCGCAGGCGGCGTCTTGGGAAGGAAGCCGAAGAAGGTCTCCGGCGCATCATCGAGCTGACCGCGACCTTGGCAGCGCGGACAGTGCGTGACGGGCAGCTCACCCTTGCGCAGCTGCGCGCCTTCAACGATCGCATCGTGCAGGCAACCGAAGGGCGTGGCGCACGTCTCACAGACATAAGGCGCAACGATCGAGAGCACAGACGACTTGCCCGCGAAGCCTCGGATCATCGTGAGCTGATTGACCACAGGCTCTGTGCAGCGCGCGAGCGCGACGACGTGACCGCGACGCTCGCACTCACCGAGCATGTTGAGCCACTCGCGCACGCCGAACGAGGTGACGCGATGCACCTCGATCAGGTCGATGAGGATGTTCGCTGTTGCGACATTGCGAATCGTCGCAGCGCCCTGGAAGCCCTCACCGATGCGACCGGTGATCTTCATCACCGTGACATCGCCCACCGCACGCGTCTCGATGAACGCAGCCGTGGCCGTGGGCTCCGCACGCGGGAGGAAGAAGCCCTTGAGGGGTGCGAGTGGAGCCGAGGGTGCAGAAGGCGCTGCCGCGACCACCGCCACAGGCGCGGGCTGCGGGGCCATGGACGGCGTTGGCGCAGCAGGCGTTGCAACGGGCATCGGCGCCAAGCGCACTGTCGGAGCAGGCGTGGACGGTGGCGATGGAGGTGCCGGTGGTGCGGGTGCTTGCGCGGCCGGAGCGGGCGCAACGGGACGCGGCATCGGAGGGCGTGCAGGCGCGACAGGCACCGGACGACCCACGGCTCTCGCCAGGCCGCGCGGCGACTCAGAGAACGTCGTCACCGTCATCGTCTGGTTGTGCAGATCGCAATGGCCCGAGGCGTAGGGGCTGATCTCGCCATACGAGTAGAAACCCGCGATGTGGCTGTCGTCTGGCAGCACTGCGCGCAGTGCATCGACTTCATCTTCGGTGCGCGCACCGAGCACCAAGCGACGACCGACGCACGAGACCGCAAGCGCGAGCACTGCGCCCGTCGTCACCCCTGGCGTCACATGCTTGGCCATCAAGCCCGCCGCGCCTGCGCCATCGACGAGTCGATCGAAATTCGCCTTCATCAGCTGCGCACGAAAGCCCTGTGGGACATCGCCCGCGAAGGTCATCGACTGCTTCTCGTGGTCGACTGCGAGCAGCGTGCGCACGAGGTTCTTCTCGTCGCTCGCATTCGCACGAAGCGAGAGCGGGAAGAGCAAGCCAGACGAGGGCAAATCCTTCGCCTTCTCGCCGAGATATTCCTTGTAGAGCGCGAGCGCAGGCTTGCCGTCGAGCTCGTAGAGGATGTTCCCATCCGAGCGCGTCACCACACGCTCGGGCCCGAACTTATCCCAGCCACCTTTGCTGCCGTGGCCCACGACCAAGCGCTCGCCGTAGAGACCCACCGCGACGACCAAGCCGCTCTGCATGCGGTCGCCAAACGCGACCCATGTGCTGCCAAAACGCGTCCCATCGCCAGCCAAGCCACCTGTCACCACGACGCTCTCGGGCACGACCGAATTGATGCCGCGCACCAGCTCCGAGCCGTTCACCTTCAGGCCCTCGCTCAGCACGAAAATCGCGCGCAAATCTGGGCGGAAGAGCTTCTTCGCAAGCGCCTCACCCGCACCGCGCGACTCGCTCGCATCACGCACTTCGACGACCGCTTCGAGAAGCTCGGTGTGCTCGAACTTCGCGACCGCCACCGACAAGCTGTGATCACGCACTTGAGGCCCGGCGATCTCACCCGAGGTCGAGCAACCGATCACGCGTGAGCGTGGATACGCGCGACGCAGATCTTGAAGCGCCTTGGGCTGATCGATGAGCTCGCTCGCACCGAACGCGACCACCAACGTGCGCTCTGAATCAAGCGGCGGAAATGCCTTCGACCACTTCCCACCCGTGCCGTCGAAGTGGAGAGACTCGACCACAAAGCCGTCGTTCGAGACGACATCCGTGGGCTCATCTTCCACCACAATCACGACCTGATGCGTGGGCTCTGCGGCAGGCTTGGGTGGTGCGACAGGCCTTGCAGGCAGAGGCTTCACGACGGGACGCGGTGCACTCACGGCCGCGGATTCATTCTCCGCAAACGTCGTCACCGTCATCGTCTGGTTGTGCAAATCGCAATGGCCCGAGGCGTAGGGGCTGATCTCCCCGTACGAGTAGAAGCCCGCGATGTGGCTGTCATCCGGCAGCACCGCGCGCAGCGCATCGACCTCATCTTCGGTGCGCGCACCAAGCACCAGACGACGACCGACGCACGAGACCGCAAGCGCGAGCACAGCGCCCGTCGTCACGCCTGGCGTCACATGCTTGGCCATCAAGCCAGCAGCACCGGCACCGTCGACGAGTCGATCGAAGTTCGCCTTCATCAACTGCGCGCGAAAGCCCTGCGGGACATCGCCCGCGAAGGTCATCGATTGCTTCTCGTGATCGACCGCGAGCAGCGTGCGCACGAGGTTCTTTTCATCGCTCGCATTCGCACGAAGCGAGAGCGGGAAGAGCAAGCCAGACGAGGGCAAATCCTTCGCCTTCTCGCCGAGATATTCCTTGTAGAGCGCGAGCGCAGGCTTTCCGTCGAGCTCGTAGAGGATGTTCCCATCCGAGCGCGTCACCACACGCTCAGGGCCGAACTTATCCCAGCCACCTTTGCTGCCGTGGCCCACGACCAAGCGCTCGCCATAGAGGCCCACCGCGACGACCAGGCCGCTCTGCATGCGGTCGCCAAACGCGACCCAGGTGCTGCCAAAACGTGTCCCATCGCCGGCCAAGCCGCCTGTCACGACAACGCTCTCGGGCACGACCGAATTGATGCCGCGCACAAGCTCCGAGCCGTTCACCTTCAGGCCCTCGCTCAGCACGAAGATCGCGCGCAAATCCGCGCGGAAGAGCTTCTTCGCAAGCGCCTCACCCGCACTGCGCGACTCACTCGCATCACGCACTTCGACGACCGCCTCAAGAAGCTCGGTGTGCTCAAACTTCGCCACCGCCACCGACAAGCTGTGATCACGCACCTGAGGCCCGGCGATCTCACCCGAGGTCGAGCAACCGATCACGCGTGAGCGCGGATACGCGCGACGCAGATCTTGAAGCGCCTTGGGCTGATCGATGAGCTCGCTCGCGCCGAACGCGACCACCAACGTGCGCTCTGAATCCAGCGCAGGAAACGCCTTCGACCACGTGCCTTGACGACCTTCGAACTCGAGCGATTCGAGCTTCATATTCTTGCCTCCAAACGATCAACGACGTGGGCGAGCTCGTCACGCATCTGCGCGAACGACCGCGGTAACAAACGTGATGTCGTCGCCCGATGGGCGACCTTCCGCGAACTGCGTCAGACGTGCGGCGAGCGCATCGCGGAACCCCTCTGCACCCAGACTCGACGCGCCGATGCAGGCCGTGCGCAGGCGCTTCTCGCCAAACTGCTCGCCGTGCGGGCTCTCGATCTCCGTGACTCCGTCCGTGTACCAAAGCACCGCGTCGCCACGTTGCAGAGACACATCGCGGTTTCCGATCGTGGCCGTCGCGCTCGACCCCAGGGGCGCTCCGCTCGGCACCGAAAGAGGCGCAATCGACCCGCCGCGCGTCAGCAGGGGGAAGGGATGCCCCGCGCTTGCGATCTGAAGTTGGCCCGTGCTCGGGTCAAAGATCGCCGCAGTCGCCGTCATCAAGCGCTCGCCCTTGGCGGCCTCCCAAATGGCAGCGCACGCCCTGGTGGGCGAAGAGCCAGGTCGCACGCTCTCCGAGACGTTGCTGACACGTGCTCAGGCGCTGCTCGCCATCGGTCGCAACCGCGAGGCACTTGAGGCCACGCGTGAGGCCGCACACCTCGCGCGCACGTTTGCTCCGCCTCGCGTCCTTCATCACGTGCTCGTCGTGCAGATCGACGCGATGATCGCGCTGGGCGAGATCGAGTCCGCCGCGCGGGTCGTCACAGAACTCACGCGGGCAACCTCAGATGGCGCCGACCCGCATGCATGGGCCCACACACTTCGCCTTCGCGCCACGGTCGCATTCGCGCACGGAGAGCCCTCCACCGAGCACCAGCTCTACGATGCGTTCACCGCCTTCGAGCAAGCGGGCACCAAGCTCACCTTCGGCATGACGTACCTCCTCGTCATCACGATGTGGCGCGCGGGCCGCATGCAGGAGGCACTCGCAGTCATTGATCGAAGCTTCGAGCAACTGCGCGACCTTGAGAACCGCGATGGCCTTCAGACGCTCTTTCATGCCCTTGAGTTCTGCCTCTGTACGTTGAGCGGAACGCCTGCTCCGCAAAGGGAATTCGCGCACCAGACGCAGGGCGACACAGAACATGAGCGCATTGCCCAGATGGCGATGTGCATCGCGCGCAACGAGCCCCTCCCGATGCCCACACCGGACGAGCCCTTCTTCGTGCGCGAGTTCCGCCAATGCAGTGGCCAGGCTGTCGAGGTGAAGCCCGATGCACAGACCTCCATCTCGATCACGGGGGAATGGATCGCGCGAAGCGGCAACTTCGCGCCGCTGACACATCGCCCCAACCTGATGCGCATCCTGGCTGCACTCGCGGATGCACGCGTGAGCGCACCCGGACGAAGCTTGGAGAGCGAGAAGCTCCTCGCCGTGGGCTGGCCAGGCGAGCGCGTGCGTGCGGATGCAGGACGACAACGTGTGCGCACAGCCCTCGCAACGCTGCGCGACTTTGGTCTCAAGAGCGTGCTCGTGACGACCCGCGAAGGCTGGCATCTCGCGACCGACGGAAGCTGCGTCGTCGTGGCCAATCCGCGTGATGACGGCCGTGCTTCAGCACCTCCGCAGCCAAGCCGCCTTCAAGATCCCAGCAGCAACTGAGGAGTGGATCGACGCGGCCGCGTCGATCCCCGTATCGATATGATCATATCGAATTCATGTCGATGTCATATCGACTGTGGCGCTGCGCTCAGCGTGCGTACATCACGTCGCTGCGGAGCACGTATTTCTGCCCGCGCGTCACCTCGCGTCCCTCGTGAAGGATCGCGTGAAAGAAGAGCAGCGCGCTGCCGAGACGCGGGCGAACGACCATGTGCTCGAAGGCCGTCTCGCCGCCTTCGAAGTCCTCGTTCAGATAGATCATGAACGTGAGCGCCGACTCCTCGCGGTCTGGGATGCGATGGAACGCCCCGTCGTAGTGCGGCTTGAAGCGTTGACCCGGTCCGTAGCGGTACATGCGGAAGCGCTCGTTGAGCCCACACACCTGCCACTCGGTCTTGGGCTCGTCGTGTCGCTCACGGATGAACTGCGGAACGGAGGGACGCACGCGCTCGAACAAGATGGCCGCGAGCGCGGGGTCGTCGAAGATGCGGCGGTCGTTGTTGCGCACATCCTTGTTCATCACCATGCCGTGGCCGGTGGTGATCAGCGCCTCTTCGTATCCCGCCGCCTCCGAGGAGGCGATGACCGCCCTGCACTCCTCGGGCGAGTAGAAGCCGTCGACACTCCACACGAGCTCGGCAGGCGGCTGGAGTCGGTCGTAGCGGGGCATGCCTCAACGCCTTCGTAGCCAGGCCGCCATGATGATCCCTGCGGCGACGGAGACGTTGATCGACTCAACTGCGTCGGTGCCTCGGATCGATACGCTCATATCGATTTCATCTTGAATTGCAGGCGAGAGCCCGCGCGCCTCGCTGCCGAAGACGAGCACCGTGCGCGCGGGCCAGCGCACATCGAAGGCATCGCGCTCGCCGCGCGGGTCGGCGGAGAACACGGCAACGCCCTCGCGACGTAGCGCGCTCAAGAAGGCATCAAGATCGGGGATGCGCGCGATGTCGATGCACTCGGCGGCACCCTCCGCGATGCGCACGGCGGCAGGCGTTAGCGCGGCACGATGAGCATCTCCATGGATGCACACGGCGTCGATGCCAAGGAAGGCCGCAGTACGCAGAATCGCCCCGATATTGTGCGGATTGGTGACGCCATCGAGGGCGATGACGGCGAAGCGCTCGCTTGCCACAAGGCGCTCATAGAGGGCATGACCATCGAGCGCCCGACGCGGCCGCGTGACGAGGACAACGCCCTCGTGATGCAGCGACTCTGCAAGGCTCTCGAGGCCCGCCGCATCGAGCTCGGCATAGGGAAGGCGACGCGAGGCCGCTGTGCTCAAGTAGGGCCCAATCCACGCGCGCTCATCCACGCCGTACGCAATGCGGACCACATCCTCAAAGCGCGTATCGAGAACCGCGCGTGCTGCGTTGCGTCCGTAGACTTTTTCGTGCGTCGCCATAGGCGCGAGACTTACGCGCAGGGGACGCGCCTGTCACCGCGTCAGAAGTATCCCTCGCGCTTGCGGTCTTCCATCGCGGCCTCGGTCGCACGGTCATCGGCACGCGTCGCACCACGTTCGGTCAAACGCGAGCCCGCGATCTCCTCGATCACATCCTCAAGCTTCGTCGCACGGCTGCGCACAGCGCCCGTGCACGTCATGTCGCCGACGGTGCGGAAGCGAACCCACTCGCGCGTCACCTGCTCGCCGGGCAGATGCTCAATGAAGGGCGCGGGCGAGTAGAGCATTCCGTCGCGCATGAAGACGTCGCGCTCGTGCGCGAAGTAGATCGACGGCAGGTCGATGTTCTCTTCCTTGATGTATTGCCAGACGTCGAGCTCGGTCCAGTTCGAGATCGGAAAGACGCGGAAGTGCTCGCCCTTTTTGAGACGCGCGTTGTAGAGGCTCCAGAGCTCGGGGCGCTGATGCTTTGGGTCCCACTGACCGAACTCATCGCGATGGCTGAAGATGCGCTCCTTCGCACGCGCACGCTCTTCATCACGGCGCGCGCCACCGATGCACGCATCGAACTGATGCGCCTCGATCGCGTCGAGCAAGGTCGCCGTCTGAAGGCGATTGCGTGAGGCCCGCGGGCCCTTCTCTTCGACCGAGCGTCCCGTGCGGATCGACTCCTCCACCGACGCGATGATGAGGCGCTCACCGAGCTCAGCAATCTTGCGATCGCGGTACTCCGTCACCTCAGGGAAGTTGTGACCTGTGTCGACGTGCATCACGGGGAAGGGAAATTTCGCCGGGCGAAAAGCCTTCATCGCGAGGTGCAAAAGGACGATCGAATCCTTGCCACCCGAGAAGAGAAGACACGGCCTCTCTCGCTCGGCGGCCATCTCGCGGAGGATGTGAATGGCTTCGTGTTCGAGCGCGCGCAGGTGCGAAAGTTGGTAACGCATCACTGGCGTGGTTACTCGGGGACGAAGCGCGGAGCAAGGTTTGTGTGAGGGCGTTCAACGTAAAGGAAACGTCAGAAGCACAGACCACGCGAAAGGGACGACAGAGAGCTGCGTAGTATCCCGACATGGACCTACGCCCTTTCCTCTCCCACGCGCTGCGCCTCACGCTGCTCGCCCTCGCCTTCCTCGGTGCGGAATCACGCGCGCATGCGCAGCCGATCGACGAAGCGAACATCCCTCCGGAGCTGCGTCCCTGGGTGCCGTGGGTCCTCGAAGAGACGAACTACGGATGCACGATCCGCGACACTGCCCAACTCGGTAGCGACGCCAACTTCGTCAACGATGTGAACCCGACCGCGGGTGCGACGACGACCATCTGCGTCTGGCCTGGTGACCTGCGTGTGCGCGTCACCGACGAGGGCGGCACGTTCACGTTGGATGCGACGAGCGACAGGCGATCGCAGCTCGTGTTGCCCGGTGGCGGACGCCGTTGGCCCGTCGATGTGCAAGTCGATGGCGCGCCCGCGGTCGTGCTCATTTCGAACAACCAGCCCGTCCTCTGGCTCGCGCCAGGCAGGCATCGCATCGAAGGCCGCATCCCGTGGACGTCGATCCCCGAGACGCTCGCCGTCCCCGCCGAACTCGCACGCGTGACGCTCGAGCGCGATGGACAAACAACCTCTCCTGCACGCGGCACCACAGGCGAGATTTGGCTTCGCGGCGGTGCCTCTGAGGCGAGTGAGGAGGACCACCTTGGCCTTGAGGTGCAGCGCCTGATCGAAGACGGCTCACCGCTCTCGCTCACCACGCGCATCGTCGTGCGTGTCTCAGGTCGTGCACGCGAGCTGCGCCTTCCGAACGTCATGCCCGAGGGCATCACACCCGTGGAGATCACAGCCGACTTGCCCGTGCGTTTGTCGCCCGATGGCGCGCTCACACTGCAGCTTCACGCAGGCACCTTCACCATCACGATCCAGGGCTTCGGCGCCAACCCCGACGCGACCTTCACGCGCCCCACACTCGATGCGCCCTGGCCCGAGCAAGAGGTGTGGGTGTGGTCGGCGAACGAGTCCTTCCGCCAAGTTGAAGTGCAAGGCGCGAGCGGCATCGACCCACAGCGCACCTCGCTCCCCGATGCATGGCGCAGCTTCTCGGCCTTCCTCGTCGATGCCTCGACGCACCTCACGCTACACACGACGCGTCGTGGTGAGCCCACGCCTCCGCCGAACCAAGTCGCCATCACACGCGACGTTTGGTTCGACCTCGAAGGCGATGGCTACACCGCGCGCGATCAACTTCAGATCACGATGCACAGTGGTCACCGCATCGAGCTCACGGACGGTGTGCTCGGCCGCATGAGCCTTGGCTCGGGGCAAGATCAGCTGATCACGCAGCAGACGGAAACAGGCCGTCCTGGCGTGGAATTGCGCAGCACCTCGCAGCCCTTCACCGCCGAGTGGCGCATGGAATCACGCGGCTCGACGTTGCCCGCAGTGAACTGGTCGGAGAACGCGAGCTCATCCTCCACGACGCTTCATCTGCCGCCTGGCTGGGAGCTCCTTCACGTCTCGGGTGTGGACCGCGCGCCAGGCACGTGGTGGGAACGCTGGAGCTTGCTCGCGTTCTTCGGGCTCATCCTCATCGTCGCGGCCGTCGGTCGCGTCTATGGCTGGCCATGGGGTGTCGTCGCCCTCGTCGGCGTTGGCCTTGCGTTCCACGAATCCGGCACGCCCCAGTGGCTCTGGATCATCCTCGCAGCCCTCGCGGCCCTTCATGCGGCACTGCTCGCCTCGAAGACAAGCATCGGCCCCAAGCTCGCGCATCCCGTTCGCTGGGCCTATTGGGCCGCAGGCGCCGTCGCGCTTGTCATGGTGGTCAGCTTCGCATCGACGGAGATCACCGCTGCGCTCTATCCGCAGCTCGAAGCCCCCTCGGGTCAAGGCTCCGTAGGCCTTTTCGATATGAGCGATATGACGCGGGAGGCGAGCGTCGCGGAGGGCATCTTCCCAAGCTCGGCGAGCGGCAGCTACGGCGGCTACGCCCGCTCCGAAGGCGGGAGCGGCCTGCAGGAAAACGCCTATTGGCTCGACCCGAACGCGATTGTGCAGACGGGCTTCGGCGTCCCGACGTGGTCGTGGACGGGCTACACGCTCTCCTTCGATGGCCCCGTCGAAGCAGGCACGGAGATGCATCTCTATCTCCTTCCGCCGTGGGCCTTCCGCATCGTCGCGGCCCTTCGTGCCGTGCTCCTTCTCGTCCTTCTCGGCGTGCTTCTCCTCAAGCGCCCGAAGGCACCTTCGGCTGAAACGCCGAGCCCCGAGGGCGCGAACGCCCCCGCAGCGAGCATCGCGACCGCAGCCCTCGTGCTCTTCACGGTGATGGCCAGCAGCGCACACGCGCAGGCACCGAGCCCTGAGGTGCTCACCGATCTACGCAACCGCCTCACGCGTCGCACGCCCTGCGGCGAGCGCTGCAGCGAGGCGAATGCGATGCACATCGAGGTGCATGGTGACGTGCTCGCGATCGAGCTCGATGTCTCCGCGATGGAGTCCGCTGCCTACCCGCTTCCGGGCCCCAGTGAGACGTGGACACCCACGACGATCACACTCGATGGCGCACCGCTTGAAGCGATGATTCGCCTTGAAAACGGGTTCATTCACGCACGTGTTCCAGAAGGCGCACATCGCCTTCGTCTCGAAGGAACGCTCCAAGGCCGCGACGCACTCACGCTTGCCTTTGGCCGCGCACCCCGCTCACTGACCACCACCGTCGAGGGCTGGGAGGTCGATGGCCTTGGCACCGATGAGCGCATGGCCGAGTCGATCCAACTCCGTCGCACACTGCGCTCGGAGAATGCAGTCGAGGGAGAGCACGGCGGCGATCACGCAGAGCTTCCGGCATGGCTCGAGGTCTCGCGTCGCATCGACATCGGTGTGCGCTGGACAGTCTCGACGACGGTGCGCCGTCGCTCGCCCGCGAACACGCCCGCCGTCGCACGCGTCCCGCTCTTGCCCGGTGAGTCCGTCACCGACTCGGCCGTGGTCATCGAGAACGGCACGGCCCTCGTCACGCTCGGCCAGCGCGACACCGAGACGACATGGACTTCGGTGCTCACACCGAGTGATGTCATCACGCTCACCGCGCCCGCATCCGGTCGCATGACGGAAGTCTGGACACTCGCATGCAGCCCGCTCTGGCATTGCGAACACGAGGGCCTCGCAGCGACGAATCCCGTGAATGCACAAGGCGTTTGGGAGCCGACGTTTCATCCATGGCCAAGCGAGACCCTCAACATCACGCTCACGCGTCCGCTCGCCTCCGAGGGCCAATCCCTCACGGTCGACTCGGCCACGCTCACCATCACGCCCGGCATTCGCCTGACGACGTCTGCCCTTCACGCGAGCGTCCGCACAAGCACGAGCACGCCCTTCCGCATCACGCTCCCGTCCGGCTCGGATGTTCAATCGCTCACCGTCGACGGCACAACGCGCCCTCTTCAACGGGATGGCGATGAAGTGGTCGTCGCGCTTCAACCGGGAGCGCACACCATCAACTTGAGCTGGCAATCCTCCACTGGCTGGCAGACGGTCGTGCAGACGCCGCAAGTCTCTCTCGGCACAGCCTCGGCGAACATCGAGCTCTTCGTGAATCTCTCCACGGACCGCTGGCTCCTCTTCACGACAGGGCCCGCATGGGGCCCGGCCATTCTCTTCTGGCCCTACCTCCTTCTCGTCCTCGGTTTCGCCTTCGTGCTCGCACGTCAAAAAGGCATCCCGCTCAAGCCGCACGACTGGGTGCTCCTCCTTCTTGGCCTCACGCAGATCCCTGCGATCGCAGCGCTCATCGTCGTCGGTTGGTTCTTCTTCGTGCACTACCGCGGAGAGAAATCCGAGCTCAACGGCGCCCTCTTCGACGCACGCCAGCTCGTGCTCGTTGGCTACACCTTCGTCGCCTGCTGTTGCCTCCTCTGGGCCATCGAATCGGGCCTGCTCGGCGAGCCCGCGATGATGATCCAAGGCCCCTCCTGCGACTGCACACAGTTGCGCTACTTCCTCGATCGCACGGACGGCGCGCTCCCCAGCGCAAGCCTCATCAGCCTCCCCGTCGAGGTCTACAAAGTGCTCATGTTCCTGTGGGCCATCTGGCTCGTCGTCTCGCTCTTGAAGTGGACGCGCTGGGGCTGGAACGCCTTCAAGCAAGACGGCCTCTACCAGGCGATCTTCAACGCTCCCGCACCCGCGATGGCTCCCGCAGCGCCGCCCGCGACAGCACCCGCACCGGAGCCAGCAGAGGTGGAAGGCGTAGCGACCGAGGAGGCACGTTCAAGCGAAGAGGCGCCGAAGGAGGAGACGCCAAAGGAGTAGCTCCCTGGCGATTCGCGTTGCGACCGGCGGTCAGAAACACGACCGTCGGTCGCATGACCTTGAGCATGCGCGAGCAAGTTCACTCAACCCTCCTCGACCCAAGCGACCGCGGCCTCAAGCGCCTCGCTGCGCTGCACGCTTCGGTGGAAGGTCGCGAGGCCTGGAAGCTCCTTCGCGAGGACCCGTCGATCACGGATGCGGCCATCGACGCGATTACCCGCTCTGGCGCGCTCGAAGATGCGCTTGAGCCGCGACCTCGCATCCTCGTGGAGGATCTGCTCTCGGCCCTCCGTGCTTCATGGACACAGCCCGGCCTCGCCGTGCTCCTCGCGGTCTGGTCCGCCGCGCCGCAGCTTGAGCTTCGACAGCGTGCAGGCCTCGTGCTTGTCGCGCGCGCCGAGCCCGAGGGGCTTCTGGCGCTTGTCCACTCACTCGACGAGGTACGTGGAGGGCTTCGTCGCATCGCGCTTCAGGCCCTCTTTACGCGCGACCCAATGTCAGCCTGGGATGCACTCGAAGGGCGCTTCGCTGTGGCATCGCCCGAGGCGGCAGACGTGCTCTACGAGACACTCCACGTGCTGATGAGCGACCTCAACGACGATGGCCGCGCGCATTGGGGCGCCTCACGGCGCTGGTTCGACGCTGACCCTCGGTGGCGCGCGCTCTGCGAGGCGTGGAGCACATTGCCGAAGGACCGCGACGCATGGGGCAGCGCGCGTGCGCAGGGCATCGTCGAGACGGCGGCCTGGCTCCGAAAGCGCGTGCGTGGTTGAGGAAGCAGACCCGCAGAACTGTCTTCCGCATTGCCGCCAGTCATATCGCAACACTATTTCTATAATATTGCGCTAGGTCCCCATCGCGCCCATCGCGCCCATCGCCCGTTAGCGACGCTTCGCCTCACTCTTGAACAGCGCGTCGGCCGTCACATCGAGCGCGCGACGGACGAGCCGCTTCTGCTCTGTTGGGCCAAGCCCCGCGAGCGGCCCATCGATCGTCAGCGCGGCCACGCCATGCACCATCGACCAGGCCATCCGCGCATCGAGTGCAGCATCGACGCCCTCGGGGACACCGCGCTTCACCACGCCCAAGAAGACTTCCCACGCTGTCTGCCCCGAAGGGCCCTTGCCCTCTGCGCGAGGTGGCGCGGCAGGCCCGTTGCCCTCCACACCGAACATCAACCGAAAGCGATGCGGATGTGCACTCGCGTAGCGAATGTAGGCCTCACCCGTTCGAAGCAACTGGGCGCGCGCAGTTGCATCCTCCGCGCCGCTCTCGCCCTTCTGCACGGCGCGCTCCATCGCACCCGCGAATGCCGCAAAGCATGCCTCCGCCGCGGCGCCGTAGAGCGCATTTAGGTCGCGAAAGTGCCGGTACACGGAGGCGGGATCGACCTCAAGGTCGCGCGCAAGCCGACGCACGCCAAGGCCTTGCATCCCTTCCGAATCCAGCACTTCGAGCAGCCGAGCGAGCAGCGCCTCACGCAAATGACCGTGATGGAACTTGCGGGCCTCGGGCTCGGATTCGGCGCGCGGCTTGGCCTTCAGGGGCTTGGTCTTCATGCGCCCGAGCTTACGCGAAGTGCCTCAGTGTCAACAGTGTTGACTTTGCACCCTCGTTCCCTACACTCGGCAATGTCAACAGTGTTGACTTCAACCTCCGCTGCCACGAATGAGGCTCCGCATGTCCCTTGCTCCAACGTCGCTTTCACGCGCAGCACGCATCGCTGCGCCTCTCTTGCTTCTCGCGATCGCCGCCTATCTCGGGCCCGGCTGCGTGCCTTCGACACAGCGGAGTTCGATGCGCCTCGGCACGCTCGAAGTCATCACGCTCCGGCGCGACTACGCGAACGCGCATCTCGTGCGCGAGGGCGAGAACGCGTTCCTCATCGACACGGGGCTTCGCGAGAATGCTGCGGCCCTCGCGGACGACATCGCCCGCGAAGGTGTCGACCCGCGGAGCCTTCGCGCCATCGTGCTGACCCACGGACACGCGGACCACGCAGGCGGGGCGCACTACTTCCAGGAGCACTTCGGCGTGCGGGTGATCGCTGGGTCCGGCGATGAGGCCATGCTTGCGCGTGGGGCGAATGATCGACTCTGCCCAACGGGAGACAGCAGCCGACTCGCGCAAGATCAGGCCGCCGAGTACGACCCGACGCAGGCGGATACGCTGGTGCAAGACACACTCGACCTCGCGCCCATCGTCGGCATCGATGCACAGGTCACGCGTCTGGCGGGTCACACCGAGGGCTCGCTCGTCGTCACGGCGGGCGACGCCGTCTTCGTCGGTGATCTCTTCCGCGGCTCCATCTTCGGGAGCGACGCGGACCGACACTTCTACATGTGTGACGTGCCCGACAACGACGCCGACATCCGCACCCTCGTGGACCAGATCGCGCCGCACGGATCGACCTTCTTCGTGGGCCACTTCGGCCCCATCGCGCGCGACCGCGTGATCGCGCGCTTTGTCCCGTGAGCGGTCAGGTGAAGATGATCTGCGCGCCCTCACTCAGATCATAGAAGTCACCCGCCGTGATCACGTCCTTCACCTGCGGGACCAAATCCTTCTGCGTCCGCTTGAACATCTTCATCGCGAGCTCGCACGCATAGAGCTCTGCACCCGACTCTTCGAGGATCTGCAGCATCTCGCGTACGGTCGGCAGCTCGAGTTCCTGCATCTGCTTCATCATCATCTTGCCCGCGAGGCTCTCCATCCCCGGCAAGCCTGCGAGCATGGTCGGCATCGGCGCGCTCGGGTTGCCCGCCATGTTCACGTGCAGGTGATCGCACTTGCTCTCGGTGATGATGTCGAGGCCCCAGAAGGTGAAGAAGACAAAGCAGTCGATGCCCGATTGGCGTGCTGCGTTCGCCAGAATGAGTGAGGGGTAAGCCTCATCGAGGCCTCCGTGCGAGGCGATGATGGCGACCTTGCGTTGTCCACTGGCAATCATGACATTCCCCTTGTGACTAAAGGCTTTTTGACGTTCGTGTCGTCGATGTAAGTGAGGCTCACAGGCAACCCGCAGGCTTCGGGAGGCCAGCTATCTTCGCGAGGGTGCGCGCAGGTGCTTTCGGGAAGAGCGCGTAGATCTCCTTCGTGCTCGCAGCACCTATCTGCGTGAGGCGACGAATGTTCGGAGAGACCTTGGTCGAGGCAAACTCTACCCGCGCGGTGTCGACCAACTTCCAGTGCGCGTCCGTCATCTCCACGCCCTGCATCACAGCCAGCTTTTCGCCGAGCGCATGTGTCCAAGTGGAGGCGTCGGCGAGGTGCCCGTCCGCTCCGAAACCAACGCCATCCATCATCGTGGCCACAGGCGCCGGGCCCGCAGTTGGCGTTGCGCAAGCGGGCCCCGCAGGGACGGCACCCGGGCGCTTCAGCGGCAATGCCGGCGAGGTGCTCGAAGGCTCCTTCGGCGCCGGACGCTCCACACCAAGCTTCCGCTTCGAGCCCAGCATCGCATCCAACTTTTCGCGCTTCTCCGCGTGGGGCGAAGACTTGCGCTTCTCACGCACGACGACTGCCGCGCGCCCGACGTGACGCATCAACTCCATCATCACCGACATGCCCTTCTGCACGTCTTGATCGCCCGTCGCGCGGACCATCCCAAAGAGGCCGATCGGCTCTGCCTTGTCAGCGTGCTGAAGCACCGCCGAGGCATCCGCTGCAACGCGCAAGACCTCAGGCTGCGTCATCTCGCGCACGGTCTGAAGGATGCCAACGATCGCGCTTCCAAGCTGCCGCACATCGTCCGGTGTGAAGCCCTCAACGATGCGCTCGCCAACACGCACAAGCTCCTGGCCAAACGCGAAATAGCCCTTCTTTTCAAGGCGATCGAGGCGCTCTGTCGCACTGCCCATCACGAGCTTGAGGATCGGCGTGAATTCCTCGAAGAGCTCCTCCGTCTTCCTCTGCCGCTCGGCAACCGCATTCACCTGCAGGGTCAGCAACTCAAGCTGCTTGGCGATCGAAGCGAGGCTCGGGTCCGCCTTCGCATGCACGTTCGTTTGCGTCTCCATCATCAACTCCACTTCCCTGCCATGAGCATGCGGTGATCGAGGGGGAGGTCCTTCCCCGCGAGCAGCAAGTTCCAGTAGACCCACTTGAATGCGAGCTTGCCCCAGTGGTTGGTCTCGCTCTCTTCAAGGAGCGTGAAGGGCCCGATGCCCGGCAGTGGAAAGCGACCTGGCAGAGGCTCGGTTGTGTAGTTGAAGTCGATGAGCATCGCCTTGCCGAAGCCCGTCTCGATGAAGCAGTTCGCATGACCATCAAAGGCCGGGAGAAGCGGCTTCTCATCGATGTAGCGAAGGATGTTCTCGATGAGCACCTCGGATTGAAAGTGCGCGACAGCACCGGCCTTCGAGGAGGGCAGATCGGTCGCATCGCCAATCGCAAAGACGTTCGGAAAGGCCTTGCTCTGCAGCGTGTGCTTGTCGGTCGGAAGCCAGCCGCTCGCATCGCCCATCTGGCTCTTGGTGAGCACCTCTGCACCACCATGCAGCGGCACGGAGACGAGCAAGTCGTAGTTCGTCTCGCGGCCGTCGTAGCTCTTGATCGTGCGCTTCGCGCCATCGACTTCGCTCAGTGCAAAGTCTCCGAGCACCTCGATGTTGCGCTCGCCCAGCATGCCTCCCAGCGCAGCGGATGCGCGCGGCTTGGTGAAGGCCCCTTCGAGCGGTGTCGCGTAGACGATTTCGACCTTGTCGCGCATGCCTTTTTGCGTGAAGTACGCGTCCGCGAGAAAGAGGAACTCGAGCGGTGCCACGGGGCACTTGATCGGCATCTCGGCGACGTTCAGCACGAGCCTTCCGCCCTTCCAACCCTCGAGCTTGTCGGCAAGGCCGAGCGCGCCTTCCAGCGTGTAGAAGTCGAAGGCCGTGTCCTTCCAACCTGGGCCAGTTAGACCAGCCGTCTGCTCGGGAAGAATGCGCGAGCCGGTCGCGACGATGAGCACGTCGTAGTGGAGCTTCTCACCACCGACGAGCGAGACAACTTGCTCGGTGGGATCCACACGATCGAGCTCGCCGAGACGCACATGCACGCGCGCATCAAAGAGGGCGCGTCGCGGCTTGATTGTCTCTTCGCGCTTGTAGGTTCCAAACGGGATGAAGAGCAGACCAGGTTGGTAGACGTGCACATCGTCGCGGTCGATGACCGTGACCTTCCAAGCATCGGGCATCAGATGCTTCACGAGCCGATTGGCCATCATCGTGCCGCCTGTACCGCCGCCCAAGATCACAACGTGTCTCATCGTTACCTCGTTCATGCGCGGTGCCCCGAGAGCTCAAGACGACACGAGCGCGTGCACGAAACCGCTGCATTTCACGGGCCGAGGCGCTTTTCCTGCATTCGCCGCGAGGCGACGCAAAGGGTGCGTGCTCTGGGGCCCCACATGCGGCATCTCTTGCGCGTCGCGCATCCCGCACGCGCGCGTGGAGAAGTCGACCGCGAGTGGGCTACGCTCTCGCGACATGCGCACAACGACTGGTCGCTTGGCGATCCCCGACAGAGACGTCTACGCGAACTTGCTTCGCGATACGCGCGGGCTTCGACGTGACCAAGCCACCGCGCGCGATGCTTGGTACGGCGCGCTCCCCTGGGACAAAAAAGAAGAGACGCTCTTTGAGCTCGAGGCGCTCCTCAAGGGCGTCGCGTGTTTCGGCAACGCGCGAAATCATCCGGGCCAGCCCGATGCGCGCAGCACCGTCGCGCAAGACTTCCAAGAGCTCCTCCGCGTCCTTCGCGATGCGGCGCAGCGCGTCGTTCAGCTCACGCGCCAGCTGCTCGGAGACAAAGAGCGCGCCTACACCTTCACGCGCTACCTCGAGAGCGTGTTGCCGGAAGACTCGGCCCGCGGACGCTTAATCCAAGAACAGTTAACGCAAGACACGCCCGAAGAAGCGCTCTTCTTGCTCCGCAACGCGTTCGGGCATTTCCTCGATCTCTCCGAGGGACTTCTGCGCCTCGGCCGCATCTCGAATCGCGTCTACACCGCCTACCACGGCATCCTTGTGCGCGAGGTCGGTCGCAACGCATTCTTCAATCCGCTGATGGCGCTCGAGTTCCGCAGCGAGTTCGATCGCATCCGCTCGGTCGAGGTGCTCGACGCGTTGCACTCGATCGAGAGCGAGAGCGCGCATCGCGTCTGCGCCCTCTCCTTCCTCACGCTCTTCCGCGGTCTTCGCTACCTGCAGCTCATCGACCAGTACGCCGCAGAGCCCGCCTCCACGCGTCGCGCCTACCTCGTGCTCGCGGCCCTCCGCAGCGACCTTCGCACCCTCACGCGCTACCTCGCGCAGCGCGCCGCCGAGGCGATGGCCGATGGTTACGAGGCCGAGTTGCTCTCGATCCCCGCATCCGATCTCGCGAAGGCCTTCGATGACCTCTCGGAGGAAGCGCACTCGCTGATTCGTCTACGCGGCACGCTGGAGAACGTCGCGAATACGCTGCGCGTCGAGATTCGTCGCGCGTTCGATCACGACCTTGCATCGCCTGAGGCCAAGCTCAGCGATCGCGAGCTCGGGCCGCAGATGATCATTGCGACGGCCTCGATGCGCGCGTCGATTCAGCACGCCCTGAGGCAGCTCTGTGTCGAGATTCGTCCCGACATGCCGCCTCCGGAATTGGAGCGCGATGTCGATGCGCGACGTGCCACGAGCGAGCGTCTGCGCCGCGAGGTCTGGATGTTCCAGCAGATCCTCCGCGCTTTCCTCGCGATGTCCGAGGCCACGCACACAGACCCCGATCAATGGCAGGGGCCCTCGAGCTTTCAGTTCGTGCGCGACTTCCTCGGACACTTCCGCGCCATCGGGTATCAGCTCGTGCGCGCGCATGACTACGACCGGCTCGACTCGTTCTTGCGGGCCGTCGAGGAGCTGCGCGATGTCGACCTCTACGAGACGACGCGCATGCGTGCGGCCATCGAGGAGAGCGAGAACTTTTACAGCTTCCTCGGCGAGCTCTTCGAGCAGGTCTCACAGCGCGCTGAGCTGCGGGATAGGCCCTTCGACAAGACAGCCGCCAAAGAGATGCTCCGCATCTATCTCGGCCGAGGTTGAGCGTTGCGGCAGAGGCGATCAAGCGTGAGGAGGCGAGGATGACCGAACCTGCGACGTCAGGCGCAAGCCGCTCCCGCGCGCCCTTCGTGGGACGCGAACCCGAGCTTCAGACGATCACGCAAGCCATCGAGGGCGGCGCACGTCTGCTCACCCTGCGCGGCCCGGGCGGCGTGGGAAAGACGCGTCTCATCGAGGAGGTGCGCACGCGCCTTCGCGACACGTTTCGCGATGTCGTGCCCTGGGTGCATGTCGCCCTCGATGATGTGACGACCGTGGATGGTCTGGTCGACCGCGTGGTCGATGCGCTCGGTGGTTCGGGCGCGCGCCGTGATGTGACGAAGCTGCTCGCAGCACGGGCACCGCTCGTGCTGACGCTCGACCCGTTCGATCGACTCATCGACGCCTCGGGCATGCTGCTGGACTGGCTGCGCGAGGTGCCAACGCTCTCGTGCATCGTCATCGCACGACAAGCGCTCAACGTGCCGCAAGAGGTCGCCTTCGACATCGCGCCGATCACCGATTCGGAGGCCGCCGTCACCCTCTTCGAGGCCATCGCACAACGGCATCGCGCGGGCTTTGCATTGGCTCCGGGTGATCGCGCGGTGGCCGCAGAGATCGTCCGTGAGCTCGATGGGCTTCCGCTCGCCATCGACCTCGCAGCATCACGCATGGCGGTGATGAGCCCGGCCGCGCTGCTGCATCGTCTTCGCAATCGCTTTGAGGTGCTGCGACGCACGCAGGAGGGAGAGTCGCGGCACCGTGCGCTCGAGACCTCGATCGCCTGGAGCGTTGAGCTTCTCAGCCCGCTCGCACGCGATGCCCTCGCGCAGTGCACTGTGTTTCGTGGAGGGTTCTCGCTCGAGGCCGCCGAGTCGGTGGTGGCGCTCTACGGCTCAGGCACACTCGATGCGCTTCAGAGCCTGCGCGAGCGCTCCCTGCTCGATGTCGTGTCGACGCCGAGTGCACTCGATGTGCGGCTGAGCCTCGGGCACAGCGTGCGGGCCTTTGCCGAGGGGTTGATCCCCGCTGCCGAGCGCGAGGCTGCAGAGGAGCGACACGCCGCGTACTTCGTCGAGCACGCCGAGCGCTGGTACGCCGAGAATACCGTGACTAGTTGGTCACATATTTCCGAGGACCGCGAGAACCTCCTCACGGTCGTTGAGCGCATCCTGATGCGGCCAAGTGTGAGTGCGCGAAGTGCCGATCGCGCCCTGCGAGCGTTGGTCGCGGTGGGGCCCGTGCTGCTTCGCGAAGGCGCCCTCGCCCTCTGCGCGGACTACCTCGAGCGTGGTCTTGCAGTCGCCAAAGGGTCGGGCGCGGATCCGCGCTTGCAGGCGCGCTCGCTTGAGCTTCGTGCCGCCGTGAAGCGAAGGCTGGGCGATGCCACAGGCTCGGAGAAGGACTACGCCGAGTCGATGGTGCTCGCGCATCACACAGGCGAGCGGGCACTGGAAGCGCGCTGCTGTTCCGCCGTCGCACGCCTCGCACTCAGCCGCGGAAACCTCGATGTTGCACGCGATGCGGTCACACGTGCGGAGTCGCTCGATCCGATGGCGGAAGATGTGCGGCGCACGCGAGGCCTGCTCTGGCTGAGCGCACGCGCGTGGGAGAAAGCGCGTCTCTCCTTTGAAGAGACGCTCGCGCAAGCGCGGCGCGCGCAGTCGAGCGCAGGGGAGATTCAAGACCTCCGCAACCTCGCGGCGCTCGACCTCTGGACGGGCCGTGTTGACCAGGCGATTCCGCGCCTGGAGATGGCGCTCGCGCGGGCCGAGTCGAGCAAGGATGCGCGTGCGATCGTCGCTTCACAGGTGGGGCTTTCCGTCGCGCTGGGTCTTGCGAGCGATGAGGCCAATGGATCGAAGGCCATCGCGCTTTCCGAGGCTGCATCGCAGCGTGCGCATGAGCAGGGTTGGGTCGCACAAACACAGCTCGCGCGTGGTGTGCTCGGTGTGATTCATGCGACGCAGCGTGAGCGTGGCGAAGCGCGTCTTCTCTTGAGCGGCGTTCTCGGAGGCCAGCCGACCAGCGCAACGAGCTCGCTTCCCGCAGACCTCGACATCGTCTTTCACGTCGCACTCGCGCGCATCGAGATGAACGCCGGCAACCGCACACGCGCCGAAGAGCTCGTGCACCGCGCCGCGTTGCGTGCGCCCTCCGCCATCGACCAAGTGCTCGTCGCCTGGCTCGCATCCAGCGCACTCACGAGCCAGGCCGGTTCATCCGAGCCATCGGTGTTCGTGGAGTGGCTGCTTCGCATCCCAAGCCAAGAGGGTGCATCCGGCGCCGAAGTGGAAGCGCGCAAGCCCATCACGATTGGCACCGATTCCATGTGGTTTCGCGTCGCGCAGGAGGAGCGCGTGGACCTCTCCAAGCGCAAGCCGCTCCGCCTCTTGCTTGAACGCCTCGCCGAAGAAGCGATGCGCCCCGAGCCGCGCCGCCTGCCCTGGGACGACCTTCTCGAATCCGGTTGGCCTGGCGAGAAGATGCGCGCCGATGCTGGTGCGCACCGCGTGCGTGTGGCCATCTCAACGATGCGCAAGATGGGCCTGCGCGATGTGCTGCGGACCGAGGAAGACGGCTACCGAATCGACCCGAGCTTCCGCGTTGTGCGCGTTCGCTGAGGGCGACACCGGCGCGTCTCGCTTTGACTCGGTCCGCGCGTTCACGCAGCGTCATTGCATGCGGAAGCTGTTGTTGGTGGGTCTCGTGTGGATGGGCTGCGGTGGTGCGCCTCTGGCAGCGCCTGGGCCCCGTCCGCACCCGACATCGACCATGGCGCGATGGCCCACCGAGATCGAAGGCATCGAGGACGCGCAGCGACTCTTCGCCGGGCAGCACCCGTGTGTGCTTCGCGGGACAGGTGAGGTCGTCTGCATCGATCGCGGCACGGACTACGCGATCCTCGATAACGAGCTTGAGTTCGCGCAGGCCGCGCTTCCTCAGGCCGAGCGCACCGAGGTGCAGGCCGAGATGGACCGCATGCGGGGCCACTACCCGGAGCCCACGCAGCACTTCTCGCTTGTGCCTTGGACGCACGCCCCAACGCCCTTCGAAGCACCGCGCCTCACGACGCCATTCACTGCCGCGCGCGTGGGTGTCGCCGAAGGATGCGCCGTGATCCACGAGGGTCGGGACGTCGCATGTTGGAACGGATGGACTGCGATCGACGCGCCCGCGATCACGGCGATGCCCGAAGGCGAAGTGGCCGTCGAGGTGTCGTTCACGGTGGAGCGGAATCGCTTGAGCATCTGCTGGTCGTGGGCCGAGTCCATCCCACATACCTGCGCCCGCATGGCGTCAGGTCGCGTCGCCTGTTGGGGTTGGAACTTCGTCGGCCAACTCGGCAACGGAACGCGCGTCGACAGCGCTACGCCCGTCTTCGTCCACGGCATCAGCGATGCGCAAGCGCTCGCGACAGGCACGCACCAAAACTGCGTGATTCACACCGACCGCACGGTCTCGTGTTGGGGCTACGGCTCAGACGGACAACTGGGCGACGGTGCGAATCACACGCGCGAGGAGCCCGTTCGCGTGGAGGCATTGCACGACATCGTCTCGCTCGCGCTCGGCGGGTACCACAGCTGCGCACTCGACGGGCAAGGACGCGCCTTCTGCTGGGGCCCGATGAATCGCTTCGGCATGCACGAGACACGCAACCTCGAAGCCGTCTTCCTCGGCGCCCCCGAACGCCTCGCCGAGATTGTCGCAGGCGACACCTACACCTGCGCGCGCTCCGAGACGGGCCATGTCTTCTGCGGCGGTTGGTATTGAAGGACGGCTTCAGCTCCCCGCACGCCCCCACGCACAGAGCCGAATGTCACCGGTGGCCGGCACCGCCTTCGGGCCGTCTTCGAAGGTGGTCGAGACCTTCTTCTCGCCCGCGATGACCACCGCCGCCGCAGCGCCACGCACCAGCAGAAACGCCCGTGGCTTGGCCACGTCGTAAACCTTCAAGCCCTGCGCGGCCGCATCCGAAAGCGCCTTCTCTTTCACGGCCGTCAGCGGCTTCTTCGCGGCGCGCAACTCGGCAGCCGTGACGACGACCCCGGGCAGCGCGCTGTCATCGCCTGCATCGGCCATGTCGAGCGCGAGCACCATCCCCGGCTGCTCCTCGTAGAGCGAAGTCTCAAAGCGCGCGAGCACCACACCAAGCACGGCACCGAACACCTTTCCCTCGAACGGCACGCCATGCCCCATCGCAACAAGAGGCCCCGCAGAGAGCGCATCGAGCCGCGCTTGCTCGACCATCGTGCTGCCCACTTGCTCGAGCGGAAAACCCCAGAGGACGAAGGCTTCGATGGTCTGCGAGGAGGCTTTCTTGGTGCGCATGAGGCGAGGGTACTGCGTGCAACGTACCCATCCCTCGATAGATGCATTGTCGCTGCGCCAGCGAGGTACCCATCTATCCATAGATGCATGTTCGCTGCGCCAGCGAGGTACCCATCTATCGATGGATGCCGTCGTCGCTGCAGAAGCGACGCACCCATCCCTCCATAGATACCGTCGTCGCTGCAGAAGCGACGCACCCATCCCTCCATCGACACTGTCGTCGCTGCCGAAGCGACGCATGCATCCCTTCATCGACCCCTTTCGAAAACCGTCGCGCTCCGACCGCACCCTTGGCAGACTCGCTGCACCGCGCGGGTCGCCTTTGGCTCGCCGAACCGATGGAGAATGCGATGGCGCAGAAGAAGGCGAAGACGTCGAACACCTCAGTCGATGCGAGTGATTCATTGCTTGCGATCTCAGCGGCATTGGAGCGCGAGGCGCGTGCGCTCGATGGAGCGAGCATCCAGCGCGTGCGCCTGCCGCTCGATGTCGCGCGGCACAACGCGCTCGTCGGCGCGACCGCCGTGCTGGGTCAGCGTGAGCACATCACCAAGGAGCTGAAGAAGCCCAACTTCAAGGAAGTGGAGCGCCTCGTCAGCCTCATCGATGCCACGCAGTCCGCCTCGCGCGCGGTGAAGACAACCGACAAGCAGCGCGCCGTGCAAGAGGGTGATCTGGAGCGTCTCTATCCGCTGCGCAGCATCCTCCTCAGCGGCGCCGAAGCGCTCGCCGCGTCCGACCTCATGCCTGCCAAAGCCGTGGCCGACATCCGCGCCGGCAAGGGCTCCCTCGATGCCGCAACCGACCTCCTCGCGCTCGCGAACCTCTTTGCGAAACACAAAAAGAAGATCGACGGAAAGACCGCCGTCACGGCCGAGCAACTGCAAGAGGCCAAGGCCCTCGGGACACGCTTGAGCAACGCCCTCAAGCCCACGCGCGCCAAGTCGAAGAAGGAAAGAGACGAAGACGAAGACGATGCCGCAGACCTGCGCGACCGCCTCTACACGATGGCGCTCAACGCCTACGAGGTGACGTGGAAGATGGGCGCGTTGGTTTGGGGCACGAAGGTCTCCGAGCACGTGCCCGCGCTTGGGGCGCATGACGGGAAGAGCTGATGCGGTTGGTGATGTAGAAACGAAAAAGGCCCGCCGAAGCGGGCCTTTTCTTTTGGGTGTCGGGCTGGCTTAGCTGCAGCTCGGCGCGCAGAAGTCATTGCCCGTCGGGTTGGGGCAACAGACGTCGCTGCCGGGGCAGGCCTCGCCGCGTTCGCAGACGTGCACGTCGAAGGAGAGGGTGTGCGAGAACTCGGTCGGAGGCGCGTAGAGACATCCGCGCGCGGTGGAGCCGGCGGTGCAGGGCGTCGGGCGCGCGTTCTCGCCGTTCGCGAACGACCAGAAGCCATCGCCAAAGAACCAACCGCGGTCGTTGCCGTACGTACGCGCGGCGACAACGCCTCCGGGGTTCGTCCACGAGATGCCGCGCGGCCCATCGGACACCTCGCTCGCACCTGTGCTCACGTCGTGAAAGAGCAAGCGCCCGTTGGCATCAAGCGTCGTCCCGCGCCCCGCATAGCGCACCTCACTCGTCGTGCGCGAGACCCAGTACACGGCGCTCATGTCCAGATGCGCGCGGACGTAGATCCCGTCCCTTGTGAGGCCGAATGCGTAGCCGAAGGACTCCCAGCGAGCGCTTGGAACCTCGAGTCGCTCAGTCCCTGTGACGATGTTCAACAGGCGAACACCCGACGCGTCGAGACAGCGGTATTCGTCCGCGCTTGCCCAGTGGTACGGGTCGCAGCCGTACTCGAAATCCCCGGGCAAGACCTCTTGGACAGCCGACTCATGGGGAACGCGCAAAAGGCGCGTTGCGTCACGGAAATAGGCGTGCGTCGGGGACTCTTCGACGAAGTAAATCCCCGCGCCGAGCGCTTGCGGTGATGCGCCTGGACGACGCGCCATGCGAAGCGACGTGAAGGTCATGTCGGTCGTGTTGCGAGCCGTGATGTAGAGCGTCCCGGTGGAACTCCCCTCGTTGACCGTCAGGGAGACGGTCGGTCCAAGCCCTGCCACGGCAACACTGCGCTGCTCCACACAAGCGCCCGAAAAACACGTTTGCCCCGAGGCGCAAGCAAGCCCGCATGCTCCGCAGTGATTGCGATCATAGTCCGTCGAAACGCACGACCCACTACAACGGGTCTGCCCCGAACCTCCGCAAGGGTCGTCGTACACGCGGCACTGATTCAGCTCTACAAAGTGGGCCGGCATCGTCGCCAAGGCGCCGTTGCAGATCTCGTTGTCGGCACATCCGCCGCAGAAGAGCCCGCCGCAGGTCGGCCGGTCACACGTCGCCGCGATGGTGGCAGCCGTGCAGCCGGGGACGAGATACTCCGCGTTCAAGCTCACCACCGGCGCCGCGGTGCGGTCGTCCGCGCTGCTTACCAATCCGATGCGAACCGGGTGCGTGCCTGCGCGCTTCGGCGTGCAGTAGCGCGCCGTGTACGTGCTCTGAACGACATCGTCGATCATCGCGGCGACGCGAGCCATCTCGCGAGGAAGCGTCGCCCGGTCGGGCGCATCGATGACGCCAGCGGGAGCGATGCGTCGCAGTGCTGCGCCGTCGTAGTCACGCGAGCGAAGGCCAATGCCGAAAGCCATGTCCGCGCCACGCGCGATGTCCGCGATGACGGAAGCCTCCGAGACCGCGCCCGTTGTGTCCGCCCCGTCTGTGAAGAGAACGGAGAAGGAAAGCGGCGCAACGCCGTTGGCGGAAAACTGCCGCTCGAACGCCGCCGCACCACGCACGACTTGGAGTGAGCTCAATGTTCCCTGAAAGAGATTCGTCGATATCGGATCCGTAGGCACGTATGCGGCGAGCTCGCCGATGCGCGTTCGCACGCGATCCAGGTCACGCGTGAAGGGCTCCCACTCGGTGCCCGCGCTGCTGTCAAAGACCCAGAGCCCCACCTTCGGCCGCGCACGCACCGTCCGAAGTCGATCGATGAAGGCCTGGGCCCCTGCGATCACATCGGGAAGGAGCGGCGCCGTCGAGGCGCTCATGTCGAACGCGAGGTTGATGACGATCTCGGGGTTGTCGACGGCCTCAAGCGTGAGCGGTGTTTCCGAGCCGAGGAGGAGGTCGTCTTCGCGGATCTCGACGTCGGCTGCGGTGAGCCCGGTGACGGGGCGTCCATCGCAATCGGAGGCGGTGAAGACGATGCCGAGGGCCGAGGGGCGCATCGTGCTGTTGGCCCATGCACGGGTGACGGAGCAGGTTGCGCCAGGCGCTTCGCGGTAGTCGACACCGTCGGCCACGAAGCCATCGCTGAAGTGACTCACAAGGCCCACGACATGCGTCGCATCGGGCACGCCACCGATGCGCTCCCAATGTCCATCGGCTTGCGACCAGAAGAGCGCTGCGCGTGCGCGGTTGCCTGTGTAGGGCATGCGGATCGTCGCGGGCATCGCGAAGGTCGTCCCGGCAGGCTCGAAGCGAAAGACGGGCGAGTAAAGCGTGTAGCCCGCGGGCCCGGGGGTCGTCGTTGCGATCATGCGCAACTCCGTCGTCGTCGTGAGCGCGCCCGCAGGCACCGTGAGCGTTGCGCCCTCGAGCGTGAGCTCGCCGCCTGCAGGCCCGACCATCATCGAGGTCGAGCGTTCCATGCCGGCATCGCGCGTGGCGAAGGCATCGACCGTGGGGTCAACGAAGGCGTCGACCATCCCCGCATCGCCATCGGGCGTGCCGCACTGACACGCATTCCAACTTCCTGCGGCGCTGCATGTCTGCACGCCCATCTGTGTGGCGGTGCATACGCAAACTTGCGTCGCTCCACTGACGCACGTGTTCGAGCTCGGACAGCCGACCCCCAACACCGTGACCGCAGCCAACACCGTAGACAGCCAAGACCCCGTGTACTTCATGCGCGCGAAAATAACGGTCGAGCTTCGGGCTGTCGAGCTACATCGATGCGGCTACCGCGCCATCAACCAAGCCACGATGTCGTCCTCAAGCGACGCACCCACCGCCACGCCCTTCGGGAACGCCACATGTCCGCCCTGATCGAAGCGACGCACTTCAACGCTCTTCGAGGTCTTCTGAATCCACGGGTCGAGCGTGATGCGCGGCACCATCGGGTCGGCGTTGGCGATGGCCAGGAGCGTGGGCACTTCCATCGCGTGGAGGTGCGGGCCGACGGAGCAGGCGCGGTAGTAGGTGTCGATGTCGGGGAAGCCAAAGCGCGGGCAGACGACAAGCTTGTCCCACACGTCGATGGTCGTGACGGCGTTCACCTCTTGCCATGGATGCGCGAGCTTTCGTCCGCTGCGCGCGGCCTTTTCCTCGACGGCGCGGTAGTGCTCTTTGAGCGTCTTGAGCACGTTGTACTGATAGGGAAGCCTGTCTCTGCGCTGAATCGCATCGACGCATTTGCGCAGGTCGAGCGGCGCGCAGACCGCACTCACCGCGCGCACGCGTTCATCGATGCCGCGCGTCCTCGACTCGCTCGCGTAGCGAAGCGTGATGTGCCCGCCCATCGAGTAGCCGATGAGCGTGAGGTGCTTCATCCGTGCGAGCTCAGGGCAGCGCAGCGCCGCACGCACATCGTCGGTGAGGCCTGCGTGATAGACGTCTGCGCCCTTGCCGTTGGCGCCGCGAAACGAGACGCGCAGGGTGCTGAGGCCCGCTCTTTGTGCGGCGCGTACAGCGAGCTGAACGTAGCGACTCTCGAGGCTTCCACCGAGGCCGTGAAAGACGACGACGCAGTGATCGCTCTCCGCATTGTGAAAGCGCGCGTCGAGCTCAATGCGGCCTGCGACCTCATCGTCGAGCGTGATCACGATGGGCGCATCGTCGACTTCGATCTTCTCCAGCTTGGAGAGCACGTAGCCCGCATACGTCCAGTAATGCCCGTGCAGCGCGTGCCTTGCGCGTGCAGGCAAAGCGCGAAGTTGAAGGGCCTTATCTCGCGTGGTTCCAGTCGTCATTGCAGCGCGGGATGTTCCTTCGCTTGAAGCGCGAAGCAAGTGCCTATGCGCGTTCGTCGATGAGTGCGCGGACACGCTCGGCAATCGCGAGCGATGCGGTGAGCCCGGGTGACTCGATGCCGAGCAGCATGATGAAGCCAGGTGCGCCGTCAGCAGAGGCCTCCTCGATGACGAAGTCGCGTGCGCCCTCATCGGGCCCATGAAGCTTCGGACGCACGCCGCACATCAGCGGTGTGAGGTCGTCCTCCTTCAAGTCGGGAAACCACGCCACGAGCGAGGCGAGCACATCGCTGCGTCGTGCATGTGCGTTCTCCAGCGAGAAGGAATGCGCATCGAGTGAGGGCAGCCACTCGGCATCGGGGCCTGCATGAAGGAAGCCCTCAAGGTCACGCGTGAGGTGCACGCCGAGCACATTCACACCTGCACCTGCGCGATGCGGCACGGGGTAGACGAGCCTTCCAATCGCCTTGCGATAGCGCTCATGCAGCGAGAACCAGGTGCCGCGGCAGAAGCGTTGAACAAGGCCCCGTGCATGCACATCCACGCCAGCGAGCTGCGCCACGTGATCAGCGCAAAGGCCTGCGGCATTGACCACAAAGCGGCCGCGAAAGCGCAGCGTCCCCTCGCTGCCCGGCGAGCGCACCACGGCCTCCCAGGCGTCATTCACACGCTCGAGCGCGATGACTTCCATGCCGACAAACGTCTCGGCGCGCAGCGCATCGGCCTCGGTCGTGAGCGAGCGAATGAGCTCATGCGTTCGCACAACGCCCGTCTCCTCCACAAGCAGCGCGGCGTGTCCGCGGATGTTCTCTTCATGGATCGAGAGGCCCACCGCATCGAGCATCTCGACGTTGCCCGCGCCATTGGCATCTGCGCGCTTCGCGAGCAGCTCAAGCTCGCCCGCCTCGGCCTCATCCCGCGCAACGATCAGCTTGCCAAGCCTGCGGTGGGCGATGCCGTGACGCTTGCAGCGCGCATAGAGCAAGTCTCTCCCGCGCACACAGAGCTCGGCCTTGAGGGAGCCCTCCGGGTAGTAGAGCCCGCTATGGATGACGCCGCTGTTGCGGCTCGAGTTCTCCGTCGCAAGGCGCGGATGCTTCTCCAGCAGCGTGACGAAATAGCCTTGCTGCGAAAGGGAAACGGTGATCGCGAGGCCAACGACGCCACCACCAATCACGAGCACATCGGCTTCACGCAACATGGCCACAGAGCTTATATGCGTGCGCTCCGTGATGCGCGGTTGTTAGCGTCCTTGCATGCGCAACACGCTCACGCTTCTTCTCCTTCTGGCCCTTGCCGGATGTGGCTCGTCCACCACGCAAACCGCTTCCACCACGCCTGCACCGTCAGCGACTCAGGCGGAGACAGCGACGCCAACTGCAGAGCCCGCCGTGACATCGACCGTGCCCTCGGCCTCGGGTGACCCGCTCGCACGCTATGCGCACGACGTGATGGCGGTCGTCTCACGTCATTGGACAGTCCCGCAGACGATCCCGCGTGCGGAGATGATGCACCTCGAGGCGCGCATTCAGATCGATGTGGATGCGCAGCGATTTCCGACAGCAGGGCGCATCGCAGAGGGAAGCGGCAACGCCGTGTTCGATGAGTCGGTGACGCGCGCGCTCGCCGATTTGGTGCTCGCACACGAGGCGCTTCCGCCTGCACCGAGCGGGCTTGAAGAGTTCGGTGTCGTGCGCCTTCGTCTTCGCGGTCGATGATGTTCACGCCGTGAGTTGCATCGCCTTTGGAACCCCAAGCTTCTGAAGGTCGATGCGCGCGGCCTGCGTGACTTCCAAAAGACGCTTCTTGCGCGCCCCCTCACCGAGCGCGCGCATGCTGTGAATCATCGTCGTGCGGATGGGCGCGAAGCCGACGAAGGAGAGCGTGCCTGTGACGAACGATCCGTGGATCGCCCGATGATGCGCGAGCGCGTACCACCACGAGGGGCTGTCCATGGTGGCAATCACGCGCGCACTGCGACCGCGTAAGAGCCCTTCGGGAAGGCCATTTCCCTTCTCCGGGTAGCGAAAGGCCCAGCCGGGTTGAAAGAGCCGGTCAACGAAGCCGCGCACAACCGCAGGCGGTGAGGCCCAGTAGGTCGGGAAGACCCAGACGACATGCTGCGCGGCCTGAATCATCTCGCCCGTGCGCACGAGGTCGGGCTCCATCGCTTGCTTCTCGCGGTAGCCGTGACGCAGCACCAGGTCGAAGTGGAGGTCACTCAAGGTGACGATGGAGGCGCTCCCACCCGCGGCTTGCCAGGCATCGGCGTAGGCCTTGGCGAGTTGGGCGTTGAAGCTCGAAGGGTCCGCGTGTCCGAGGAGAATCAGTGCGTTGTGCATGCCTTGAAGGTGGGCATCGGAGCGCGCGTCAGCCATGCGCAAATGCGCATATGAGCTATGCATTCCTGCATGGCAGGAGTATCGAAGCAGGGCTCGCCCATCTCCTCTTGGGAGGACATCCGTCTCTTTCTCGCGATCGCGCGCGGCGGAAGTTTGTCGGCGGGTGCGCGTCTCTTGAAGACCGATCAATCGACTGTGAGCCGCCGCCTGGCCGCACTCGAAAGTTCGCTCGGGCGCCTTCTCTTTGAGCGCACGCCACGCAGCGTTCGCATGACGCCGCACGCGGATACGCTTCTGCCTTGGGCCAAGCGCGTCGAGGAGGCTGTGCGTGCGATGGAAGATGGTGCGCGGAGCACCGAAGACGAAGTGCGCGGCACCGTGCGCATCGCGCTGACGGAGGGCATGGCGCAGCACGTCGTTGTGCCGCGCGTGCTGCCGCTCTTGATGGAGAGGTATCCGCAGCTCCAGCTTCAGCTCGTCACGGGAGACGACGCGAAAGACCTCGCGCAACACGAGGCGGACATCGCGCTGCGCTTCTTTCAGACGCCCAAAGGAGAGCTCGTGGGGCGCCGCGTTGCGACCTTGGAGCTTGGTGTCCTTGCCGCCAAATCGCAGGCGAAGAAGCTCTCGCGCATCCCGCCGCGAGAGCTTCCGTGGGTCTCGTACGTGCGTGACTTTGAAGTGCCCGAGGCGCGCTGGCTCGAGGCGCTCGGCGTCACGCAGACGCGTCTTCAATGCTCGAGTGTAGAGACGCAGCTTGCGGCTGTCCGCGCGGGCTTGGGTGTGGCGCTCGCGCCGCGTGCCATCACGATGGTGAGCCCAGGCCTTGTCGCGTTGGAGCTCAAAGGATTGCCGCCCTTGCCCCGCTTGGAGCTCTTCGTCGTGACACGCAGTGCCATTCGCAAGGTGCCACGCATTGCAGCGGTCTTTGACGCGCTCGTATCGGTGCTGGGCGAGCTCGAGCGGAGCGTGCCGGTGCAAAGGAACAAGCGCAGCTGAGGCCGTCTCGTGTGCCATGCTCGCGCGCCTCGCGGTTCAGGCAGGCACTTCAACACCAGCAGAATTCGCAGAGCGAATTCACGGAGCACGACACATGAAGAGCGCGTTTCGCAGCGACATCCTCGAGGGCAAAGTCGCCTTCGTCACCGGCGGCGGTTCAGGCATCTGCAAGGGCATCACCGAGGGCTTCTTGGCCCACGGCGCACGCGCGACGATCCTCGGTCGCAAGATCGACAGGCTTGAAGCGGCAGCCACGGAGATGAGCGCGAAGTACGGGCGCGATGTGCTCGCCGCGCAATGCGATGTGCGCAAGCCCGACGAGATCGAGCGCGCACTCGATGCGACCCTTCAGCGTTTCGGTCGTATTGATATCATCGTGAATGGCGCGGCCGGGAACTTCCTCGCGCCGGCCGCTGCGCTCTCCTACAACGCCTTTCGCACGGTGATGGAGATCGACACCGCGGGCACCTACAACGTCTGCCGCGCGAGCTTTGACAAGTACCTGCGCGATCACGGCGGGCACATCATCAACATCTCGGCGACGCTTCACTACGCGGCAACGCCCATGCAGGTGCATGCCTGCGCCGCGAAGGCGGGCGTCGATGCGATCACGCGCACCTTGGCGATGGAGTGGGGACGCCTCGGCATCCAAGTGAACGGCATCGCGCCCGGCCCCATCGAGGGCACCGAGGGCATGTCGCGCTTGGCGCCAGGTGAGATGATGAATGCCGCGCTCAAGGGCGTTCCGCTTCGTCGCTTTGGCACCGTCGAAGACATCGCGAACTGCGCGCTCTACCTCACGAGCGGTGCTGCCTCGTACGTGCACGGCGAGACCATCGTGGTCGATGGCGGCGCATGGCTTCCGGGTGCGGGCCACTTCATGGCGGCCTTGGGCGTCGATTGAACATGCGCGCCTCTCGACTCGGTTTTGCATTCGCGCTCGGCGCCTCAAGCCTTCTGGGCGGCACGCTCGCGCATGCGATGTCGCATCGTGAAGAGGCGCGTGTAGAGGCCGCTGCACCCGCGCAACAAGCGCCATCGACACCGACCTATGCGGCATGCCCCGCAACGTTGCCCGCAGGCATGGCGTGCATCCCAGGTGGCGCGTTTGTGCGTGGTGCGGATGACGATGAGGCGAATGCGCGGCCGGCCGAATCGGTGCGTGTCTCGACCTTCTTGATCGACACGCATGAGGTGAACAACGCGGCCTGGAATGCATGCATTCGCGAGGGTGCATGCAGACGCCTTGTGCCCTTCCGTGGCTACCTCGGCGAGGCGCAACCTGCGGTCGGAATGCGCTGGGACGAGGCCGCTGCGTTCTGTGCGCGACGGGGTGCGCGCCTGCCGACGGAAGCCGAGTGGGAGCATGCGGCATCGGGGCCAAACGACACGCGTTACCAATGGGGCAATGATCCGGGCGATGCGTGTGCGAGTGCCGTCGTTCGGGTGCGTGCAGGCCGAGGCTGTGGCCGTGAGACGACGTGGCCCGTGGGTTCGCGCAGTGCGAGCCCCTGGGGCCTTTTCGACATGACCGGAAATGTCTGGGAGTGGACGCAGGACGCCTACACCGAGTGCTACCGAGGCTGCACGCGTGCGTGTGGCGATGCGTGCAGCGGCCTGGACCCGCGTGGCCCCTGTGGAGGTGCCGCGGAGTGCCCAGAGTCACGTGGGTTGCGCGTCGTGCGTGGTGGCGCCTGGTGGCATGAGATCGACCGCGCCGAGACGCATTCGCGTCGCGGTGTGCCCGCGGCCAATCCCAATCCGCATCGCTTTGGGTTCCGCTGCGCGGCCGACCTTCCGCGTTGAAGGGTGGTTCAGTGTGCGGCGCTTCAGCGGCGCTTGCGTGATGCGATGAGTGCGGTGACGAGCGTGGCGAGGGCAGTGCCAACCGCAAGGCCAGGCAAGAGGCCACTCGACTCACTTGCCCGCACGGGCTCGATCTGCGCGCGAAGGATGATGCGCAGCGGAGCGCCACGTACGAGCTCGCCTGTGCGTCCCCGCGTGGCCATCACGAGCATGGTGTCTTCAACGAGCCCAGTGCCCACGGGCGACCAACGAAACGCTCTTGTGTGCGTGCTTCCCGCCAAGAGAAGCGCGGCGCTTGCGTCGACCTGAATCGAAGGCGAATCCTCGGCACGCACCTCGGCGCGAAACCAATGCGCGCGCGGATCGGGGCTCTCCAGTTGGAGTGTTCGCTCAAGGGTTGCGCCTGCGTGCTGCGGCCCAAAGTCGACCACCAATGTGCGCTCGTGCGCGCTCTCCATCGTCTCTTCAACAGAGCGCGCTTCATCGGCACCGACGGTCACATCGAACTCGAAGAGGGCACCGCTCAACCCCTGCGTGAAGCGTCCGCTTGCAGCGTGATGCGCGCCCAAAATCCAAGGCGCTTCGCTCTCCACGGCGTGCGTCGGAAAGAGCACGGGGATGCGCTCCACCTCGTCATCAAGACGCACCTCGATGAGCCCTTGCTCGCGCATCACGCGCACTTCGAGGTCATGCATGCGGTCATCCTCGATGCGTGTGTTGGTCACAACAACGAAGGGACGCACCTCATCAAGAGCAGGGTCGCCAAAGAGAAGCGCGACCTCGCGCCCGTTGCAGGGCGCCTCGTCTGTCGGCACGCAGAGATCACCCGATTGAAGCAGGACGCCAAACGCCGCAAAGCCATCATGCGTGCCCATCGGCTTGGCTTGAACGAGCCACTGACGCGCATCGCGCGTGGGCCCATCGGCGAGCTGATCGAGCTCGAAGCGCGCGCGCAGGCTGAAGCTCCGACCGCCAAGTGCGAGGGCTGGATGCGCAGGGATGACGACGTGCGACGTGTGATCGCGCGCAAAGCGCACGCAGGGCTCTTCACCCTCTTCGCTGGGCGTTGCATCGACGAGCGTGGCGGTGATCGCAGGCGTGGAGAGCGCTTGCGGCCAGCTCGTCCCAGCCTCGCTGAGGTCACGCGCGCGAAGCTGAAGGACGGCTTGTGAGGGGCGCGCACGCGGAGCGCTCTGGGCGTCTCCAATGCGGACATGAAGGAGCGGCGGATGTGCATCCTCGCGGGGTGCAAGTTCATGCGCTGCGATGTCTGCGAGCGCGCGTGCAATCTCCGGATGCTGCGCGGCCACATCGACAGATTCGCTTGGATCCAACGCCAAATCGAAGAGTTCTTCGACGCCATCGGCGCGCCGAATCCACTTCCAATCGCCACGTCGCACGGCATCACGTGTCGGAGGCTCGGCACCTCCGCCCGTCTCGCGGCATGCGAAAAAAAGGCTCTCGTGCAGTGGCCCACCCTCGTCTCCCAAGAGCTGCGACATCGATGCGCCATCGACGACGCCGTGTGGTGCGCCCGCGAGGTCCGTGAAGGTCGGGAGTAGATCCGCGAGCGAGACTGGAACATCGATCGCGCGCGCCTCGATGTTGGGCCCCGCGATGAGCAGCGGGACACGAATGCCGCCCTCGTAGAGGTCGCGTTTGCGACCCCGCAAACCACCCGATGAGTCGAAGGTCGCAAGGGCATGTCCGTCGATCGCATTGGGCCCGTTGTCGCTCGTGAAGACGACAAGCGTGCGCGATGCAATGCCGCGTTCTTCGATCGCTTCAAGCACCATCCCGACGTGCCGATCGAGGCGTTCAATCATCGCGGCGTAGGTGACCTCTTCGAGACTCAGTGTTGCCGTTGCCGTGAGTGTCTCGGGGACGACCAACTCGCGATGGGGAAGGGTCGGCGCGAGGTAGAGAAAGAAGGGCTCTTCCGTGTGCGCAACGGCGCGTACCGCTTCCTCCGCGAAGAGGTCGGGTGCGTAGGTTGCGCGCGCGCCCAAGTCGTTCTCCGGCAAAGCAACGCGCACACCCTCTCCGTCATCCGCACGCCAAAGCCAGGATGGGAAATGATCCTGCGCGAGCGATTGATCGAGGCCTGCAAAGACGCGCGAAAAACCAACGCGCCAAGGCGCGCTCTGCACATCCCAAGGCGTCCCATCATCGAGCTCACCGCCCAGCGCCCATTTGCCGATCATCACGCCGTGGTAGCCAACGCTCTCCAGCAACTCGGCCACCGTTACATCGCGCGTCGCGAGGGGCATGTTGGGCTCGAAGTTCTCCTCAACGGCGCAGTGCCCCGCATGAAGGCCCGTCATGATCGAGCAGCGTGAGGGCGCACATACAGGAGCCGTCGAGTACGCCTGCTGAAAGAGCGCGCTGCGTGCCGCGAGGGCATCCAAATGCGGCGTGTGAAGTGTGCGCTGGCCATAGCCCCCAAGCTCCGCGCGACCCAGATCATCGACGACAATGAGCACGATGTTGGGCTGCGCACGCGCATCCGCTCCCACGTCCCGCATCTGCGCATTCGCTTCTGCAGCAAGGCCAGCGTGCGCTGTCACAAGGGTTGCGAACGCGAGAATTCTCTTCTTCAGAACGCACCCGCGCACGAACTCAACGAGCTCGGATCGATAGCGTTTGCCGGGTCGCGCATGGCGGAAAAGGTAGCTTGAACGATTGCGGCTCTGCTATCCCAGCGCTCCTTTCCCGCGGGAAACTTTTGTTTCTTGCCTGCAAGCGAACCCGCAACTTTTTGCCTCTGAGCTCTGCATGAATATCGAGTGCATCGTTCTCGACTTCGACGGCACCTTCACCCTCGTCGACGAAGAAGCCATCCCTTTCGTCGAAGGCTTCCGCGAGGGCTTGCGTGCCCGCATCGGCGCCGTCGCGGACGAGCGCTGGCCAGCGCTCTCAAAGCGCGTCGAAGCGGACGCGGATCAATACGGATGGGAGTTCGAAGGACGCATCGTCGCGCCCTCGCATGCCGACCCGTACATCTTCGCAACGACGGTCGGGCAGCTCCTCTTGAGTGAGCTCGGCATGGGCCTCGGCACGCGCACCGAGATTCTTCAGGGGCTCTTTCGCGAGAACTATCCGAAGTCACGCAACGTGTTTCGCCCCGATGCCAAGCGCGTGGTGGAGACGGTGCTCTCAAGCGGCATTCCTGTCTTCGTCGTCACGAACTCGCAGACCGATCACGTCAAAGCGAAGCTCGCGGAGCTTGCCCCCAACGGCCTTGAGCGCCTCGCCGTGCGTGGTGATGCACGCAAGTTCGTCCTCACCGAACCCGAGCGCTCTGGCGACACGTGGCGTGAGCATTGGAAGCGCGTCCCTGAGACGCAGCAAATCAACGGCCTCTCTCGTCCAATTCAGCTTCGACGCGGCAACTATTTCGATGCGCTCACGCGCATTTGGGACGAGACGCATACATCGCCTGACGTGACGCTTGTCTGTGGCGACATCTTCGAGCTCGACCTCGCGTTGCCCGCGCAGCTTGGCGCTTCGGTGCACCTGGTCGCGCGTCCGCAGACGCCTGAATACGAGCGTCGGGTTGCCCGCACGACGCCCTCGGGTGGAGTCAGCACGGAGCTTTCCGGCTTGCTCTCTCGCCTTGAAATGCTTGGTTGATCGAAACAGGAGCTGCCATGGCAAAGATGCGCGTTCTCTCAAAGTCCCAGCGTGACGTTGGTATCTGGATGGGCGAGGCCGAGGTGCCCGAGGTCGGCCCGAACGATGTGAAGATCCGCATCAAGAAGACGGCGATCTGCGGCACCGACATCCACATCTACAACTGGGATGAGTGGGCCCAGAAGACGGTTCCGGTGCCGATGCATGTCGGTCACGAGTACGCGGGCGAGATCGTCGAAGTCGGCAGCCATGTGCGCGGCTTTGAGCTCGGCGATCGCGTGAGCGGAGAGGGCCACATCACGTGCGGTTATTGCCGCAACTGCCGCGCGGGTCGTCGTCATCTCTGCCGCAACACCGTGGGCGTGGGCGTGAACATCCCAGGCGCCTTCGCAGAGTTCCTCGTCTTGCCCGCCGTCAACGCGTTCAAGCTGCCAGACAACATCCCCGATGAGATCGCGGCCTTCATGGACCCGCTCGGCAATGCGGCGCACACAGCGCTCTCCTTCGATCTCGTCGGCGAGGATGTGCTCATCACCGGCGCAGGCCCCATCGGCATCATGGCCGTCGCCATCGCGAAGCACGTTGGCGCACGTCACGTCGTCATCAGCGATGTGAATGAGTATCGCCTCGAGCTCGCGAAGAAGATGGGCGCGACGCGCACCGTCAACGTGCAGAACGAGAAGCTCGCCGACGTCATGAAAGAGCTCGGCATGCAGGAGGGCTTCGATGTCGGTCTCGAGATGAGCGGCAACGGACAAGCCTTCGCTGGCATGCTCGAAGTGATGAATCACGGCGGTCGCGTGGCCATCTTGGGCATCCCGCCGAGCGGCGTCACGATCGACTGGAACCAGGTGATCTTCAAAGGCCTTGTGCTCAAGGGCATCTACGGCCGCGAGATGTTTGAGACTTGGTACAAGATGACGGCGATGTTGCAGAGCGGGCTCAACGTTGCGCCTGTGCTTACGCACCGCTTCAAGGTCGACGATTACCGCGAGGCATTCGAGACGATGCGCTCGGGTCGGAGCGGAAAAGTCGTCCTCGACTGGCTCTGATTTTCGCGCACCAAACACACGAGGGCGTGTACCGTTTCGTCATGAACCTGACGACGCTTGGTGTTCGTAAGCTTGGTGTTGGAACGTGTGCGCTCCTCGCAACGACGCTCCTGGGATGCCCGGTCGACCCCGAGCGTCGAGACAGCGGCGTCTTTCGTGACGGGGGCGCACCCGCCGCGCTCGGAACGTGCGCTCTGCCGCGCAACTTCACCGTGATGCCGGGCGCGATGTTGGCCATCATGGGCGACACGACCGACGGCCCCGTGGGGCCTCTCGATCTCGGCGGATGCGGTGAGCAGGTCGCCGCATCGCGTGCGCCGCAGGATGTGCTGGCGATCCGCGTGGGTGGCACTGGAGAGCGAGCGATTCGCATGTCGCTTCGCCAGTCGGGCACAGCAATGACGTTCGACACACTCCTTCAGTCGCGCGGCGCCTGCACCAGCGCGCCCGAACGCGACCGATGCTTCGACAACGTCGGAACGGACGTGCGAAGCGAGGGCGGCGTGATGGTGAACGGCGGCGACACGCTCTTTGTGATCGTCACGGGCGCAGACAACGACAACGCCCCCTACGAACTCCTCGTTGAGTCCACGACCAATGCGGCACCCACGCTGACCTCCGCAACGTTCAGTCGCATTGCGGATACGAGCAGTGAGATCGTGATCTCCGGCGCAGACACCGACGCGAACGCTCTTGGCATCGGCTTTCAGCTTCTCGACGCATCCGGCACGCCCATCTCAGTGGCCGCCGCAGGCGCTCCCGCAGACGTCGGTCCCTTCTTCGTTCCTTTCGCGCCCCCGGTCTCCACCGCGACCTTCAACAACGTCCTTCTCGTCGGCGAGGGCTCGATGTTCGCCCCGCCGATCGGCGCAGCGGTGCGTGCCCGCATCTTCGTGAACGACTTCTTCGCCAGCCGAAGCGCGCCGATGGATGTGACGATCGCCGATGTCAGCGTCGTCCCGGCAGGCGCCATGTGCGATGCGACGCGTCGTTGCGCCGTGCCCAACACATGCACCGGCGGCACGTGCACTGCCCCTGCAGGTGCTGCCACGCTCTGCGCCGCTGCCACGACCGTCTCGCTGATGGCCCCAGTCGCCGGGTCGGCACGTGTCGTCACGGCCAACGCGATGATTCCCGCGGGCGCAGGCG
This sequence comes from Sandaracinaceae bacterium, assembly GCA_044373065.1. GTDB lineage: Bacteria > Myxococcota_A > Polyangia > Polyangiales > Sandaracinaceae > JAFLCL01. The sequence goes on from JBILQT010000019.1 coordinate 45,016, forward strand.
TGCTCGGGGGATGTAGCGGCGCTTCCGGCGGAGAGGTCGCATTCAACGTGACGGTCCCCGCAGGCGCATTCGACCTCACCGCGCGAACCATCAATCTGGGGACAGCCGACACGCTCAACACCGTCGTTTACGTGCGTTCAACCTGCACCGATGCGACGAGCGAGCGCGCATGCGGCGACGACGACTTCGATGATCTGCGCAGCAACATGCAGTTCAACAACGCGACCGCTGGCACCTACACCGTCGTCGTCGGTGCAAGGTCTCCACTCTCGGCGGCCACACCCGTCCAGGTGGACTTCCGCCTTCGCCCGCTTCGGGCCGTGATGGAGCCGTGCGACCCACAGCGCATCGACAACCGCTGCGACACGATGGACGGCTGCACGGGCTCCGCGCCGGGCGAAGAAGGAAACGTCTGCGCGCCCTGACGCCCCTGTGGAGACAGTTGTTCCCAGGTCGCTGATGTCTGGCGACTCCACAACAGACCGTTCTGGAGACTTCCGACCAACTCGAATCGAAGCTGATCCCCAAAAGACGCGCCTTTCGACCCCACCTATTCCTGGCACATCAAGTGCTTTATTCTTCACCGACCGTAGACCTCTAAGGAGAAATGCCCTCATGCGCACAACTGCAAGCAATGCGTTCCAAGCCACCCGTCTGCTCCTCGCGACTGCCGCGCTGTCCGGAACCGCCATTGGCTGCGTGAATGAGCCACCTCCGCAAATCACGGAAGAGCATCCCGAGGTCTTCATCACCGAAGAGCTCACGCTGACCGAGGCAGCCCGTCAGCCTGAGCTCGACACTGCGTTCGCCAGCATCGATATTCAGGCAGACCGCCTCATCGTCAGCTACCGCGGCGCGCCGATGATTCCGATCGCAGTCGGCAACATCCTCGGCGGCAACGAGGGCGATGGCTACCTTCGCCGCGTCACGGCTGTGAACGACCTCGGCAACGGGCGCATGGAGTACCTCACGGAGGAAGCCACGCTCCCCGAGTTCTTCGCAGACGGCGCATTCGACATTCGCTGGGTCGGCGGCACACCGGACGAGACGGGCGAACTCGCCACCGAGCCGCTCTCCATGAGCTTCTTGCGCGACACACGCTTCTGCAACGCGGCCGGCGGTGCGAGCGCGGAAGTGCTGCCCTCGCTCCAGACCAGCCTCCGCCCGAACTACGGCGTCACGTTCAGCCCCTTCACCGCCAGCGCAACGCTGAGCGGTTCGGTCACAGCGGGCGTCACCGTCAACGCTGCGGCGAACGGCACGTTCAACTGCGCTGCCAACCTCGGCACGGTGCTCACGCCTGCACAGCTCTCGGCCATCAGCTGGTCGTCTGAGCGCACCCTGAACATCGGGTCGTTCCTGCGCCTCACGGTCACGCAGAACATCCAGCCCTTCGCAGACGTCCAGGTCAACGGCAACTTCAACACGGGCCGCACGACCGCGACGATCACCGGCCGTGCAAGCGCACGCGCGGGCTTCCGATACGCCGATGGCTTCGAGACCATCTGGGAGCCGAGCTACAGCCTCACGGGCAACTTCACCCCGCTTGAAGGCGGCATGGCCCACATGGACGCATCGCTCAACGCAGGCGTCACGTACCGCATCACGCTTGGTGCGTTCGGTGTTGGCCTCAACGGCGAGGCACGCCTCGCTGCGAACGTTGCTGGCGCGGCAGACGTGAACACATGCGATTGGACGATCAACGCCAACGCGGGTGCAACGCTCGGCCTCTCGGCTGGCGCCCTCGGTCGCAACATCTCCCGCGAGTGGCCGCTTGTCTCGCCCCGCACGTTCACCCGCTCGGGCCGCGTTCGTACCTGCAGCGACACGAACTCGGATGCAGGTCCACGCCAGGATACGGGCATGGCCGGAACGGCACGCGGCGGCATGTGCATGGCCTCGGCCGAGTGCGCTGGCGCGGACATCTGCGCACGCAACGGCACGGCGATGAGGCAGTGTTGCGTGGGCGCCTCGGGCGCGGCAACGGCAGCATCGGATTGCTGCGGCGGAATGACGTTGGTTGGTGGTCGCTGCACGCTCGTGGCCCGCATGGGCGCCTGCGAGCAGACGGCTGACTGCTCCGGTGGTGGCATCTGCCGCCAGGCCGGTGGCGCGCTGTGCGGAACCAGCACGGGCTGCACCTGCCAGTGAGCTGAATCCCGCGAACGCGGGAGCTGATCGAAAAACGGAGCCTTCGGGCTCCGTTTTTGTTTTTGGTGGTCAGCAAAGCGAGAGGTTACGGCGCTTCGGTGCCCTCAGGAGCGTCAGAGGTTACGGCGCTTCGGTGCCCTCAGGTCCGCTCGGCACGACATCCACAAAGGTCTCCTCCTCCTCGCTCCAGACCAAGAAGCGACGGCCCTCGGGGCCGCGAATGCGGATCGGGAAGAACCCTTCGACGTTGTCCGGTCCGCGTGTGAAGGGACCGCCAACACCCTCGCGTTCTCGGTCGCGCAGGTTCTGCCCCGAGCGCAGCGTGGCCGCCCAGACGATGGCCTCAGGGAGTGCGACGTTGCGCGCCGTCCAGCGCTGCAGGCCGTCCGCCGTTGCGTGTCCTTCGGTCCACTCACCCAGCACGAGGATCGACTCACCGTGAGGGCTTGGGCTCGTGACGAAATAGTCTGCGACGTTGCCCTCGATGCGTGATGCGTGACGCTCCGTGAGCATGCAGCGCGCGTCGGTCTCGTAGATTCGAAGCCAGCCATCTGGCTCGGTGGTGATGAACGCCGGATAGGCGCGTCCGCCCTCCACAAGCTCTTCGCGCGCAAGCACGGCGTGGCGCACGGTGTCGGTCGCTGGGACGCACCGGGTCTCGTCGACCAGCAGGCGCTGGGCCATCCAGCCCTCGACACTCGTGCTCGCGAAGACCCGAACCCACCCACCCCGAGCTGGGTCTCCAGCCTCGCGGGCAGACACGCCTCCATCGATCTCGCCGAGAAGCCCGACAATGACTGCATGCGCGGGCGCGGTGCCCAGCAACACGTCGTCCTCCGAAGGCCCCTGCCGGAAGTTCGCGCGTACATTCGTCCGGAGCAGCGTGGGCTGGAGAATCGAGGCGCCAGAGGTCGAGATCCCGACGGCTTCGACGGTGCCGAAGAGGCTCGTCGCGAGTCGGCCAGCGAGCGCTTCGTCGCTTGTGGTGAGCGTGTAGTCCGAGCCTGCAAGCTGTCGCACGACAACGCGTTCACGCTCGCCCGCGGAGAGAGCGCGCCAGACGACGAGTTGGTCCGCGAGTGAGGCGCGTGTGCGAATGATTGAGGTCGTCGGTGCAGCTTCCACGCTCGCCACTGCAGGTGCCGCGCGCTGCGTGAGCGGCGTGGCGGTGACCGCTGGCGCCGTGCTCATTCGTTGCTGCCAAGCCAGCCCGGAGGCACCGACAGCGCCGACAACCCCGAGCAAACCAAACGTCGCAAAGAACCCCCGACGCGAGCGCGAGGCTGTCGTGGTCGGCGCGCTCTGATGCGGCGTGATCCGGGGCGCGAGCGAGGCGTGCGAGGGGTCGGGAACGGTCTCGTCTGCACCAAAATCGGTCGGGTCTGCGATGCCGCGGCGCGCACGTGCGAGTGCCTCACGCAGGGCACGCGCATCGGGGTAGCGATCCGCGGCACGACGGGACATCGCGCGCTCCACAACGCGGGCGATGAGCTCAGGAATCTCCGGCCGCAATGCCCGCACCGGCGCTGGGTCTTCGGTGACGATCGCCGCGATGATCGCCGTGGCGCTTGGGCCCTCAAAGGGGAGGCGTCCCGTGAGCAGCTGATAGAGGATGACGCCCATCGCGTATACATCCGCACGCGCATCGACCGTCTTGGCGCTGCGTACCTGCTCGGGCGACATGAAGTGTGGCGTGCCAAGCGTCTGCATCGTGTGCGTCAGCGCGCTCGCCTCCGGTGCCGCAGGCCTTGCGATCCCGAAGTCGACGACCTTCACCGTGATGCTCGGCAAGCCGTCGCGCAGTGTGTTCGCGAGGAAGAGATTGGCGGGCTTGAGGTCGCGATGAACGATGCCTGCGTCGTGGATTGCGGTGAGCCCCGTGAGCGCCTGATCGATCCAACCAAGCGCTTCCTCGGCGGTGAAATTTCCGACGCGAACGCGCACATCGAGGCTCTCGCCTTCGAGCAATTCCATCACGAGGTAAGGGTCGCCTGAGGCGTCTTGCCCGTAGTCGAGCACGTCGACCACATTCGGCGCGCGCACCGATGCAGCACTCTGCGCCTCACGCAAAAAGCGCTGCAGCATCAAGTCGCCAGCCCTGTCGGCATGCATCTGCTTCAGGGCGACGAGGCGATGGAGATCGACATGCCGCGCCTTCCACACCATGCCCATGCCGCCCTCACCGATGGGCTCGATCAGCTCGTACTTTCCAACAGTACGCATCTACATCGCTCGTGGGGGCTGCACGCGGCGAGCGTAACGCAGTTGAGGTTCAGTGCGCCCTTGTTGGCGTGGGCGCAGGAACACTTCGCAGCTGATCGAGAATCTGTGTGCCGACTGCATCCCATACTGCGTGTGCGCCGCTGCCCGAGAGATGCACGCCATCCACGGTCGAGCCAACCCGCGCACGCACAGCGCTTGGGTCGATCGCGACGCCACAGCGGGTCGCACGTGTGCCCGCTGCCTGAAGGTTTCGAACGCGCGTCATGCGCTCGGTCCAATGCTCATTCTCGCCTTGCGCCGGAAGGAGAAAGATGACTTTCGGCACGCCGCCCGTGCAGAGCGCGGAGACAAACGCCGTCACGCGTGCCTGGTAGCGCGCGCTCCACTCCGCTTCGTTGCGCCAGATGATCCACTCGCCTGCGCGATCACGACGTCGTCTTCGCGGCGCATCCGCAGGCGGTGGAGGCAGCTCACTCTCGCGAAGCCGCACGGCCTGCGCATCGTTGCCACCCATGTAGATCACGATGCCACGCAGCGTATGCAGGTCGCCGAGGTTCGGGATCTCCGCATCCCAATCGAAGAAATCCGGACGCGCGAGGCCCGA
>JBILQT010000224.1:0-12192 GCA_044373065.1 Sandaracinaceae bacterium
GAGTCCATGTTGGGAGTGTCGAACACGTCGATGAAGCTGATTGCATCCCCACGCCATCGGATCGACGCGGGGACGTTTGCCGGAACGAGCGTCGTCGTCGCTTCAGGCAAGGGCCAGCGATCTTCGTCTCCGGTGCTCCGGACTCCGATAAGGGCGCGGGGCGGGCACGGACTGCGGCGAGCGCCGAAGGGGAGATAGTCGCTCGTGCAAAGGTTAACCACCTCGCCCGTAGTGCACTCTGCTTGGAAAGTTCCGCCAGTGTTGTTGAGGGTCATGCAGTCGGCCCAGTTTTCCTCCAGAGCATAGAAGTTCCGCGTCGAACTCCGCGCACGAACCTGCGTACGGAAGCCGGTCTGCCCGGCGCGCCAGCTTGCCGTCGGTACCACGACGCTTCGGGGCCCCCAGGGGTAGAGCGTAAGTCCCAACGCCTGAACGGCGGTTTGGGCTGTTCCCGTTGACGTGCTTCCAATGGTTGTGAACGCGCCCGCGGCTGAAGTGAATGTCGCTGGTACTCGCGCCTCGACGGTCACGGGCACCGAGACTTCGTTTCCATAGCCCTCGAACAAAATCGCCGTGCTTCGGCTTGGCACGGCGGTTCCGTCCACTGGCGCTGTCACGCACCCCACCTGGCCGACCATGGCCAAGACTATCCCGACCTCAAGGGCACGGTTCGTGCGCTTGCTTGCTTGCTTGTCATCTTCGCTCCTTCGAAACTTCCCACTCCATCCAACCAGAGTGGGGCGTATTCGATTATGAGCATCGGCGCAAGTTGCGCGGATTGCTTGGACGGTTCCCCGATGCGTTGGGCCCCAACGCATCGGTCCCGGCGCGACTGCGACCAGTTTCAAAGTAGCTGTAGCCTGGCCGTTCGGCCGACCGCTTTGCGCCCGAGGGCAGCGCGATACTCGACCCCAACGTCAATGCGTCGCCCCTCCACCTACGCGCACGTCTTGGTCAGTCTGAAGCGAAATTGAAATGACCAACTCGATGCCGCGACTGACCATCTCGACTGGCATGCTCGGCGGCTTCGGGTCCATTGAAGTCACTTGCTCGGGCGCATAGGGGATGTGCACAAAGCCGCCTCGAACTGCCTTTCGGCGAAGCATGCGCATCAGCGCGTAGAAGACATGGTTGCAGACGAAAGTCCCTGCTGTTTGGGATACTTCCGCGGCAATGCCATGCTCCTTCAGCGCGACCACAATGGCCTTGATGGGCAGTGTGGACCAATAAGCAACTGGCCCCTTCGAGGCGATGTGTTGGTCAATCGGCCTCTGCCCCGCATTGTCGGCAATGCGTGCGTCGTCGATGTTGATCGCGACCCGCTCTACGGTGATCGATGCACGCCCGCCGGCCTGCCCAAGGCAAATGACCAACTCGGGCTTCACGCGTCGGATGTGTTTCCTGAGTGCCAGTTGGGCCTCGCCAAAGACACAAGGCAACACGACGCCGACAACGTTGCATCCCTCGATGACGCGCCCATGCAAGGCGAGCGCGACCTGCGCGGATGGATTGACCGACTCGCCACCAAAGGGCTCGAAGCCAGTCACGAGAACGTTGCGCTGCATCCGCTTAGACCTTGTTCGGAATGAACGACATCGCGCGCTCGGCGAGGGCTGTGATGGTCAATGAGGGGTTCACCCCGGGGTTCGCACTCACCGCGCTGCCATCCATCACGTAGAGGCCCTTGTAGCCATAGACGCGATGCTGATGATCGATCACGCCGTGGTCCGCATCCTTGCCCATGCAGGCGCCGCCGAGGATGTGCGCTGTCGTCGGTGTACCTGCGATGGTCTCACTCAGGATCGTCATCGGCACGCCATTCACCTTCTCCGCAAAGCGATTCGCGATGTCGGTCGCTTCCTTCATGAAGGCCGATGGCGCCGTCGTGCCCGCATCGAGTTCCGTCACAAGGCCACGACGAAAGCCCGTGTAGACACTGCGACCGAGCCGCAAGCGCAGCGTCCCTTCGAGCGTGCGCATGTAGAGAAGAACCTGGCTCTGCTTGGCAAAATCCTTCACCGTCAGCGTCTTCAGCCACATGCCTGGCTGGCTCGCGAGCGCCCTGAGCGTGCCGCCCAGGCGTACGAGCACGTTGTTCCCGGGTGCGTGCGGGAGGGAGAGCATGCGGAAGAAACCGGAGCCCTCCGAGTAGCGCACGGGCTCGACGTGGCTGACCTCGTCGGTGTGCAGAATCGAGGTGATGGCGACGCCCTTGCTGAAATCGTCTTTCGTCTCGGGCGTGACGATGCCGATCAACGCCTCGCTGTTCGTACGCACCATGTCGCCTACGCGCGGCGAGAGTCGCGGCAGCGCCGACGCATCCTCTTTGAGCTTGAGCAGAAGCGGGATCGTGCCCATTACGCCACCAGCGAAGATCAGCTGATCGCACGTGAATTGCTGGTCTTTCGCATCGCTGCCTGCGCTCGCCTCACAGTCCACCACATAGCCCTTGGCGCCATCCTCCACGCCCTCGCGCGGATGCACAAAGACGACCTCCATCTCCGGCATGACCACCGCGCCGCGCTTTTCGGCAATATAGAGATAATTGCGATCCAGTGTGTTCTTCGCGCCGATGCGGCAGCCCGTCATGCAGGCGCCACAGAAGTTGCAGCCGGTACGCGGCGGGCCCTCGCCTCCGAAGTAGGGGTCCGCGACTTCCTCATCGGGCTTGCCGAAGAAGACAGCCACCTCGGTGGGCGCGAAGTGCTCGCCACGGCCCATCTCGTCGGCAATCTCCTTCAGCACGCGGTCGCCCTTGGTGAGAGAGGGATTCGTCGCCGCGCCGAGCATTGTGCGCGCGGTTGCGTAGTGCCGCGCCAGCTCCTTCTTCCAGTCCGCAAGCGAGGCCCAGCTGCCCTTCTGAAAGAAGTCATCTTTGGGGAGCGGCAGCGTGTTCGCGTAGACGAGCGAGCCACCGCCCACGCCCACGCCGTGAAGGATCGTCACGTGTGGCAAGAAGGACATTTGGAAGATGCCGCGCAGGCCCAACTCGGGCTTCCAGAGCCAGCGCTTCACGTCCCAATTGCTCGTCGGAAAGTCGCGCTTGTCGAAGCGGCGTCCCTTCTCAATCACGAGCACGCGGTAGCCCTTCTCCGTGAGGCGGAGGGCGGAGACAGAGCCGCCAAAACCTGAGCCGATGATGATGAAATCGTAGTGCGCAGCGGTGGTCGTCACGCGGCGATCATACGCGCGTTGCTCTCACATGACGTCGCTGCAGTCGTACGCCCTCAAAGGGCTCGCCGACGGTTCTTGAGCTCGGTGGCGAAGTGGTCATACCACTTGAGAAAGCACCGACGTTTACTTCGACTCTGGCTTGGCTCTTCGACGCGACTTCCTCTCCGTCACACGACTTGCTCGCTTGACCAAGCGGTCACGCTCCTCGATTCTCGTCTGACGTTTCAATGACTACTTCCACTACCTTCAAGTCACGCCGCTACGCCAGTGCCGGTGCAACAGCTCTTCTCTTGTGCGTTGTGGCAGGGCTCACGGGCTGCCCAACACCGAACGCTGGGGAGGATGCGGGTGGACTTGAAGACGGTGGCGCTCGCGATGCGCTCGTTCGCGACGCCGGCCTTTGCGTCACAAATGCGGACTGTATCGATGACCTCTACTGCACCGACCGCGAGCGGTGCGTGGACGGACGTTGCACCTTCCAGGCGACGTTCTGTGACGACGGGATCGCATGCACGACCGATACGTGCTCCGAGGCACGGCGGCGCTGCGAGAACGTGGGACCCGACGTGGACGGCGATGGCTCCCGTGACGCGAATTGTTATGACTACCGGGGCGTGGCTCTCGGGGACGATTGCGACGACACCGACAGCACGCGCAAGCCTGGCAACCTCGAGGTCTGCGACACGATGGGCCACGACGAAGACTGCGATCTCAGCACCTTCGGTGGTCTCGATAGCGACAGCGACAGCTACGAGTCCTCCGCATGCTGTCAGCACGATGCGACTGGGCGACTCCGCTGCGGGAGCGACTGCAACGACGCGGTCGGTAGCACGCATCCACTGGCCGGAGAGATTTGCAACGGCATCGATGATGACTGTGACGTGCTGGTGGACGACATCATCCACGGCTCGGTCTTGTGCGCGCGGGGCGACACGCGTCCTTGCTCAACGAGCTGCGGGATCAGCGGCACCGAGTCCTGCAACGCGGCTTGTCTCGGCTGGAACACCTGTGTTGCAGACGAGGTCTGCAACGGCTGCGACGACGACAACGATGGTGCACAGGACGAAGACTTCGAATGCTCTCGCGGCACCTCGCGCGCGTGCACGACCAGCTGCGGTACGCCGGGTTTGCAGCTCTGCGGAGACGCCTGCAGCTATGCTGGGTGTGCGGGCACCGAGCGCTGCAACTACTGCGATGACGACGGCAACGGTAACTTCTGGGAGGAGCGTCCACTCGCGACATTCACGACAGTCGACACGGTTGACTGCACGAACACGCGGGGCGATGCGAGTTGCTTCGTCGAGTTGATCACGGGAACAACACACGCGGAGCTCCTTGACGGCACCGCAAACAACCAAGCGGGTGCCTTCTGGCTCGACGCCGGCTCGACCATGGGCTGGGGGCCGGTGGAGCTTGAAGTGACGATGGAGCTTGTAGGTCAGACGCTCGGCGGCCTGGCCGAGAGGCCTCTTGGAGGATGGGCCATCGTCATCGGCCGCGGCGAGATGGGCGCGGGCACGCCACGGAACATGGGCATCCCGACAACGATCACAGGCGTTGCAGCACAGTGGCACTGGACCCAGTTCGACACATGCACCTTCCCGGCATCGCCGATCGACCAGGATGCGATCCGCGGCACCCAGTTGGCGGGTGGAATGCTCCGGCCACTCATCACGCCCGAAGACGCGGCGCCCATCGGCACACTCATGCCGGAAATCTTTTGCCGCGTTGGGTACGGATTGAACTCCGGGTCAACCACCTTCGATGCTCCGGGGCAGGCACGTACGCAACGCATGCGCATCCGTTACACGCCCGACGATCCGACCACGGGGGGCGATGAAGAGAGCCTGACGATCACCGCCACTGCCGGCGTCGTCACGACAAATCAGGTCGTGCCCACAGACTCAATCCCCTTGGGAAGTGGACCTATCCGTATCGGCATCACCGCGGGCGCCTACACCGACCCCTTGGGTGGATTCTTCGACGTGGGTATGCCTGTTCGCGCGCGCGTGCTGGTGCATCGTCTCGACCTTGGATGCCCGCACTGCGGGATCGACGAGCGCCCGATCTCGGTGAGCTACGCGAGGACCTGTCCGCGCTGAGGCACGGCTGCTCTGGCCACCCTCGCAGTTCGCACGGAGATCAATACCTGCGTGAAACGCAGCAGGCCGCGCTCAGGAGTTCAGCGCCGCCCCTTCGATCGTGACCTCCAGGCCGCCCTCAGCGCCTGGCGTTGCCTTCGTCGAAAAGTCATGCGCGAGCGCGACCTTGCGCACCACTTCGATGCCAAAGCCGTGCGTGCGCGTACGTGCTTGCCCGGCCTCATCGCCTTGCGCGAAGAGCTTCTGAATGCGTGCAGCTTGGCTCGCGCCGTCCGCACCATCATCGAGCACACGCATCGCAAAGCGCGCGCCTTGGACACTCAAGAGGAGCGCAACGTGCCCTTCGTCTTGCCCCGGGGCACGTCGATGATGACGAATCGCGTTGTACACAAGGTTGCCGAGCGCGCGCTCCAAGAGGAGCTCATCGACATGCGCCATCACGAGGGCATCGGGCACCGAGTGCGCGAGCGAGATCTGGTGCGCGCGTGCAAGCGGCATATGCCGCGCGGCGACACGCTCCACCACCTCACGCAGATCGACATCACGCTTCTGCACAATGCGCTCGCTCGCATCGACGCGCGCAATCACGCCGAGGTTGCTCACGAGTTGCGTGAGGTAGTGCGTCTCGCGCATCGCATGCGCCACGGTCTCAAGGCTCGCGGGGCGTCCCTCACGCGAGGCCTCCTCAAGGAGAGAGAGGTGCTGCATCAGCGCGGTGACAGGCGTCATCAAATCGTGCGTGGTGTGCGTGACGTATTCCGTGAGCGCGACGTCGCGTGCGGCCAATGCGGCGGAGTCTTTCGCAATGCGATCCACGGCGTCGCGCATCCGCATCGTGAGCTGGCCGACCTCGTCTTGGGCCTCCAAATGCGCCGCTTTGTCGAGCTTCTTGCGCGTCCGAAAGCCTGTCGCGCCGAGCTCCGTGGCTGCCTCCGAGAGCAGCGAGAGACGGCGCAGCGGGCTTCGCAATGCCAGCACCGAGGCGAGCAGCGAGCACCCAAGCACCACGACCGCGAGCGCCCACGGGCGCCAGCCGGGGCCGATCATTGCGTCGCGTGATCGCGAGACGCCGACGACCACGCACGGTCCTTCCGTCCAAGGCATCCGCACAAAGAGCCGCTCGCCCTCGAAGACGACATCGGTGCTCTCCAGCTGCACGCGCACGCTCTGGCTCAGCGGTGGGCCGCCGGTCGCGCTCATGCCCTCGATGGAGTGCACCGTGAGCTCGCTGTGCAGCAGCGGCCCCTGCATGCGTTCACGTCGTGCGAGTCGCTCCATGCGACGTGGGCTTCGGCTCCGCGCGACGAAGCGCTCAGGGTTCATCTCGCAGCGCTCGCGTCCGCCCGACTCCATGATGTTGGTGACGACATCCACCAAGCGCGCATCGGCGGCCTCGCGACCGATGACATGCATGCCCCAGAGAAGCGCGCTCGTCGCGACCAGCGCAGCGATGGCCACGGCCAACATCACGCGTGTTGTGATGCTCACGGCTTGCTCGGCTTGGAGAGGCGATAGCCGATGCCCCACACCGTGGCGATCAGCGAGGACTCTTTGCCGAGCTTCTTGCGGATGCGGGACATGTGCACGTCCAGCGCGCGCTCACCCGAGAGATCATCCTCGCGATCCAGCGCTAGCTCCGCGAGCTCTGCGCGCGACACCGCATGGCCGAGGCGCTTGCCGAGATGGAGCAGAATCTCGAGCTCTGCGCGCGTGAGATCGAGCGCCACCTCGTGAAGAAAAACTTCACGGTGCTCGGGTCGTATCTGCAGCGGGCCCACATCGATCGACTCGATCGCGCTCGTGCCCGCACGCCTTCGCAGGCGAGCTTGAACGCGGGCCAGAAGCTCCTCCGGATAGAAGGGCTTGGTCACGTAGTCATCCGCACCGAGCGAGAGGCCCCGCACTTTGTCGGCCGTGTGATCACGCGCGGTGAGCAAGATGACGGGCATCTCGGCCAACGCGGGCGCGCCCTGTCGCCAACGCTTGAGCACATCGAGCCCGTAGGTGCCGGGGAGCATCAGATCGAGAATGGCGAGGTCGTAGCCGCCCTCGATCAACAGGGCGTCATCGCCATTCGACAAGCGCGTGCAGGTGAAGCCAACGCGACCGAGCTGCTTCTCAAGGGCAGACGCGATCGCGTCGTCGTCTTCCACGATCAAGATGCGCGCGCTCACAACGCTCCTTCAGATGCCGGGCGCTTGGCGAGGCGCGCCGGGGTTCGGCCCTGCACCACGACCACGACCGCGTCCGCCTTCGCCGCGATGTGCCTGCATGCGCGCCACATGCTCGTCAAAGCGTGCCTGTTGGTCCGCGCGAAGAAGGGCGCGAATGCGCTGGCCTGAAGACGCCATGATCGCCTGATGGCGTGCGCGTCGCTCATCCTCCGTGAGGCGCTCGTTGCGAAGCGCTTCGTGCTGCGCATGCGCCTCCGTCACGATCGTGCGCACGGCTGCCGTCTGTGCAGCATCGAGGTTCAGATGCTGCTGCATGCGCGCAATGTGCTCTTCCGGGTTGCCGCGACCGTGGCCGCCATGACGGCCTCCATGACCTCCACGACCATGCTCACAGTGGCCGCCTGCAGGAGGCGCTGCATCTTGCGCGGAAGCCAGAAGGGGCGCGCCCAGCGCAAGCGATGCAACAGCGAAGAAGGTAGCGATGCGATTGCGGGTATTCATGGTGTGACTTCCTTTGGAGCTGCGAAGTGCGGCTCGATGATGAACTGTGCAGGGCACACCTTGCGAGAATCTGAAGCGACGAAACGCTAGGAAAAATAAGACGATTCGCGATCGTTGTCAGCCCAGGCGGCCCGCGCGGTAGTCGGCAAAGGCCTGCTCAATCTCCGCCGCGGTGTTCATCACAAAGGGGCCCCGACGCGCGATGGGCTCGCGCAGTGGACGTGCCGCCGCAAAGAGAATCCCCGTCCCCTCGCGCACACCGCGCAACGACACACGCGTGCCTGCATCGAAGATGGCGATCTCGTTCGTTTGCACCCGCGTACGCCGGCGCTCTGGTCCCGTCTCCAACTCGCCCGCATGCACGAAGACGAACGCGTTGTGATCACGCGGCACATCGATCTCGAGCGGCGCTTCATCACGCAGCATCGCGGTGAAGAGCATCGGCTCTGTGCTTCGCGGCTCCACGGGGCCATCTACATCGAGCGTGTGACCGGCGATAGCGCGGAGGAGGCCACCTGAGGCAAGACGACGCTCAGTGATGCGCTCCGGCGCCATGTCCTGATAGCGCTGCGCACACATCTTCTCGGCGCGTGGAAGGTTGAGCCAGAGCTGAAAGCCCCAGAGCATCCCCGCCTCTTGCTCGGGCATCTCGGAGTGCACGATGCCTCTTCCCGCCGTCATCCACTGAATGCCGCCACCTGTGATGAGCCCCGCATTTCCGCGACTGTCCCGATGCCGCATGTTGCCCTGAAGCATCACCGAGATGGTCTCAAAGCCGCGATGCGGATGATCCGGAAAGCCCGCGATGTAGGCGTTTGGTACATCCGAGTGGATCTCATCGAGCAGCAGAAACGGGTCGAGATGATCGAGCTCACGCTGGCCAATCACACGTGTGAGCGAGACACCCGCACCATCCTGCGTCGGCTGCCCCGTGAGCACACGAAGGACTTCCCGAGGGGTGCGTGAGGCAGGCAGTGCAGCGGTTCGAAAGCGCGGTTCCTCGCGCGTGCATCCGATGAGAAGCGTCGAGGCGGTTGCCGCAGAGCCGAGGAGCCAGTCACGTCGCGAGGTGCGCATCGCATGATGATGGCCGCAAGCACGCGCTCTCGAAAGGCATCATTGCGCAACCTTTCTGCGCATCCGTCGAACGACATAGACAGCGAGTGCCAGCACAAAGAGGCTCACGGCGACGAGCGAGTAGCGCTCCACCCACGTCTGAAGCTGCGCGAGGTTGTTCCCAGCGAGTGTGCCGAGCCCGAAGAGAATGGCGTTCCACGCGCAGGCCGAGATGCCGCCGTAGAGCGCCACCTTCCAAGCAGGCACGCGCGCGATGCCCGCTCCGACAAAGAAGAATGAGCGCATCGCGGGGATGAACCGATTGGCCATCAAGATCACAGCGCCATGCTTGGCAATCTTGGCCTCCACCTCGGCGAGCATCGCCGCAGTCTTGGGCGTGCGAAGAAACGCGGGCCGCTTCTCCACCTCCGCGAAGTGCCTTCCAAATGCATACGCGCCGAGCCCTCCGAGGAGCGCGCCAAGGTTGAGCGCCAAGTAGGTCTGCGGCGCAGACATGCCCGAGGTCACGGCGAGAAAGATGCCCAGGAGCGCGATGGCATCGCCAGGGAAGGGCGGAAAAACGTACTCGATGAGGCTTGCCAGAAAGAGCCATGCGTAGGCCCACGGCGAGCTCGCTGCGTTGGCCTGAAACCATTCGAGGAGCGCAGTCATGGAGGCCTCAACGCAGACGCATCAGCGCGTGTTCCCGCGCTTGTTTTTCTTCTTTGCGAGTGAATCCACGCTGGGCAACGAGGCCGTGAGCAGCTCGGCAAAGCGCTTTCGAAACCACTGATCGCGCTCGGGGCTCGCCTCTTTGTTGAACGAGCCCCACAGCACTTGCTTGGCCACGCTGTAACCAAGCCCTGTCGAGAAGTTCACCATCATCGCGAACTCGATGTCCTCACGGCTCGGGGCCTCCTCACCGAGCTCACCTGTCAGGCGCGCTTGAACCGCATCTGCGACGCGCTTCATCCCCTGATCGCGTCGCGGGAAAAAATCCTCTTTGTCGAGACGGCCTGAGAGAATCGCCCAGGCCAAGAGTCGACCCGCGACAGGCCCTGTGAACTGATCGAAGGAGGCATCGATCCACTCCTCTGGGCCCGCATGCACAAGCCCCGCAACACGCTGCAACGTCTCTTCGCGTAAGTCCGCCAAGTGCGCGTGAAGTGCCTCCTCCACGAGTGCATCGTAGGTGCCGAAATAGTGCGAGATGAGCGCGTGGCTCACGCCTGCACTCTGCGCGACGGCCTTGAGCCCAATGGCATCCGGGCCGTGCTCGGCGAGCAGCTTCTTCGCGACATCGAGGATGTGCCCGCGCGCCACCGCAGGGCTACGGCGCTGACGCTTGGGCTCTTCGACGCTCTCTCGCTTCACGCGCGGAGTCTTCGCGGGGCGCTTCTTTCCCGCGAGGGAAACCAGTGAGCTTTTGTCTGCGGGCTTGGCCATGCGTCGAGCGTGAGCTGACTGCAAAGGAATGTGAAGCGCTCATTGACAACGTTGACAATAAGGAGCGAGTCGCTATTGTCACTCTTGCCAACAAGGAGAACCAAGATGCCCCCACTCGCTCCCGTCACCGATACCTTCGGCAGCTTCCAGGACGCTCCGCAAAGCGCAGAAGACCGCGAGGAAAGAGAGGCTGCGCGCATCGCGCTTCAGGGCACAGCACTTGAGCGCGCGCGGCTTGCGGTGAATGCGATTCAGGCATTGCTCCACGACACAAACGACACGCGGCAGGTCTTTCGCCTGGGCCTTGTTCTCGCGCGTCGAGGCTATCCGATGTTCCTCGCGAAGCTGACGCTCGAGGATGAAGGCGCGCGTCTCTTGCGTGAGCGCCCGTCGATCGACTCGCGCTCGGTGGACTTCGACAAGCTGCGTGCGCTTCCTGCGTCGACGCTCGGCGGCGCGTACGTTCGCTTCTTGGATCGACACGGTCTCGATCCCGACCTTTTCCAGAGCCCACCGGGCCTTCCCGAAGTGCCCGCGTACGTCTCGCAGCGCATGCGTCAGGTGCATGATCTTTGGCATGTGCTGGCTGGCTACGAGGCCGATGTGGCGGGAGAGATCGCCGTGCAGGCCTTCTCGTTTGGGCAGACCAAGATGGCCCCACCGGGCGTCATTGCGCTTGTTGCCGCCGCGAAGTTCGCGCCGAAGGAGCCACGTATTTTCAAGATGGCGCTCGATGCGTATCGCATGGGCTCGAAGGCGCAGTTCCTTCCGCCGGTGTGGCTCGAAGAGCATTTCGAGCGGCCGCTTGAAGAGGTGCGTCGCGAGCTTGGCATCGTGCCTGTGGAGGCATCACGCGCGCACTGAGAACCTGCCAGGAGGTGGGGCCCGTCGCGCAACATGTTGGGAACGCGCTGAGGGCTGACCGATAGTGCAGCGATGCATGCAGGTCGTCGCTACTCGCTCATCGGACTCGCCCAATGGACACGTCGAGAGACGTTCATCTTCACGCTCATTGCGAGCGTGCCCGTGGCCATCGATGCGCTCGGCATCGCGCTGCCCAGCATCCCCTGGGCACCGATTGCGATGCTCGGAACGGCCGTCGCATTCGTGACGGGCTTCAAGTCGAACGCGGCCTACGGACGGCTCTGGGAGGCGCGGCAAATCTGGGGCGGCATCGTCAATGCGAGCCGCACGTGGGCTCTCTTTGCGCGTGATCTGATCTCGATCGCCGATGCCCGTGAAGCCCAAGCAACGCATCGCCAGATGGTCTACAGGCACCTCGCGTGGCTCACCGCATTGCGACATCAACTCCGTGAGCCGCGCGTCTGGGAGAACACGCAGGTGCGCGCCGATGCCGAGTACCGAAAGGGCCTCTTCACAATCCCCGAGCAGGGCGTGAAGCTCGACGACGCGTTGCAGCCCTTCCTCGACGATGCCGAGCGCGTACAGGTCTTGAAGCGGAAGAATCGGGCCGTGGCGCTTCTGGATGGTCAGTCGAAGGCACTCGCCGCGCTTGCCTCCAAGGGCCAGCTCACCGAGCACAACCATCTCGAGCTCGCGCGCACGATCTCGCTTCTCGTCAGCCTCCAAGGCCAGGCCGAGCGCATCAAGAACTTCCCCTATCCGCGGCAGTTCGCGACGCTGAATCTCGTCTTTGTCTGGCTCTTCATCCTGCTCTTGCCCTTCGGGATCATCTCCGAGTTCATTCGCGTCGGAGACGATCACCAGTGGCTCACGAT
>JBILQT010000219.1:0-12764 GCA_044373065.1 Sandaracinaceae bacterium
CGGGCTCATCCCGCAAGACTGCAAATGAGGTTTCATCACTCGTTGTTCACTGCATGAATCCTCCTCAACCAAGCTTGGCCTGGCGCACCTCTGACACCAGTGGATCCCCACTCGACGAAAACTCCGAAAGCCGGACGTTTCCGAGATGGTTTGCCCCGACGCTACGGGGTCGGTGGCGTTGGCGCCGGTAGCGCTGCCAGCGCCATCCGCCGCGTACCATTGAGCAGCCCCGGGCCAACGGTAACGGTGACCTCAATGCTCTGACCCGGGCGATGCGCGGAGACCTCGCGAGCGAGTTCGTCGACACTGCGGACTGGCCGACCATCCACAGCGGTGATGATGTGACCCGTCCATGGGATGTTCAGCCGCGCAACCAACTCCGGCGGCTGGTCGCTGACGCCCAACAGGCCGGCGCGCTGAGCGGGGGAGCCCACTTCGACCTGGTCGATCTGCACGCCCGTGTAGCCACCCGCGGCGAAGTTGCGGCCGCGCACGCCAAGGAAGGCAGGGCCGTTCGGTTGTGTGGGCTGCGTGACGACGGCTGGGTTCGGGTTCGGCGACGTTTGCGGGGCAACGGCGACCTGAGTGCGGGGCTGATCGCGTGTCGTTTGGATAAGCTGCGCGACGTAGTTCGAGGGCACGGCAAAGCCGATCCCGTGACTGCCGCCGGTGCGGCTGAGGATCGCGGTGTTGACGCCCACGACACGTCCGCGGCGGTCCACAAGCGGGCCCCCACTGTTGCCCGGATTGATCGGCGCGTCGGTTTGGATGAGGCGACGCGCCATTCCGCCGCCCACATCGGGAACGTCGCGACGCGCACTAACGATGCCTTCGGTGAGCGTGCCATCGAGGCCGAAGGGACTGCCGAAAGCGAGCACCGTGTGGCCCACTTCCACGCTGTCTGAGTCGGTGAGCTCAAGCGGGGGCGCTGTGACGCGACCGACCAACTCCAGGATCGCGAGGTCGTGCGTTGGGTCCATGCGGATAACGCGCGCCTGCATCGTGGTGCCGCTGCCGAAGCGAACCTGCACGCCCATGCGCGACGACTCGACGACGTGGTGATTGGTGATGACCCAATGCTCTGGCCCGACGACAAAACCAGACCCGGTGGCGGGGCCACAGATGACTGAAACAGTGCTCTGCGCGAGGCGACGTGCGATGCGCACGCGGCGGGACTCCGTCAGCTCTTGAGCCTGTGCCGCCTCCGGGACGAACACGCTCGGACCGAGCGCCAGCGCACCCGCGATACCGAGCCACAGCGATGCATCGCGGACCTTATGAAGCAGACCCCAGTGTGCGTTTCGATGCGTCATCGTGTTCCTCCTTCGCAGCAAGCAGACATCTGATTACGAGGCGAGAGACCCGGCAAAAGCAAGAAGCTTTGGCGGCTTCTTGTGAGAACGAAGCGGCAGCGCGTTTTCTTTCGGTCATGGGCAACGAAGCCACAAGTCCTCACCTGACGAGCCTACGCGCTTTCATCGCACTTCGATCCCCGTCGGATGGGCGGGGTCAGAGCATGCTTGACCAGTCACCGCCAAACCCGTTACGTGACTCTCATGTTCGGCGACCTGGGCGTGCGACTCAAGCGGGCGGGCCTCGTCACGCGAGCACGCCTCGCGGATGCGATGGCGACCGTGCCGCACCACGCGGCCGCGCTTGTCCGCGCGCTGATCGATCGCGGTACAGACGAAGATGCCCTCGCGGGATTCTTCGTCGCGGAAGGATTCGGCCCCGTGGCCGCTCCCGAGGACTTGAATCTCTTCAGCGCGCAGACCCTGGCGCATGTCTCGCGCACGGCACTCGTCGAGTTTGGTGCCCTCCCCGTGAGGCCCTCGAGGGGCGGCTGGGTCTTCGCGATGCTTGCGCCGTCAGACCGCCACGTCGTGCAAGAGCTGGAGCGCCTCTCGAAGGAGCGCGTGCTGCCGATCGCGCTTCGCTTGAGCGACCTCGACCGCACCCTGCGCGCACATGCGATTGCCAGACCGAGGCAGCGCTCAAAGACCGCGCCCGTCGACGAGCAGCCACCCGTCCTTGAGTTGGTACGGCGTCGCTCGACGATGCCCACCGGGAAGGACTCGATCGATGAGCCTGCGCCGATGCCGCTGGTGCGCACCAAGCGGGTGGCGATGAGCACACCGCCCTTCGGCATGTACACTGCCCGGGGTGACGGCCCAGGGAACAGCCCGTCCGACTCACGCGTGCGCCCGCCGCGCGTAGCCAAGCTGACGCCCTTGGAACTCGCGACGGCCGTTGCCAGCGAGGCCGCGTCGCACACGTTTGACCCGAAGCAAGTTCGTGTCGCAACGCTTCCACCGCCGGCCTTCGTCTCTGCGCCCACGCAGCCGATGCCGCCCAAGCCGGTGAGTGTTCTGGCCCCGCCCCTGGGGCTGCCCGAGGCGGATGACGACGCGCGTCCGGCCGCCGAAGGAAGCTGGGATTTGCCCACGATCGAGCCCTCTGACACCAAGCGCTCACAGCGTGCACAGAGCCGAATTTCAAGGCCGGGCCGCGATCAAGTCAGAACAACCCTCCCAGACGTCCGCACCGCACTCGCCGCGATTCGAAGCGCGCGCACACGCGACGATGTCGTCCTCGCCGCCCTCGACGGCTCCCTCGCGGTCTCGCGTTGCGCGGTGTTCTTCGCGCTTCGAAAGAACGTGCTCAAGGGTTGGGCCGGAGTGGGCTCTGGCGTCAGCCAGGACGCAGCACGCAACCTCTGGATCCCCACCACCACCGCCAGCCTCTTCCAGCGCGTCGTCGAATCGGGCAACGCCTATTTGGGCCCTTACGGAAGCGCCATCGCAGACGGGATCTTCCGCGCAGCGGTCGGCTCGCGAGGTGGCGACGTCGCGCTTCAACCGATTCGCGTCGGCGGAAAGATCATCGGCGTACTGGCTTGCGATGACGTGCGTCGCGGCATGCTCGGCCTCGCACGCATCGAGCAAATTGTGCTCGCAGTGGAAGACGCCTTCGGCCGGATCATCGCGGAGCACAAACTCGGATGAGTGCGTGAGCGTGCTCGGGTGAAAGCCTCCGTGCTCCTGCCCTTCCGCGATGTCTCGCGCTGGTTGGATGAGGCCATTCGGAGCGTGCGCGAGGAGGCGTGTGTTGGCCGCATCGTGCTTGTCGATGACGGCTCGACGGACGCAAGTTCCGAGATTGCGGCGAGGCACGCGCATGAGGATGCCCGCGTGGAGATTGTACGCACCGCAGGCCTCGGAATCGTGCGTGCACTGGAGATCGGAAGGACCCGGTGTCAGAGCGAATACATCGCGCGCATGGACGGCGATGACGTCTCGCTACGAGGCCGCATTGAACGCCAAATCGAAGCACTCGATCGCGATCAAACCCTCGCCGTTCTAGGCACCCAAGTCGAAGCCTTCCCCTCGCCCGATGAGGGCCTCACACGCTACGTCGACTGGCAAAACGCCCTTCTCTCCCCGATCGATCACGCACACGCGCTCTTCATCGAGTCACCCCTCTGCCATCCCTCGGTGACGATGCGCGCGTCCGCGGTTGAGACAGTTGGCGGCTACCGCGAGGGCGACTTCCCCGAAGACTATGACCTCTGGCTTCGCCTTGCTGCACAAGGATTTTCGCTCGCGAAGGTCGACGCGCATCTCTTTCGCTGGAGGCACCGTGAGTCACGCCTCACCTTCACCGACGCACGCTGTTCACGCGCTGCATTCCGTCGCCTCAAGGCCAGGCACCTCGCCGCGCGACTCATTCACGAAGGAGGCTTTGCCATCTGGGGTGCAGGCACCACCGGGCGAAGGCTTGCTGGCGCGTTGCGCGAGCATGGCGCGTGGCCTTCCGCATTCATCGACATCGACCCGCGGAAGATTGGCAACACCAAGCTCGGTGGCGCTCAGGTGCATGCTCCTACCCTGCTCGATTCACTGCCGCGCCCCTTCATTGTCGTCGCTGTTGGCGCGCGTGGGGCACGCGAGGTGATTCGTCCGCAGCTACATGCACGCGGCCTCGTCGAGGGACGAGACTTCCTATGCGCTTCGTGAACCGACCGCGCTCTCAAGCCACTGGCGCACATCACGGCTGAGGTTGATCAGGCGCACGCGAACCTCGTACGTGAGTGGCTCGACACGAATGCGACGTGAACCCACCGCACGCACATCAATGCTCACCGGGGAGCCGTCGTGGCGGTGCGCGAGGATCAAGAGGGGCGTCCCCGGCGCAAGTGCCTTGGGCCCTTCGAGCACCGCTTGATCCTTCACGAGCGAGTGCAGTTGCGCATCCAACTCAAGGTAGCGAACAGGGAGGCTCACGACCGACCTCGCACCCGCGCCATTTCCGTCCGCGCTTCATTCATGTCCGCCGCTTTCTTCAGCTTCTCGCGATCGTCACCAATCGCTTTTCCGCGCGCCAAGCCCAGCTCAGCCTTCGCGAAGCTGCCCTTAAAGTAGAAGCGCAAGACCACGATCGTGAGGCCGCGCATTGTGACGCGACCTGACCACTTCTCGATCTCGCCGCGCTTGAGGAGCGCCTTTCGCGTGCGCTTCTCCTCGTGCCCCCAGACCGTCGCCTGCGTGTAGGGCCCGATGTAGACGCCGTGCAGGAAGACTTCTCCGCGTGTGATCGTTGCAAACGCGCCTTCGAGATCACATCGCCCCGCGCGCAGCGACTTCACTTCGGAGCCTGTCAGCACAAGGCCCACTTCCACCTTGTCTTCGATCTCATAGCGCTGCGTCGCACGCGCGTTGCGTGCGATGGGCTTTTCGGAGACCGCAGTCTTCGTGGTGGGCCGCGTGCCTTTCATCGAGCGCGAGAGATACTCAAACGCGAGAGTTGGAGCAAAGCCCATTGCAGCCCTTTCGAACGAATCTCCCGCACGCAGTCCTTGCTTCCCTCTTCATCGCAGGTTGCGGCGGCGCGATTGCCATGCCGGATGATGCGCTCTACTTCGGCGTCGGGGTCGACCCAGCCGCCGAGATGCAGGCCGTCACCGACACGATGCAAGCGCACGGCTTTGTGGTCGCGCAACGCGTCGAGACGCCCCACTTCATCGCAGTCGCGCTGAACAGCGAAGAGGCCTCGGCGCTGCGCATCGTGAGCACGCGCGGTGTCGTCCTGGCACTCGACTCGGGCACGCAGGACAACGTCCTGACGCTCGACCCGCGCACGGGTTCCGACCTCGATGGCGACACCCTGGCCGACATCGTCTTAGTCCGCGCAGAGGCCACGCGCACCTGCCTCGCACTCGCGCGGGTGCATGCCGACGGGTACCTCGAAACCGTCGCGACAGACACGACGGGGCTCGAGGGCGCAACGTGCATCGAGGCGCTGCGCGACGTGAATGACGATGATCACATCGATGCGCTAGAGCCCATGCACGCCTCGGAGCTGGGCTTCGATGCGAGCATCACCGTGGCGCTCACACGTGTTGACGACGGTTCATTTGCTCTGCATCCAGAGGACGTCAGCACGTACTTCGCAGACGAGCGCGCGCGACGTGAAGCGCTCGTCATGCTCGCTGTCGACGCGGCGAATCAACACGCACTCATGCGCCTCGCTTTCGAGCTCGCATGGCTCGAGCGCATCACGCTGGCCGATGGCGACACGAGCCGCATCGCGCGTGCATTCGACACAGCCATCGGCCACCTCCCGCTCTCGCCTGCGCTCTCAGAACAAGCGCAGAGCGCACGCAGACGGCTCCTTCAGCGCGAAGAATCCTTGGGTGCCACGGCCAGCGTGAACGACTGAACGCGCTTGGCACCCGCGCGCATCAACGCATGCGATGCGGCCTCAAGCGTGGCGCCCGTCGTGCGCACGTCGTCGATGAGCAACCAGCGCTGCCCGCGCGCAGCCTCACGCGCAACGAACGCATCACGCACATTGTCGCGACGCTGCTCGGCATCCAGCAGCGCCTGGGACGATGTCTCGCGACAACGCTCCAGCACGCCCGCTGCAAAGGGCACCTTGAGCAACCTCGCAAGCGCCTGGGCGAGCAGCGCAGACTGGTTGTAGCCCCGCTCTCGCAATCGCTTGGAGGCCAGCGGAACAGCAGCGATGCAGTCCACTGGATGCGCCTCAAGAAACACTTCGACGTAGGGCACCAAGCTCCGCGCAAGCGGCCTCGCGAGCTCCGGATGCTCCCGATACTTGAAGCGATGAATCGCCGTCGCGAGTGGCCCTCCGAACGCAAATGCACCGCCGCTCTCCGCAGGTTCAAGCAGCTCCTCACAGGCTGCGCAGAAGGGCTTGGCCTGTGGCATCGGCGCATCGCACGCAGCGCAACGCGCGGGGGCAAGCAGGTCGAGAAAACCACCGAGAATGTTGGTCAACATGCGCCCTTGTCGGGCCCAGGGCGCTAGCGTTGCGTGCGCACGCGCTCTCGATACCGATGGTGAAGCGCCTGCGTGATTCGCCCCGGAAGACCAAGGCCAACCGACCGCCCATCAAACGCGATCACAGGCACGATCTCGCGCACGCTGCTCGTCAGAAACATCTCGTCTGCGCCAGAAACATCATATTGAAACACGAGCGATTCGCGAATCGGGATGCCCAACTCCTGGGCGCACTCAAGAACGATGCGACGCGTGATGCCGGGCAGAATTTCGCTCTCAAGAGGAGGTGTCGTGAGCACGCCGCGCGTGACGAGAAAGAGGTTCGATGAGGCGCCCTCGCTGATCGATCCATCATCACCGACAAGCGCCGCCTCATACGCCCCACGACGTTGCGCGCTCATCAACGCAAGCAGATTGGGGACGTACGCACTCACCTTCGCGCCGATCGCAAACGAGGCATCTGTCGCGCGCACCGCACGCACGCTCGCCACCGAAACGCCTTGCGCCAGAAGGGCTTCATCGTGCTGCACCTTGGCGACGATCATCACGCGTGTGGGAGTGCGTGCGCCTCGCGGGTCCAAACCCAACCCCTCTCCGCGGGTGATCGTAAGGCGCAGGTAGGCGTCCTCTTCCAGGCCCGCCACGGCCTGCTGAATCTCATCCACGAGTTCCGCCCGTGAACAGGGTGACGCAATCTCCATCACCTCGAGCGAGTGCTCCAAGCGCATCAGATGCTCTTCGAGCGCGAAGGGCTTTCCCGCGTAGGCACGCAGCACTTCGAATACGCCATCGCCAAAGAGAAATCCTCGGTCAAAAACAGAAACGCGCGCCTCCTCAGGGGAGACACGCGTTCCGTTGATCCAAACCTGCGTCACGAACGGAGGTTAGCTCTTGAGCTGCGCGAGAAGCGCCACAGCGGCCGGATGACCAGGCTGCTCGACGAGTGCGCGATCGAGCATCGTGATCGCCTTCTTCGGGTCGCCCTGCTTGGCCGTGATGTCGCCGAGGTAGAAGTAGACGTCGCCCTTGGTGATGCCCGAGTTCGCGTCGAGCTTCTGTAGGAGCAGCGCACGGAAGGTCTTCTGCGCGCGGTCCCAATCGCCCGTCGTGTAACAGATGCGGCCTAGGTCGCGCAGAATCGCGACGCTCGTGAGGTCGATCTTGAACGCTGCATCAAAGGACGCGAGCGCCTCCGCATTCTTGCCCATGCCCTCATAGGCCTGGCCAAGACGGTGGTGGTACGTCGCAACTTCCTTCGCGCGGCGTGTGCCGTAGCTGGCGATGATCTTCTCCAGCACCGGAATCGCATCTGACTGACGACCCGCAGCGATGTAGAGGTCGCAGAGCGGAAGCAACGCCGCGCGGTCCTCGGGGTCGAGCGAGACAGCACGCTCCAGCGCATTTGCCGCACGACCTGGGTCGTTGAGCTGCTGCGCGTAGAGGTCTGCCACCTGCTTGAAGAGCGCAATCTGCGCAGGCTTGTCCGTCGTGCGCTCGGCGTCTTCGGCGAGCAACTCCGCACGTCCCGCGTGACGCTTGGTGCGCTCGAAGAAGGCACGAAGCTGCTCGCGAATGGCGTTGTCGCCGCCGCTCGAAGCAAGGGCTTCTCGGAGCGCTGCTTCCGCGCCATCTGCATCGTTGAGCGAGCCTTCCGCAAGCGCCGCCACCTCAAGCCAAGCCGCGCTTGCCGCTGCGCCACTCGATGCGCGAGCCAGTGCTCGGTACGCATCCGCAGCCTCGGCATTGCGACCTGCGCCGCGATACAGGCGCGGCAAGGCGGAGAGCGCAGCGGTCGATTGCGCATCGGTCGAGAGCACGCGCTCCCACACCGAGGTCGCGCCCGCTGCATCACCCAGCGCCGTTTCCTTGGCATCCGCAAGACGCGTCAGGAGACGAAGCTCTTCATCGCGCTGGCCCGAGCGATTCGCTGAATCCGCGCGCGACTCCAAGCTCGCGGCGAGGTCACCAAAGCGCTTGTCCGCAAGGTAGAGCGCCTCGAGTGCATCGAGCGCTTCGCTGTTCTCCGGCGCCTCTTCGAGAATCTCTCGGAGTTGATCGATCGCATCCGAGCGACGCCCTTGAAGGTCGGCCAAACGGGCCAATCGAACGCGTCCTGCAAGCCGCTCCGCATCCGTCTCGGCGATGTCGAGACGGCGCTGAACGAGGTCCTCCAAATCGCGGTAGCGCGACTGCTTCTCGAAGAGCGCCTCAAGCGCACTGATCGCCTCAAGGTCCGTCGGAACCTCATCGAGCACTGCCTGCCAGCACTCGATCGCGCGGTTCGTATCCGTCAGCTTGTCGCGCGTGATGAGTGCGAGCTGGCGACGCTGCGCAACGCGCGTCGTTGGGTCCGTCTCGATGTCGATGCGGCGATCCAAGAGCGAGGCTGCATCACTCCAACGCTGCTCAGCGACTGCGAGGCGAATGAGCTCATCGAGCGCGCCGGCATGCGCCGGGTCACGGTCGAGAATGAGCTCGTAAGCACGACGCGCCGTTGCCGAATCATTGCGCGCCGACTCCGCAAGCCGAGCCGCTTCAAGCAAACGCTCCACGCGCTTGGTCTCGTCGAGATCGACCTCCGCGGCCGTCATGAGCGAAGCAACGAGACTCTCCTCGCGGCCTGGTTCACGGCGCAAGTCGATGAGCTGGTCGTGCGCTTCGGTGTGCTCGCGGTCGGCTGCAAGCGCGCTCTCAAGGACGCGCTCTGCATGCTCGCGATCGCCGAGACGGTCTCGGTACCAGCTCGCCGCACGCATGTAGAGGTCGCGCTTGGCCGTCGCATCGAGTTCGTCCCCGCCCGCCACCTTCTCCGCGAGACCGCGAAGGGCATCGAACTTGGACGAAGCACCTGCAAGGCGCTCCACTTCACCGAGCAACGCTTCATCACGCGGGTCGAGCTCGTAGGCACGCACCGCAACCGTGAGCGCGCCGGCCACATCGCCGAGGTCGTTCTCACGAAGCTGTGCAAGCTCAGAGAGCAGTCGCACGCGCTCGCCATCGCTGTCTGCAAGGCGGATGCGGACGTCATAGAGCGACGCACTCTTGGCCGTCGAACCGGTCGTCCGGTACGCGACATCGAGCACGTTCACCACGTCTGGCGCAAGGCGCTCATCGGCCAGCAGGCCTTCCATCGCGGCCAGGGCGCGCGGCTCGGAAGGATCACGGTCGAGCACATCGCGGAACGCCTCAAAGGCCATTGCGGTATTACCGAAATGCTCCCAGCGAAGCGCGCCCAAGCGGATGAGGAACTCATTGCGCTGCGTCGGGTCGTTCTCCATCTGCGCACGGCGATCGAGCACCTCAGCGAGGTCATTCCACGACTCGCTCTTGGCGTAGAGACGGTCGAGGGCCGCAAGCGAGGTCTCGTCATCCGGCGCGTTCGAAAGGCGACGGCGGTGCGCATCGATCGCGCGCGCATCGTCCTTGAGCTGGCCTTCTGCGATGCGGGCGAGGCGGCCGAGCAAGTCATTGCTGACCTCCGCGTCCATCGCCGAACCCGCACGCGCAGAGAGCACATCCGCAAGGCGCTCCCACTCGCCAAGCTCGCCGCCGAGGCGCTCAAGCTGGTCGACGAGCGAGGTGTCCGACGCATCCTCTGCAAGGGCGCGCTTGGTCGCCTCGAAGGCCGCAGCCTTGTCGTTGCGTCCACCCTCGTGCACCTGCGCCAGGCGACGAAGATGCTGCTGCTTTTCCATCGGGTCGCGCGACGACTCGACCACGAGTTCCGTCATCGTCGCGATGTCATCCCAGCGGCCCTGCGCCTCCAAGAAGGGCATGACCGTCTGCGAGGCCTGCTCTCGATACTCCTCAAGCCGCGCGACACGCAGGAGCGACTGAATCGAAGCCTCGTGGCGCGGATGAATCGCAAGCACAGCATCGTGCGTCGCGATGGCTTCCGGCATGTCGTCGAGCTCGCGCTCGAGAATCTCCGCAGCACGGAACAAGAAGCCAACACGCGCCTCCGAGCTCTCCGCACCCGCCGCTTGCACCTTCAGGTTCTCAAGCAACTCCGGCCACATCGACTGCTGCTCGTAGAGACGCGTGAGCGCCGCGACTGCATCCACATCACCCGGGCGATCGATCAACGCCTGCTGGAAGGCCCGCACGGCGAGTTCCGGCTCACGCAGATGGGTCTCCGCAAGCTGACCGAGGCGCAAGGCAACGTCGCCACGGATCTCGCCATCGGACTCCAACTCAAGACGGCGCTCAAGCACTGGCGAGAGCGATTTGTAGTCGTCGGCCTCGGCGTAGAGGCGATCGAGTGACTCGTACGCAATCACGTCCGAATCGTCCTCGTTCACCGCGCGCTTGTAGAAGTCGACTGCCATGTCGCGGTCGCCGAGCAAGTCCTCCGCGACCGAGCCTGCACGACGCAGCAACTCGCCGCGCTCGGCCGGGTCGTAGGAGCGCTCGACCTTCTTCTCCAAGGTCGCTGCCATCCCGCGCCAATCGCCAACCATCGTGTGCAGCGCTTCCAGCGCATCGAGCGGACTCGGGTCATTCGGGTCGAGCGCAACAAGACGCTCGAAGGTCTGAATCGCCGCACGCGGATCGCCACGCTTCTCATCGTGAATGCGCGCCATCGACGAGAGCAGCGATGCCGTCACGGCCGGGTCGGTGCTCTGCGCAACCGCCGCCTCGTAGGCCACCACGAGGCCGTTCCAATCCTCCGAAGCCGCCGCGAGACGGTCGACATTCTCGCGCACTTCCTCATTGGCCGGCTCCTGCGAGAAGGCACGCGCGTAGGCGGAGAACGCAAGGTTCGCATTGCGACCACGCTCCTCGTGAAGCTTCGCGGCCGCGGAGAGCAAGCGCACTTTCTCGCTCGGCTCTTCGGTCCAACCCGCCTCCGCTTCGTGCAGCGCGATCTGCTTCTTCCACTGATCGGTGATCTCGTAGATCGGCTCAAGGATACGGATGATCCGCATCTGGTACGCCGGGTCGACGATGCGTGCCTCGAGCGCCTGAAGCGACTCACTGTGGCTTGGCTGCACACGAAGAATTTCTTCGTACGTGTCGATCGAACCATCCACGTCAGAGAGATGCGTCGCCTGAAGCGCAGCAAGCTGCGCCTTGAGTGGCGTTTCATCCTCGGCTGCAACTGCGTGCTCGATGCGAAGACGCAAGAGGTCGGCGAGATCCGTCCAGCGCTCCTTCACCGTGAGCAGCGAACCCAACGCATCGATCGCGACAGGCTGCGTTGGGTCGATGTCGAGCATCGCGCGATACGAAGCAATCGCGAGATCCGCATCGTTCAGGCGGTCGCGCTCAAGGTCTGCGCTCTTCTGCAGCAGCGAGAGACGCTCCGCATCCGACCCCGCGCCGTCCACACGGTCACGGTAGACGCGCAGCAGGTCCGACCACTCCTTGCGCTGCGTGTACAAGCGCTCAAGCGCCATGAAGGGGACCGAGTCATCGGCCGCAAAGCGATGCGCCAGGCGGTAGAGCGCGATGGCGTGCTCGGAATGCGTCGTACGCGTCTCGTAAATCTCGCCGCCGAGGAGCGCGAGCTTGTACGTCGACTCATCATCCACACCGACGTCTTCCAACGTCGCACGGTACGTATCCGCAAGTCGCTCCCACTTCTCAAGCACACGCGAGAGGCGCGTGAGCACATCCCACGTGCCTTCGACACGCGGGTCTTCTCGGAAGAGGCGCACGTAGACGGCGAACGCACCGTCGAGGTCTTCAAGGTAGTCCTCGTGGAGCTGACCCAAACGCCCCAAGAGCGTCTTGCGTGCATCCGGGTCGTCCTCCGATGCGATGCGCGCCTCAAGCGCACGCTGCACCTTCGGCCACTGCAGACGCGCGAGGTAGACGGGCTCAAGCACCGCAGCTGCCGCCGCGCGATGCTCCGTCGACTCCATGAGCGCCTCAAGCGCCGCCACGGTCGGGGCATGTGCATCGCCTGCGACAAGCGCGTCTTTGTACTGCTCGATCGCCATCGAGGTGTCGTTGAGCTTCGTCTCGTAGACGCGACCCAAGCGATACCGCACGTCCACCGGCTGACCGACACCACGCTCCAACATGCGCTCGTAGAGCGACACAAGGTCACTCCAACGCGCGCTCGATGTGTAGAGACGCTCAAGCGAGGCGTAGACCTCGGGCGAGTCGTTCTCCGAGAGCACCTGATCGAGCGCATCGATCGCCTTCGGGATGTCGTTCAGCTTCGACTCACAGACATCCGCCTGACGACGCAAAAGCGCAGCACGCTCGGCACCAGTCGCGAGGTCCGCACGACGGCTCAGCAAGTCGAGAAGCGCTGGCCAATCCTCGCCACGCTCGACCAACTGCTCGAGCTGCACAAGCGCATCGCCGTCGTCTGGGCGTTGCTCCAAGAGCTGCTGGAAGGTCTCGCGCGCGCCCGCCGCGTCCTCAAGCTTGTCGCGCTTGATCACCGCAAGGCGGCGAAGCGCTTCGACCTGAAGGTCCGCATCCGAAATGCTCGGCGCGACGTCCTCA
>JBILQT010000220.1:0-12761 GCA_044373065.1 Sandaracinaceae bacterium
GAAAATGCCGTAGTCGTAACGGATTCCGTAGCCTGTCCCTGCGATGCCGAGCGTTGCCATCGAGTCGAGAAAGCAGGATGCGAGGCGGCCGAGACCGCCGTTGCCAAGCCCTGGGTCGGGCTCGGTTTCGAGCACTTCATCGAGGTCGACACCCAGCTCGACCATCGCGCTTCGCGCCTCCTCCAACATGCCGAGATTTGCGAGCGAGTCCCGCATCAGGCGGCCTGGGAGGTACTCCATCGAGAGGTAGTAAACGCGCTTGTGTCCCGCATCCCATTGCGACTTGCTGCACTCAAGCCAGCGATCCGCGAGCCTGTCGCGCACCGACCGACCGACCGCATGCATGATGTCGATGGAGCTCGCGCGGTACTGGTCGCGCACACGTGTATGCGCGAGGTGATGAATGACCGACGCGCGAAACGATGCGCGGTCCAAACCAAGCATCTCCGAGGGCACCTGAGCATGAACCTTCATGCGATCGCTTGTAACGCAGCCCTCGGAAATCAGCGTGAAGATTCAGACGCGAAAGAGCGCTTCGAAGTCGAGTTCGACAGCGTCGAAAGGCTCGGCGCGGATGAGCTTGTCGCCCTCTGTGAGATCGAACGCGGCAACTTGAAGCCACTGTCCGTTCGTGTTGCGAAGCACTTCAAGCGTGCGCAGAACGGGATGGAGAATCCAGAAGTGCCCGATGCCTTCGCGCGCGTAGACACGTGATTTTTTAAGGCGATCCACGCGCTCGGTGCTGTCCGAGAGAATCTCGCAAACCCAATCGGGTGCGAGGGTGAATGCTGCGCCGTCCGGCAGTTCAGAGAGGCGTTCGCGACGCCAACCCGCGAGGTCTGGCGAGAGGCGATCGGGGCGTGGGCCGAGATGGAGTTCCGGCTCGGCGAGGATGATCCAACCGCCTGGCCCACCACGCCCGCGTCGGAATGGATCGTCCAGGTCGGCGCCGAGGTTGAAGTGCACATTGACGTGTGCGGGTCGGGGGCGACCCATGACCTCCAATGCACCGTCGATGAGGATGGCACGCGAGCCTTCGGGCAACGCCGCATACGCCGCCTCCACCTCGGGGGAGTTCACTTCAGCCTCATCGTGCTTGAGACGTCGTGCTGCATCGGCCATCTCGCAATCATAGCGGATGTGGTGTGTCGTCGGGCTGCCCCAGAAAGCGGATCGCATCCTCGCCCGCGTGTACTACAAAGCGCGCCGAAATGACCTATCACGTTGCAGTCGTTGGAAGCGGACCCGCCGGGGTTTACATCACCGAAGCACTCGCGAAGGGAGACGCTGGAAAGCCGCTCTGTAAGGTCGATCTCTTCGATCGGTTGCCTACGCCTTACGGCCTCGTGCGCAGCGGTGTCGCGCCGGATCATCAAGGCACAAAGAACGTTTGGCGTGTCTTTCAGCGCACCCTCAAGCGCGCCGAAGTGCGCTTTGTTGGCAACGTCGAACTCGGTCGCGATGTCTCGCTCGAAGAACTCCGCGCGCACTACGATGCGGTCGTGTTGGCCGTGGGTGCGCCGGTCGATCGCGAGCTTGGTGTGCCGGGGCAAGAACTCAAGGGCGTGCTCGGTTCAGGGCCCTTTACGTCTTGGTACAACGGTCATCCGGATCACTCGGCCGATGCGCCGCCGATCGAGGGTGCGAAGGCCATCGCGGTCATTGGGAACGGCAACGTGGCGGTCGATGTCGTGCGTGTGCTCGGACGTGCGCGCGAGGAGATGCTGAAGACGGATTTGCCTGCCTACGCAGCCGATCACATCGAGAAGGCCGAGCTCACCGACATCTACATGATCGGTCGCCGAGGCCCTGCCGAAGCGAGCTTCACGCCGGTGGAGCTTCGTGAGCTTGGCGAGATGCAGGACACGGTTGCGCTGGTGAATCCGGCGGATTTGCCGGAGTACGTGCATGCGACGGATCCCAAGGATCAGAAGCTGAAAGAGAAGATTCTTGAGATCCTTCGCGGCTATTCGCAGAACGATCCATCGAGCAAAAAGCGCCGTCTTCACATCATGTTCTGTGCGGCACCGGCCGAGGTGCGGGGGAGCAATGGCAAGGTCGAGTCGCTCGTCTTGGACCGCACCAAAGTGGTCAACGGCAAGGCGATGATGACGGGCGAGCAGGTGACCTTGCAGGTCGGCGCAGTCGTTACCGCGATTGGCTTTTTCGCGCGACCGATCGAAGGCGTGACGATGCACGCGAAGTCGAGTTGCTATCCGAACCACGAGGGCAAAGTCGACGCGGGCTTGTGGGCGGTCGGCTGGTCCAAGCGTGGGCCCTCGGGCGTCGTGGCAACCAATCGCCAAGACTCGATCGATGTGGCGACGCGCCTTCAAGCCGAGCTGCCCAATGCAGAACCGAAGGATGCGCCCAGCGCGAAGATCGATGCGCTGCTTGCCTCACGCGGCGTGCGCGTTGTGTCTTTCGCGGACTGGGAAAAGATCGAAAAGGTCGAGCATGCGCAAGCTCAGAATGGTGCTGCGCGCGCGAAGGTAACGGACTGGAAGACCCTCCTCGAACTTGCGTTCGCAGAGAGCACGGAAGGCTGATCGATGAAGACGTTCGGAACCTATTCAGGCGAGGCTGCTCGCTTCGACAGCGAAGGCATCGCTGAGGCGATTCAAGCGTTTCGCGAACCCCTGCACGTGCTCCTTCATTCGAACACGGGCGCCATCGGCGTGGGCCTTGGATACGAGGGTGGACACGGTCACGCGCACGGCATCTTGGCGACGCTTCCAGCGCTCTATCCGGAGTGGCTCGGGGATAGGTCCTTCCAAGAGGCGCATGGCGTTCGCTTTCCTTACGTCACGGGCGCGATGGCCAACGGCATCGCAACGACGCGTCTTGTGATCGCGATGGCGCGCGCGCAGATGCTCGGCTTCTTTGGTGCGGCAGGGCTTGGCTTCGAGCGTGTCTCGCAGGCGATCGATGAGCTCACGGCCGAGCTTGGCCGTGGCGTGAATCCCGATGGCACCGAGAGCCCACTCAAGTGGGGCGTGAACCTGATTCATTCGCCGCAGGAGCCCTCGCTCGAAGCGCGTGTTGCAGACCTGCTCGTTGAGCGCGGTGTGGCCCGTGTGGAGGCCTCGGCATTCATGGCGCTTACGCCCTCGATCGTGCGCTATGCCGCGAGTGGATTGACGCGTCGTGCAGATGGCTCGATTGCGCGCCGTCACCATGTTTTTGCGAAGGTTTCGCGTCCTGAGGTCGCGCAGCATTTCATGTCGCCTGCGCCTCAAGCGATGCTCGATGGCCTGGTCCGCGAGGGCAAGCTCACGGCACAAGAGGCAGAGCTCGCAAGACTCGTTGCTGTGGCCGAAGACGTCACGGTGGAAGCCGACTCGGGTGGCCACACGGACAATCGCCCGCTCGTTGCCATGTTTCCGATCATTGCGGCGCTGCGTGATTCGATCTCGGCGCGTCATGCTTATTCGCGACCTGTCCGCGTCGGTGCGGGCGGTGGGCTCGGCACGCCCGAGTCTCTCGCGGCGGCATTTGCGCTCGGAGCGGCCTACGTCATGACGGGCTCGGTCAATCAAGCGTGTGTGGAGTCGGGCCTCTCCGAGACGGGCCGTCAGATGCTCGCGAAGGCAGGCGTGGCCGACGTCACGATGGCACCCGCGGCGGACATGTTTGAGCTTGGCGTGAAGGTCCAAGTGCTCAAGCGCGGGACGATGTTCGCGCCGCGCGCGCAGCGCCTCTACGAGACGTACATCGCCTATTCAGGCATCGATGCGATCCCCGCAGACGTGCGTGTTCGTCTTGAAAAAGAGACGCTCTCCCGCTCACTCGATGACATTTGGGCGGAGACGCGCGACTTCTGGTCGAAGCGTGACGCGCACGAAGTGACCAAGGCCGAGAAGGACCCGAAGCACAAGATGGCGCTTTGTTTCCGTTGGTATCTGGGCCTTTCGAGCCGCTGGGCCATCTCGGGTGAGCCCTCACGCGCGCTCGACTATCAAGTCTGGTGTGGCCCCGCGATGGGCTCGTTCAACGATTGGGTGAAAGGGTCATTCCTCGAAGCCGCAGAAGCGCGTAGCGTCGTCCCTGTGGCTTTGAATCTCCTGGAGGGGGCCGCGTGTGCAACGCGCGCCCATCAGCTTCGAAGCTACGGCGTTCCGGTGACCCCGATCGCTTATCGACTCCCCCCCCGACCCATCTCGTAAGCGATGTCCGACAACGACAAGAGACCCGAGCGACCGACCGGCGGACGAGCCCGCAGCTCGATTCGTATGGACGCAACGGTGAACACCGTCATCGACGGCCGCTATCGCGTCTTCCGTGAGCTCGGCCGTGGTGGCATGGGCTCGGTGCATCGCGCGGAGGACATCCACCTGGAGCGACCCGTCGCCATCAAGTTCGGGCGCACGGACGTCCCCTGGATGACGAGTCGTTTTCGGAAGGAAGCCGCCGCGCTGGCGGCGATCCGCAATGAGCACGTCGCAGCGATTCACGCCTACGGTGAGCACGAGGGCGCGCCCTTCTTCGTGATGGAATACATCCGTGGCGAGAACCTCGCGGCCATCGTGCATCAGCATCGCAAAGCGGCCGCCCGCGTTCCGCTCTACCGCGGTGTGGAGATCATCTGCGAGATCGCCCACGGCCTCACGGCGGCCCACGCGGCCGGCGTAATTCATGGCGACTTGAAGACCGAGAACGTTGTCATCGAGCGCGGCACAGGTCGTCCTGTCCTCGTTGATTTCGGCCTCTCGCATGACTCGGAGCGTGAGCTGAAGGGTGCCTCGCAAGACGAGCCGATGCTGGGCACGCCGCACTACATGGCGCCCGAAATTTACTGGGAGGATGGCGTTACGCCGAACGCAGCGTCGGACATCTACTCGCTCGCGATCCTCGGCTACGAGGTTCTTACGGGCGTGCTGCCTTTCGATTCGCAGGATGCGCTCACGATTCTTGAGATGCAGCGCGATGTCGTGCCTCCTGCGCTCTCGACCTTCCGCGCGGAGCTTCAGCCGCTCGATGATCTCTTCGCGCGCTCACTCGCAAAGCGCCCTGAAGACAGGCCGCGCACGGTCGGTTCGTTTCGTGCGCCGCTCGTTGCCTTCCTGCGCAAGCTGGCCATCGAGCTCGCATCGAACGAAGGGCGCGTGTCTGTGACGTTTGGGGCCTCGCAGGAGGCGCCGCGCATCATGATCGTGGACGACGAGCACGTCTTTGCGCGCCTGGCGACGCGGGCCGCGCAGCTGGCGTATGGCGAGCAAGCCGTGGATGTCGTCTCGGTGGACTCGGGCGCAGAGGCGCTCGCACGGGCGCGCCGCGAGCTTCCGCAGCTTGTGGTCCTCGACTACGACCTGCCTGAGCTCAACGGCGTCGACCTGCTCTCGCACATGCGCTCGCTGCCGGGAGGCGAGGACATGGAGGTGCTCGTCGTCAGCGGTGAGGCGGGCGCCGCAGAGCGCTGGCGCTTCGGCATCCTGGGTGTCCGCGACTTCCTTGAGAAGCCGGTCGATCTCGTGAAGCTCATCAGCGCGATCGGCACCGTCTCAAGGCGCCGCGGCTGGCTGAACTGGGACGGCAAGCGCGCACAGACCGTCGGCTGAGAACTCCGGGCGTTGAGACTGTTCGGCAGTGAGTGACTCCACGTAGGATGGCGCTTGGACGCTGACCCACTGGAGCCCGATGCGAACGCCGAAACTCTCTTCGCTACAAACAACTCGCTCGGGTGCACTCGCGCTGCTCGTGCTGAGTGCCCTCTCATCTGGCGCCTCATGCTCCCCGAGTGGGCCTGCCGCAGCCCGCTACGTGCTCTCCGATGGGACGGTGGTTGCCGTGGACTCGACGGGTGCGTTCACCCTCACGGGCAGCGACGGGCATGCGCTCATTGGCACCGCACCAGGTGCCGTTCCGATCGCACGCGCCTACGGCCAAACCGTGCAGATGGTCCAGGGCTTCTACACGTTTCGCCGACGCGACGAGGTCGAGACGGAGTTCAGCACGTACGAGGGAAGCGCATTGGCTGCGGACCGCGTCACGCTGCGTTTCGCAAGTGCCTCTGGGGCACACTCGATCATCACGATCGCCGTCGGAACGCCGAACGTCACAACCTCGATTCGCCTTGAAACCGAAGGCGTTGCGCACGAGGACGAGCTCTCCTACGCGCTTCCCCTTGCATGCGATTCGGCGTCGTCGTTCGCCGGGTTTGGCGCGCAGTACAACCAGACCGATCAACGCGGCGAGGCGTTCCCGCTTTGGGTGGAAGAGCAGGGCCTCGGTCGCGCGGCGCCCCGTGCGCAGCCGCTGATTGGTGGCGAGCACACCACGTACTTTCCGATGCCCTGGTGGCTCGATTGGCGCGGCTTTGGTGTCCTCGTGGAGACGAGTGCGCGTGTGAATGTCGACCTTTGCGACAGCGAGGCCAACGTCGCCTGGGTCGAGGTCGAGCATCGCGACCCGCTCGCAACCAATGAGCAGGACGCCCTCTCTGTGCTGGTCTTTCACGGCCCGACACCCACCGATGTCCTTCGCACCTTGGGTGATCATGTGGGCCGTCCCGCCATGCCTCCGGACTGGGCATTCTCTCCTTGGATCGGCATGCAGGGCGGACGCGAGGCGGTGCTCGCAGAGGTGCAGGCGCTGGAGGATGCAGAGGTTCCATTCTCCGCGGTCTGGGTCCAGGACTGGGTCGGTGGTCGCATCATCTTGGGCGACATCTACGACCTCTACTATCGCTGGGTCCCAGACGAGACGCTCTACCCGAACCTCTCGGGCCTCGTGAGCGATCTCCACGCGCGACGCACACAGAACCCGAATGGAATTCGCTTCCTGGCATATGCCAATTCGTTCGTGGCGCAGGGACTCGAACACTTCGATGCAATGGCTGCAGAGGGCCTCCTCCCGACGCGCGACGGCATGCCCTACACGTTCCCCATCGTCGTCTCGAACGGCTCCGTGGCCGACTTCACCAACCCAGCGACGTACGTCTACGTGCAGCGCTACCTGCGCGAGATGGTGACCCGCTACGGCTTCGATGGATGGATGGTGGACTTCGGTGAGTGGCTTCCTCCCGATGCCACGTTGCACGAAGGCGACGCCCAGCTCGTGCACAACGAGTACCCGCGCCTCTGGCATCACGCGAACCGCCAGGTCTTCGATGAGCTTCGCCCGGACGGCGATTGGGTGACCTTCTCGCGCTCAGGTTGGACGGGCGATCAACGTGAGCAACAGATCGTCTGGATCGGCGACCAGGAGGCGAACTTCGGCGCGACAGACGGGCTGCCGAGCGTGGTCCCCGCACTGCTCAACCTGGGCCTCTCCGGAACGCCGCTCGTGACCCACGACATCGCAGGCTACAGCGGCGGCCCGAGCACCAAAGAACTCTACTTGCGTTGGACCGAGCTGGGCGCGTTCACGACCTTCATGCGCACACATGAGGGCCTCGCAGCACGCGCCAATTGGAACTGGGATAGAGACGCCGAGACGACCGCGCACTTCCGACGCTTCGCGCGCATTCATGAGGCGCTCGCGCCCGAATTCATCGCGCTCTCCGAGGAGGCACATCGCACCTCGTTGCCGCCCCTTCGACACCTTGCGCTCGTCTTTCCAGAGGACGCGCTGAGCCGCGAGGTCAGCGACGAGTTCATGGTTGGCGCCACGCTCCTCGTCGCGCCGGTGGTCACGGACGGAGCGCGTACGCGCGAGGTCTACCTTCCACCCGGCACATGGTTTCATGTCTGGACGGGAACGACCTATGAGGGCGGGCAGCGTGTCTCCATCGACGCCCCGATCGGCTCACCGCCCGTCTTCTCGCTCGGCCGTGATCGGCCTGATTTGCGGGCGATCGAGTAGTCTCGGCCAGAGTTCAATCGCAACGCAGTCGGCGAAACTCGTAGACCGCATTGATGTCACGCCCACCGTCGTTGTTGAGCGTGTGCATGCGGTCTGAGAGACCGTCGACGCGTCCTGTGAAGTGATCTGGGTTGTAGGAGAAGAAGGACGACGGACACGCCACTGTGGAGACGCGATGCGTGTTCGCACCGAAGGCGAGCTGGTCGCCGATGAGGTTCCCGGTGGCCTCCATCGTGACGGTGTAATCCCACCCATCGGGGCCGCATGGAGGCGGGTTGCGATCCGAGGCCATGCCGCGCCACATGCGCGCAACGATGGTGCCCCGAAGGCGCGCATCCTCTCGGTCGATGTGGAGCGTGAAGCGCGCCCAGTCTCGGTACTCAGGGCTGTACCGATAAGCGACCCAGGTTCCTTCCACAGGGTCGGTGCACGCGATGCGTTGGCCGAGCAACTGAGCCGTTTGCACCGCCGAGCCTTCGAGGCGTCCTGATGCCCCGAGGATGGTGCGACGTGCTTGTGCGAGTGCATCTTCGGAGGTCACTTCGCCCACTTCAGCCACCTCGCTCGGCGTTCCCGAGGTGGGTGCGCCATTGCTGACCGCGACCTCGCTCCTGCCCGTCTCCGTCGCCGCTGTCGCAGACTCCGAAGTGCTCACGGCAACGGACGCGCTTGGCGCCGTCAGCGCGCGGGAAGCGGAGCGAACCGTTGTGTTCTCGGGCTGCTCGGAGGTGGGCTCGGTCGACGCCTCTGGTGCGTAGTTCTCCGGCGCAACTTCCACGCTGGGTGTCTCGGTGTGCGGCGCGAGAAAAGTGACCTCCACGGCATCGATCACATCGTTCGCACCGCCGTGTCCGTTCTCTCCCGCCCGCGCTCTCCAGCCTCCACCCGCGAGCACGAAACCAAGGAGCATCGCTGCGTGAACGAAGAGCGAAACGCCAAGCCAGAGAAGGTTTGGAGGCTCGGCGCCGCGGCGCTTCAGCGCATCTCTCGGAGGCTTGCTCACCCACCGATCCGCTTCTTCAACTCGGCGAGCTCGGCCTCAATGGCTGCGTCCTCTCGCTCCTTCTTGCGCACAAAGCTCGAGGTCAGTGGCTCAAGCTCACGGACCAACGCTGAGGCGGCGTCGCGGTCCACGAATTCAAGGCCTCGGGGCAAGCCTCGACTTCGGCTCGCCTCCCACGCGCGTGTGATCGCATCACGCATGCGCTGAGGCGTCTTCTCAGGCGCAAGCGCACGCGCCGCGGCTCGGCCTCGCTCCACTGAATCCGACGCAAGCGCCTCATCGAGTGCGAGTGCGAGCGCTGCAAGGGGTGCGAACGTGACGAGCCCTTGTGCAGCCAGCGCATCGGTCTTTGCTGCCAGAGAACTCGGCGTGTTGCGCAAGACGACGAGTGGCGTCTCTGCGGCCAACGCGCGCAACGATGCGGAGCTCTCCAGATGCGCGAGCACGCGCGATGCAGCGCGATACGCGAGGGCGCGAACGTCGGCCTCGGAGAAGAGCGCAGCGTGTAGGCCAAAGCGCGGAATGAGCTGTCTCAGCTCTCTTGCGCGCGCGAGGTCTTCGCCGACATCGAAGAGGGTGAGTAAGGGGCCGCCCACGAGCGCCAACTGCGCGAGCAGCTTCGAGAGATCTGCTGTGGGCAAACCTTCCGTCGGGACCAAGAGGATCGGCGCATCGCTTGGTCCCGCTTGCAGGAGAAGAGACCTCGCCTCGTCGCGGGCCACAAGCGGCGCGCTTGCGAGTGGCCCAACGACCGCCACCCGGTCTGCGAGGGCACCCCGAGCCAGCGCGACTTCAACCTGCGTCTCATGCGTGACGAGCACGAGGTCGGCGGACTCAAGACTGCCAGCCCACGCATTGCCCAGGCCCGGCCAGTACGCGACGCGGAGACCAACTTTTGCGCGTTGTGTGTTGTCGAGCGCCGTGGCGTCGAGCGCGATGACGACATCCGCACCCTCGATCGAGACAGAGTCGCTCACGTCCACTGGCAGCGCGATGGGCTCGCTTGCTCGAGCGACTTCGGTCTCGCGCAGTGCACTCGAGAGCGCTTCCGCCAGCGCCTGAACTTGCGTGTCCTGGCTCGTGACCGAGACAGCGATGTGGAGCGGCTCCTCACGCATCGGCGGGCTCGTCGCTCGGAGACGCAGGCTCAGGCGCGGGCGCTGAGGGGGAGTCACTCACAACCGCATCGCGCATGACGGCCTCGGACGTGGCGCTTGTGGGGGCTTCCGCTTCCCTCAGAGGAGGCTCCGACGCGGTGCCGACGTGGGTTTCGAAGGTGGCCACATCCTCGCGCGCCTCGGCTGCCGTGGGCGCTTCCTCGCCGAGGTAGTAGTGGCTCGTCTTGTACCAAGCGAGGGCGCGCACGACGAAAATCTTCGCGACGGCGGCAACGGGCACCGCGAGCAAAACACCCAGGAAACCAAAGACTTCACCGCCGATCATCAAGGCCACAAGGACCCATACGGCGGGCAGGCCGACCTTGTTTCCAACCACGCGCGGAATGATGACGAAGCCTTCAAGGAACTGGCATACGCCGTAAGCCACCACGACCAGAATGACCTTGGTCCAGCCCGTCCAATCGACGACGCACATGAGCAAGCCCATCGTCAGCGCAGAGCCGCTACCGACGTAGGGGATGAACGCCAGGAGCCCTGCGACCAACGCGATTGGGACTGCCAGACGCACACCGACGAGCGAGTAGGCGACACCGTAGAGCATGGCCATCGCGATCATCACAAGGAGCTGCCCGCGCACGAACTGCCCGAGCATCGCGTCGATCTCGGTCGCGACTTCCACCACCTGATCGCGCACACGAAGCGGCACGAGCTCGCGCGCGCCGGCCGTCATGCGATCGAAGTCGTAGAGCAAGTAGAACGCGAGCACAGGCACGATGAGCAGGCTCGCGAGTGCACCCACCACGGAGACGGTACCGCCCAGGACGAGCTGCAAAACCGCCTGCACTGGCTGCGCCGCATGCGAGGCGAGGTCGCCGGGTGCGATCTCGAATTGGGTCAGGGCCTCCGCGATGCTGTGGGGCACAGGAATGTCATACTGTTGCAATATGGGTTCAATCTGCCGCACGACATCGGCGAGCTCGCTCGGGAGATCACTCAGGAACTGAGCGACCTCGCGCACGACGCCGGGGAGCACGAGCAGGAAGAAGAGGCCCACGAGGACGGTGAGGATCGTCAGCACGATGACGATCGCAGGGCCACGCGGGATGCGCCTCGCCTCAAAGCGATCGACGACAGGGTCGAGCAAATACGCGATGCCAAGTGCGGTGCAGATCGGCGTCAGCACACCGCGAAGCGCGTAGACCGATGCGAAGAGGAGGGCGATGCCAAAGAGCGCCATCAGTGTTCGAGGAATGAGCGGCTTCTTCTTTCCCGAGAGGGAACCA
The DNA here is from genome assembly GCA_044373065.1 of Sandaracinaceae bacterium. Classification (GTDB taxonomy): domain Bacteria; phylum Myxococcota_A; class Polyangia; order Polyangiales; family Sandaracinaceae; genus JAFLCL01. The sequence goes on from JBILQT010000220.1 coordinate 11,208, forward strand.
AGCGAGTCCTGCGGTTCGATCGGCGCGTCGTTCGTCGGCATATGCGGCTTGTAACACGCGGGCCCTGCGCGCCCTTCCAGGCGCGAGACGGCCGCGTTTCCACGCCCCGACCTTCCAAGGCCCCGTGGATGTGGGTGGGAACCAACGACCACGACCCACAAGATGTTGCCCGCCGAGCGCGGCTTGTCGTTACCCTCCTTGCACCATGTTGCGACTCGACTTCTACGTTCAGCACCTCGTTCGACAAAATGCGCGCGGCCTTGGCCTTGGTTCGAACGAGCCCGTTCGATTCAAGTTCGCCGACGGCACCGAGCGCGCTTCGAATCAGCCCATCGACCATGCGCAGGTTGTTCAGCTCGTGCAGGAGGCGGCGCCCCCGGCGGCCATTGATGAGCTTCGACGCAATCGCTCGACCACCTTCACCCACGTGACCGATGGCGGCGTCGTTGTGACCGTCGAGATCACCACGCCCAAGCCGCAAGAGTGGCGTGTGAATGTCCTCGCGGATGACAGCCCGCCCGTGCAGGCCGTCCCGGTGCGTGCAGAGCCGCGCCCCGCGCCCGCCTCGCCTGTGGCTGCCATTGCGGCTGCGGCTGCGGCTGTCGCGAAGCCGAAGGAGGCGCCAAAGCCGGTCGTCGCGCCGGTCGCGGGGCACGACAAGAAGTACGCGATCGAAGAAGTCGGTCAGATGGTCGATGCGGTGCCAGGTGAGCCCAAGCTCAACCACTATCTGCGCATGATGATCGCGGTGGGCGCCAGCGATCTCCACCTCTCGTCGGACGTGATTCCGATGGTGCGCAGGCACGGCGAGATGCAGTTCCTTTTTCGCCGAGGTCCCATCAGTGATCGCGAACTTCGCGAGATGCTCTTTGAGGTCGTCCCCGCGCGAAACAAGGCTGAATTTCAAGAGAAGAATGACACGGACTTCGCGCATCCCATCGAAGGTCTTGCGCGTTTTCGTATGAATTATTTCATGGATCGCAAGGGCGTCGGCATGGTCGCCCGCCAGATTCCCTTCGCGATTCTCACGCCCGAGAAGCTCGGCATTCCGCCGAAGGTGCTCGACCTCTGTTACCTCTCCAAGGGCCTCGTCTTGGTCACAGGTCCGACGGGCTCTGGCAAGTCGACGACGCTCGCCTCGCTCATCGATGTCGTGAACGAGCGAAGGTCCGATCACATCATCACGATCGAGGACCCGATCGAGTTCGTTCACCCGAACAAGAACTGCCTCATCAATCAGCGCGAAGTGCACTTGCACACGCAGGGCTTCAAGTCGGCGTTGCGCGCCGCGCTCCGTGAAGATCCGGACGTCGTGCTCGTCGGCGAAATGCGCGACCTCGAGACCATCTCGATCGCGATCGAGACGGCCGAGACGGGCCACTTGGTCTTTGGAACGCTGCACACCACGAGTGCGCCGAGCACCGTCGACCGCATCATCGATCAGTTCCCTGCAGACCGTCAGGATCAGGTCCGCACGATGTTGAGCGAGTCGCTGCGCGGCGTCGTCTCGCAGATGCTCTGCAAGAAGAAGGGCGGCGGTCGTGTTGCTGCCTA
>JBILQT010000569.1:0-2869 GCA_044373065.1 Sandaracinaceae bacterium
GGATGAGGTGAACACGCTGAGGCTCGATGTGATCGACAGCGGACAGGGCATGACGCCGGACATCCTCCGGCGCTGTCGCGAGCTCTTCTTCACGACGAAACGAACGGGCACGGGCATTGGGCTCGCGCTCTGTGCGCGCCTTGTCGAGGAGGCTGGCGGCACGCTCAACATCGAGAGCGCATCGGGTCGCGGGACGCACATCGCGATCACCATTCCAGACCTACGGGAGATGAGCACCGCGAGGTGAACGCAGCACCGCGAGGTGAGGCAACGAGCAGCGTTCCCCGAAAGGGAACGAGCCAGTGATTCAACTGCACAACGTGCAGCAGGAGGAACCCATGGACGCACCGACGAGCCGTCAATCCCGTGTCGAAACACTCAACCGAGTGCTTCGCTCACTCACCACAGAGAGCCCCGACATCCAGGCCGCAGCGCTTGTCTCTGAGGATGGTCTTTTGCTCGCGAGCGCACTGCCGCAGCACGTCGAAGAGCTTCGCGTTGGCGGCATGAGCGCGACACTCTTGAGCCTCGGCGCACGCGCAGCGAGTGAGCTCGCGTTGGGCAGGCCCGAGCAGGTGCTCATCAAGGGCGAGCATGGTTACGCGGTGCTGACGACAGCCTCGCAAGGGACGGTGCTCCTGGTCCTCGCCGGGCAGCACGCGAAGCTCGGCCTTGTCTTTTTGGACATGAGCCGCGCCGTCAAAGAGATCACCAAAGTGCTTTGAGGGAGATGACGATGAACGCGCCGATCAACCAACCCGTCGTCCTCTACGAAGACGCGACCCACCGCAACATTCTCCTTCCCGAGTACGGCGAAGGCAGCGCCGTGCAGGCGAACCAGCACCTCATTGTCGACAAGGGCAAGGGCCTCATCCTCGACCCGGGTGGGCACAAGGTCTACTCGAAGGTGCTCTCTGAGACGATGCGCCAACTCGGCGGCGGACAGCTTGAGCACATCTTCCTCTCGCACCAAGACCCCGACATCGTCGCCGCGATCAACGGCTGGCTGATGACGACGGATGCGACGGCCTGGGTGAGCTCGCTGTGGGTTCGCTTCGTGCCGCACTTTGGTCTCGATAGGCTCGTACTCGAGCGCCTCAAGCCCATCCCGGATGAGGGCCGATACTTGATGCTCGGCGAGACCGAGATTGCCTTCGTGCCCGCGCATTTCCTTCATTCTTGCGGCAATTTTCAGCTCTACGATCCGCGCTCCAAGATCCTCTACACGGGTGACCTGGGCGCCTCGATCGATCGCGATTACCGCGAGGTCACAGACTTCGACGCGCATGTTCCCGCCATGGCGGGCTTTCATCGACGCTACATGGCCTCGCGCACGATGATGGCGGCGTGGGCACGCATGGCACGCACACTCGACATCGAGATCATCGCGCCGCAACACGGTGCTTTCTTCCGCGGCAAAGAGATGGTCGAGCGCTTCTGTGCCTGGGCAGAGAGCTTCGACTGTGGCGTTGACATCCTTGCCGACAAGATCGCGCTTCCACCGAGGTGAGCGATGCGAAGGCTGCTCGTCGTCGAGGATGAAGAGTCTCTGCGCCATGGAATGGTGCGCGCGCTCGGCAAGCTCGCGGATGTCGAAGTCACCGGTGCAGGCTCCGTGCGCGAGGCCCTCGCGTACATCGATGCCACGCCTCCCGATGCGCTGATAAGCGACCTCGATCTCCCCGATCGACTCGGCGCCGAGTTGCTTGGCGAGCTTGAGCGACGCGGGCTGCCCATCCCAGTCACCTTCGTCTCGGCGCACACCGTGAATCTGGGCGCGCGCATCCCACGTTCGGCGCGCATTCGCGTGGTGGACAAGCCCATCTCACTGGAGCGCCTGCGCGAGCTGGGTCGCTCGATGTTGGTGCAGCGCGACTCGGAGTTGCCTCCTCCGTTTGGACCCGCGGACTACCTTCAACTCGCCTGCCTCGGCCGTCACTCGGTGGTCATCACACATCGCAATCATCAGAGCGATGCAAGCTCCGATGCGCGTGTGTTGGTGTGGCGCGGCGAGCTTTGGAGCGCACAGGATGAGTACGGCACAGGTGAGGCTGCGTTCCAGCGCATCGTGGTGCGTTCGGGCGCCTTCCGCTGCCACACCATCGAGCGGGACCCAGGCCCACGCGAGATCGAAAACGGCTGGGAGATGCTGCTCCTGGACGCCCTGCGTCGCGAGGACGAATCCGCGCTTGAAGCGGCCCTCGAGACAACGCCCTTGCCTCGCCGCGAGACCACGGCGCGCACCTACGACCAAGCCCTGGATGATGGCGTCGGCGCCCTCCTTGTTCGTGACTTTCTGACGGCCCGCCGGGCCTTCGAAGAGGCCCTGCAACTGCGCCCGGGCGATGCCCTTGCCACGGCCAACTTGGAGCGACTTCGCGCGCTCGGTCATCTCGCGACGCAACCCGATCTTGAAGGAGAACCATGAGCACGATTGCAATCGTCAGCGCGAAGGGCGGCGTCGGAAAGACCACCGTCTCACTCAACCTCAGTCTCTCGTTCGCCGAGCGAGGTCTACGCACACTCCTCGTCGACTTGGACCCTCAAGGCGCTGTGGGGCACTCCCTCCGCAAGGGCGACACGGAGTGGCCAGGCCTCGTCGATGTGCTCGCGGGTGTGATTCGCATCGAGGACTGCATCGTGCGCACGGGCGAGCCTCGCCTCGCGATCCTTCCACGCGGAAGGCTCGACCCGATCGACGCAATCGAGTTCGAAGATCGGATGCTCCTGCCTGAGGTCCTTGGGGGCTTGCTCGGGCCCATCGCAGATCAGTTCGATCGCATTGTGATCGACACGCCTGCCGGCGTCGGTGCTGCGACGCGGGGCGCACTCTCGGTGGCTGACTGGGCCCTTGTCGTGTTCAAGGCCG
>JBILQT010000571.1:0-2865 GCA_044373065.1 Sandaracinaceae bacterium
GCGGGCCCGATGTTGCCGAACTCGGGATAGATGGTGTGGAGCTTCGCCGGGTCGAGGCCGAGGCGCTCGATGAGCTTCTCCGAGTGCTGACGGCTCACCTGATGGATGGCGATCTCATCGAGCTTCTCGGGCGCCCAATCCAGCTCCTCGCGGGCGCGTGCGAAGGTGCGCTCGGCGAGCTCAAGACCTGCTTGAAGAAGCTTCTGGCCGTTGGTGATCATGCCGTCGATCTGTCCACGGCAGAGCGCGCTGTGCTCGGTCGCGGCGAGGCTCACCGAGCCTACGTATTGATGCGCATCTGGGACGAGGCCCTTGCGTGCGAGGAGCATCGCGACCGCGCCGCTGCCGAGCGTGAGCGTCGCGAAGTTGTCGGCGAAGGCGCGTGCATCGCCTGTGGCATTGAGGCGCTCAATCGTCTTCTCGACCGCGAAGCGGCTCGTCTCGCCATCGACCACAAGGCCGTAGTCGATGATGCCGCGCTCGATCGACTGCGCGACCAAGTCCATGCCGTTGATGAAGCCCAGGCAGGCGTTCGAGACGTCGAAGTTGAGGCAGTGCGAGGGCAAGCCCAGGCGCGCGTGCACAAGGCATGCGGTGGAGGGCTCGATGAAGTCGCGACAGACGCTCGTGTTGACGAGGAGGCCGATGCTGCCCGGGGCAATCCGAGCCTTGGCGAGGGCCAACTCGGCCGCGCGCCCTGCCACCTCGGAGGGCTGCGTGCCTTCATCCCAGTAGCGTCTTGCGACCACGCCCGAGAGCGAGGCGATGACGCCCGGTGCGAAGCCGATACGCCGAAGGAAAGGCGAGAGCCTGACCTCAAGTTCCGCAGAGGGGATGCGGTGAGGAGCGTCGACGTGCGCGACACTCAAGATGGAAACGTTCTCGAACCGCATGAAGGCGCGCTTTCTACGCGGGATGCTTCCGGCGAGCAATGTTGGTGATTTGCAGGTAGTCGCGACTCGATTCTGCTCCTCGCGCTCGGAGCCGCCCGAGGGCATGCGGGCCGCCCCCGAGACTGGACGCTCTTCAGTTCGACCCGCACAGTCAATCCCATGCCGGTCCCTCGCTTCGCGTCAGCATTGCTAGCCCTGTCTGTGATGCTCCCGACCTCAGTTGAGGCCCAGGCTAGCCCGCCGCGAATGCGTGCAGCCTTCTCAGGCCTCTTCGTCGAGCCGAGGATGCGAGATTGGATGGATGCGCACCAGGGGGATGTTCAAGCCTGCGCGGACAATGCGGAGGGCCCGATGCTCGAGGGCTATCTCCATGTCGTGCTCTCGGTGTCGCCGACGGGCGAACTTGAAGACTTCACCATTGAGCCAGACAACGTACAGAACCCAGGCTTCGCCTCGTGTGTCGTGCACTTGGTGCGCGGTGTTCCGTTGGAAGGACGAGGCAGGCCGACGAGCGTACGCATTCCGATTCGCGTCGAGCGCTGAGCCCAAGTCGTCAGCGCGCGTTGGAGAGCACTGCGAGTCGCACGACATCGGCGCGGTTGGCCGCACCGAGCTTGGCGAAGATGGTCGCGAGATGGTTGCGCAGCGTGTTCGCCGAGATGCCGAGCGCGGAGGCAATCGCCTCGTTGGTGTGCCCGTGCGCCACGTGCTCGACAATCTCGCGCTGCCGCGGTGTCAGCCGCCCATCGGTGCACGTGAGCATCACCGGCGCGCTCGCGCGTTCTGTCTGGTCGAGCTGCGCGTGAAGCAGGTCGCCGAGCGCGAGCATCGGAGCGAGTGCGCGAAGTGTTTGAAGATGCGCGTCGGTGAACGTCGATGGGGTTCGCCCTGTCAGGAGCACGGCGCCATGCACTTGGCCACGCACGATCAGATGCGCGATGAGCAACGACTGCGCGCCGATGGGCTTGAGCGCGAGCTCATAGAAGCGCGCACGCATCTCGCTGCCGTTTGGATTCGAAAGTGGAAACGCCTCCTGATCGCTCGCTGCGAGCTTCTCATTCGCAAGGTCTCTCAGGCGCCCAAGCTCGACGGCCAGTGCATCCCAACCGGGCATCGTCTGCGCGATGCGCTGCGGGTCGATGCCGACAATCACGGCCGTCTCAAGCGGCACGCGTGGCGAGAGCGCATGCATCAGCGCGCCATCGAAGGGGATGGCCTCACGAAGCAACGCGAGCGCACCCTCGCGGTAGGCGCGATGCGAGGTTGCTTCGGTCGCAAGCTTGGCAAGCCTCGATTCGATCATGGCGTGATGATGCCCTCGAAGCGCCGCGTTCGCGTGTAGTACGAAAGTACCATCGAGCGCGTTGCGCCTCCGCCGCACAACCCGTGCATGAACCAAGCGCTCACCACCGCCAAGCCAGTCTGGCTCGACAGCTCGCTCTATCCCTTCACGCCGCGTCGCTTCCGCACGAGCGAGGGCGAGATGTCCTATGTGGACGAAGGCGAGGGGCCCGTTGTGCTCTTCGTGCACGGCACGCCAAGCTGGTCGTTCGAGTGGCGCGATGTGATTCAGGAGATGCGTAAGAGCGCACGCTGCATCGCCGTCGATCACCTCGGCTTCGGTCTCTCCGACAAGCCGCAAACGAAGCTCACGCCTGAAGACCACGCGCGTCGTCTGCGCGCACTCGTCGAGCACCTCGACTTGAACGAGATCACCCTCGTCGTGCACGACTTCGGTGGCCCAATTGGTCTCCCGCTCGCGCTTGAAGGAGGCCGCGTGAGGCGCGTGCTGATGTGCAACACGTGGATGTGGGACCAGAGCGACGACCCTCAGCTTCGTCGCATCGATTCCTTCGTGCGTAGCTGGTTTGGCCGCTTGCTCTACAAGACCTTCAACTTCTCACCGCGCGTGATCTTGCCCTCCGCGTTGGGCAAGAAGACCAAGCTCACCAAGGCCGAGCATCGCCACTAC
>JBILQT010000570.1:0-2865 GCA_044373065.1 Sandaracinaceae bacterium
CGAAGGTGTCGCCGTGAACACAACCGAGTGGATGCAGCTCATCGGAGGGGTCCTGGCGGGGCTCTTCCTCGTCCCCATGTTTCGCGGCTTGTTTCGCGCGGTGACGGTCGAGGTCGAAGACGATCACCACGTTCTGCTCACCCGATTTGGCAAGCTGGAGCGCACCTTCACCACGCCCGGTTTGCAGTGGGTCTTTGATCGCTGGGCACCTTGGGTCGAGGCGCTCTCGGTCTCGCTCGCGCGCGACTTCCGCTCGTTCGACGGCATTCACGTCAACGACGTCCGTGGCACCTCCGTCGTGGTCGATCTCTGGGTGGAGGTCCGCGTTCAAGACCCAGCGCGCGCGCTCTTTGCGATTGAAGACTGGGACAAGGCCGTTCGAAACCTCGTGGTTCATGCCGCCACCGCCGCGCTCAGTCGCCGTGATTTCCAGCAGATCCTGCGCGACCACAGCGAGCTTGGCGCACAGCTCACGCGCGATGTCTCGCCCGAGACGGAGCGCTGGGGCGTGAAGGTGGATGCGGTGTTCATCCGCAATGTCTCGCTGCTTCCCGAGGTCTCGCAGCAGCTCTTTGGTGCAGTTGCAGCGCGGCTCGGTCAGGCGCGCGCGATCATTGAAGAGCAGGGGCGCATCGACATTGCGCGGCTTGAAGCCGAGACCTCGCAGCAGGTCGCCACGCTGATCGCCGACGCGAAAGGTCAGTACCCGCTCGCCATCGGACGCGCCTACGCCGAGATGGGGAAGGAAGCGGCAGTGCTCGATGCCTACGAGACGCTCTACGATCTCTCGCAGCTGCGTCCGCACCGCATCATCACGTTCCGCGGCTTTGAGGGTGCCAGCGCAATCGAGGCAGCGATGATCGCCTCACCGAACGAGCAAGCGCCGAGCAAGCCGAGCATCACGCACTAGCTCGCTCAGAACACCGTGCACTGCTCGCGCTCAAGCAAGCCTTGGATGGCCGTCCCCATATCGAGTGCGCCGGTGCGAACCATGCGCAAATCCCACACGGCGCCGCCTGTGCGCTCGGGCAAGGAGAGCTCGGACCCATAGCCCATGTGGAAGCCTCGGCCGACGTCGGGGCTGGTGCCTGCGCCGCAGCTGTCGCCGCGTCCGTTCATCGCAAATGCGCCCACGCGAATCTGCTGCGCGACGAGCGCGGAGCCGACCTCGGGGTAGGTCGCAGCGACCAAGATGCCCGGCCCGAAGGCGCCAGAGAGCACGGCGGGTCTCTCTGCAAACGTGTCGTCTGTGATGTGCACCAGAACGTGCGTTGCATCTGCACGCCAGGTGCACTCGGTGATCGCGGTGCTCATCGCGTCGAGCGAGTTCTCGGCACAGTCGGTGTTGGCGAGGGCGCTCGTTGGGCTGCGATTGGTTGCGCAGAATGTCTGCCAACGATTGAGCTCGGCCGCGAGGTCTTCACGCGTTGCGAAGGGCGCGCAGTTGTTCACCGCGAGCGCGTCATCGACGAAGACGACGAGGCCAAATCGCGGTGAGGTCGAGAGGCGCGAGGCTGTATCCCAGATGCCCGCGAGGCCCTCTTGAACGTCCGCCAACTCACCGGCCATCGAGGTCGACACGTCGATCACAAAGACGACATCGAGGGGCTCGGTGCACACACTTGCGGGCGCATCGCCAACATCGCCGATGTTGCTGTCGGGTGTGCCCACATCGGGCGGCCCAGCATCGCGTCCACCAAGGCAGAACGAGAAGAGACGACACGCGGTGTCTGCGCAGTCGATGAACGAATCGCCATCGTCATCGACACCGTTCGAGCAGGCATCTTCGCCTACCTCGCTGGTGGTTCGGCTGGGGCAACCGAGCAGGGCGGAGGAGGAGGCAAAGAGAAGCACTGCAGCGAACGGACGCGAGAACATGGGCGCAGTGTAGTCGAGTTCCTCAGCGCAGCCCGTGGCGACGCAAGAGCTCCCAGAGGTGCGACCTATCCATGTCGGCCTCGCGCGCTGCCTGGCTCACGTTGCCTGAGGCCCGCTCAAGCAAGCCTGTGAGGTAGGCGACCTCGAACTCATGAAGCACCGCACCGCGCGCATCCTTGTAGGGCTTGGCGAGCACATCGAGCAGCGAGATCGTGGGCCCAAGCGCTGCGGGCTGAGAGGACGGTGGTGGAATGGAACCCATCGTGTGATCGAGCGGTGGTGCCTCACCCATCGCGATCGTCGCATCCACGACATTGCGCAGCTCACGCACATTGCCCGGCCAGTTGTGCCGGCGCAGCGACTCGATGAAGGCAGGCGTGATGAGCTTCGAGACATTCTCGCCGCGCCCGTACTCGGATGCGAAATGCTCCACGAGCACAGGGAGATCATCGAGCCTGTCGCGCAGTGCGGGCACCTCAAGACGCACCACAGCGATGCGGTAGTAGAGGTCGAGACGAAAGCGCTGCGCGTTGACCTCGGCCTTCAGATCGCGATGCGTTGCGGAGACAACGCGCACATCGACCTGCACCTCCTCGCGTCCACCCAAGCGACGAAAACGTCGTCGCTCCAGTGCACCCAGGAGCATCGGCTGAAGCTGCTCGGGCAGCTCACCAATCTCGTCGAGAAAGAGCGTGCCTCCGTTCGCACGCTCAAAGGCGCCGATGTGCTTTCGCTCGGCACCCGTGAACGCTCCGCGCTCGTGACCAAAGAGCTCGCTTGCAACAAGCGTTGGCGAGAGCGAGGCGCAATCGACTGTCTCGAAGGGCATCTTCGCGCGTGGACCCTGCTCGTGAAGCGCGCGCGCAATGAGCTCTTTGCCTGTGCCTGACTCACCGATCAGCAACGCGGGGACATCGCTCTTCGCGGCCTTCACCACCTGCGCGAGCAAGCGCTTCATCAGCGGCGAGCGCGCCCGCAAACCACCGA
>JBILQT010000573.1:0-2864 GCA_044373065.1 Sandaracinaceae bacterium
AGACAGGCGTTGCACCCTCGTAGGCGACGAGCGTTTGGCCTGTGCGATCGACATCGATCCAGCGCTCATTGCCCGTGATCTCCGTCGGCGGCGGCGCACTCGTTGGGCGAATCAAATCGCGCGCACGCACCACGCCTTCCGTTGTGCGCAGCATGCCGTGGCCCACGTCTTCGACGATGTGCACGACGTCACGTCGGCCAAGCCTTCGAATCAAGGCGCCGGCCCTTCGACCATTCCAAGCACGCAGCTCAGCACGCTGACGCACCCAGGCGACATCGAGCGTTGCGTTGTCGATCACGCTGCCTTCAAAGGCGCTTCCGCGTGCGAAGCGAAGCACCTCTTGCGGTACCCAGACGCCGCTCAGGCTTCGATAGAACGTGACGCCGCGGACGACGCTCTCCTCTTGAATCGCAAGGCCAAAGCCGCGCCCGAGAGACTCGACCATCTCATCGAGAAAGTAGTCGCTCGGCCTTGTGTACGCCCACGTTCCGTCGGCTGCGACGAAGGCATAGCGACGCGGCAAGAGCTCGCCCGGCGCGACATGCGGAACAGCCTCGCCATGCGGCGCTTCGAACGAGGGGCGAATCAGTGACTCGCAGACGTATTGCTCGGTGCCGATGCGGTACCACTCGCCATTCGGGCATCCCTCGCCGCGCACGCGCGCTTCGACGGGAAGGAATGTACCGACGCGCACGGTGCCACGACGTGCTGCACGTGTGCTCGGGCCTGCGCGCACCGTGGTGCCGAACTGCACGACCTCCAGCGATTGAATCGAGGGCGCACGCGGAAGGTCTTGTGCACGCACCTCGTTGTCGCGCGGAGCTGTGAGGCAGAGAGCGATGAGAAGGCCAAGGAAGAGATGGCGCAGGGGCACGAAGACGATCGTGGCGCATGTCGTGGGAGGTGTCTTTTTTCCGGCGAGGCAAACGGGTGGTTCTTGCGTCGCACTTGACGAAGGCCTGTCGTGCGATCAACTCCGCGCCCATGCGCAACCCTCTCAGCAACCTGTCTCGTCGTGAGTGGCTTGGTGCCGTCAGCGCGCTCTCGGTGCTCGGCCCGAACCTGCGTCTCTTCGCGCAAGAAGGCGCGGCCGCAGCGCCTGCCGATCCTGGCTCACGCGCACCGATGGAGATCCCCCCGCAGAACCTCGCGAGCCTCACCGCAGCGCCGCCAAGGCCAGGCCCGGGTGACCTCCCCGCGCGCATGGAACGCCTTCTCACACAAGCGATTGTGCGCAACGACCCGACCATCGCGCATGACCTCTATCTGCCGCGCGAGGCCTTCCGTTTGATCAAGGGCATCAGTGATCCGGATGCACTCTGGGATCGCATCTTCGCGGCCTACGACGAAGACATCCATGAGCTTCATGCGCGCCTTCAAACCGAGTGCGGTGGTGAGGATCTCTCGAGTGTTACGTTCACTGGATTTCGCTTCACCGGCCGTCGTGCCTGGGTGCGCCTGCGCGAAGAGACGAACCGTCTTCCCTATTGGGCGCAGCGTCACAGCTGGATCGACTACCGCGCAGGAGGCAGGCCGCGGCAGATCGAAGTGCGTACGATGATCGCTTGGGGAGACCGTTGGTACATCACGCACTTGAACGAGTTCCGCTGAGGCGGACGCAACGCGAAAGAGAGACGCTGATGACGAATGCAAAGCTTGGAACCACGGCCGCTCTGGCGCTTCTGATGACGGCCTGCGGCGGAGGGTCCGCGTCGAGCGGTGAAGGCACAACGCCTGCCGCGATGACGCCGAGCGCGGAGGCCTCGGGCACGCAGCTCTTCGATGCGATCGGTGTGGCGCTTGAGCGCTATCCAAGCGCGTTGCCCTACGAGGTGGAGATCGATGACGAGACGGCGCACCTGGGCTTCCTCGAGGTGGAGCTCTGGGTGGGCGATGAGGCGAAGGAAGTGTTCATCGACCCAGGCACGATGGCGATTGTCGACGAGGGCATGGATGTGGCGAGTGCCGATGAGGATGCAGCGCGCACTGAAATCCACGCGCGCTTGGTGTCTGGCGAATTCACGCTCCGCGGTGCATTCGAGGCGGGCTTGCTGAACAGCTACGACGCGTCGCATGTCATCGAGGTGGAGATGACGATTCTCGACGGTCATCCTGTGATCGGCGTGACGCAGAACACGGGCGGCGCGGTGAGCTATCACGATGCGACGGGAGCTCATCTCGGCACGGCCGACGAAGCGCGCGCACGCTGGGCGTCTGAGGCGCAGCTCGCGGGTCAGTGAGTCGCGGCGCGGGTTCCTGAAAAATGACCCGGGTCAGAAATGACTCGGGTCATTTTTATTGCGCGACGTCCCCGGAAGCGCGCCAGTCGAACTCGTAGAGGCACTCCTTGCCGCCATCCTCGGAGACGCAGCGATGCTTGGCGAAGGAGACGTCGCGACAGCCTGCCATCTCGAGGATGGCGCTCATCGTGTGCTGGTTGAGCCGACAGAGATGCGGGTGGTGGCCGGCCCAGCTCCAGGTGCGTGAGTAGGCGTGGTTGCGGTTGGTGGAAGAGATCTCGATCGCGCGCTCGCCTGTGTCGTGCAGCAGGTGCCAGAGGCGACCGATATGCCGCGCGTAGAACGCAGGCGTGACGATCTGCCGCATCGCGAACGCGTAGACACCGCGAGCACTCGACTCAAGGCCCTTGCGCATCATTCGGCGCAGGAGTTCGTCTCGCTTCTCGCGGGGATGATTCGCCACCGTCGCATCGAGCAAGAGGTGGCAAACGCGCACATCGTACCAGCGACTCGCGAGGATGCCGAAGCCCTCCGCGTTGGGGTCGAGATCCGCATCGAACTGGCTCGGAAGTCGACGAACCACTGCGCGCAAGATGCTCGCGTCGTACTCGCGCGTATACCAGA
>JBILQT010000021.1:0-48898 GCA_044373065.1 Sandaracinaceae bacterium
GCCGGTCGTGCGCGCACGCGGCGTGAGCAGATCGACATGAACTTCACCTTCGAGATGATTGGCTACACGAGCCATGCGCCTGGCTCGCAGAGCATCCCGACAGGCTTTGACCTGCTCTTTCCCGAGGGCGCGGCCGAGGTCGCGGCGAACGAGTCGCGAGGTGACTTTGTGGCCGTGGTGGGAGACCCAGCCTCCAACCCAAGCGTCGCGATGCTGGAGCACTATGCGGATTGGATGCGGCTTCCCTTTGTCCCGCTCGTTGTCCCGATGAGCCTTCTGAGCTCTCCGTTGATCGGCGACCTGCGTCGCTCCGATCACGCCTCGTTCTGGGCGACGCGTGTACCGGCGGTGATGATCACGGACACCTCGAACTTCCGCTACGCCAACTACCACTGCTTTGAGGGCGAGGATGTCGTTGCCAACCTCGACCAGCACTTCGCCTCGCAGATCGTCGCGATGACGGTGGGCGCCGCGGCCGAGACGCTGGGGCTCTAGGGCTCTCGTACCGCCGATTTTCGTTGGCGAGGACCGGCGCAAGAGCGTTCACTCGCCGTTGTGAATCGCACCCATCTCGCTCTGACCCTCGCCCTTCTTGGTTGCTCCGACCCCGCGCCACCGCCTGCGCCTCCGACCCCGGTTGTCGCCGCGCCAGACCCTGCGCCGACGCCTCCCAGCGAGCCTGCAGTGGAGCCTGTCGTTGCGCCTGAGGTCACGCCGGAGGTCGCACCCACTGCCAGTGCCGAGCTTCGCATTCCTGCGGGCCTCCTCGCGCAGCTTCGCGGTGGCGCTGTGGACCCGGTGGAGCACGGCGAGGTCTCGGCGCAGGCATGTCAGGGTGGGTGCGCGCTGCTCTCGCCCTCAGGCCAGCTCACGCTCGCGCTCCTGCAGATGGAGGGCGAGTCGGAGGGCTATCCGGAGGCGGTGAACATCGTGCGGGTGAACGGTGCCGAGCAGACGCTTCGCACGACGCGCTTTGCCTACACACCTGAGTCCATCGCGACCTACGAGGACACGGAGGGTGCGCCTGCGCCTTGGATGGAGTCGCTCACGCGCGCGGTTGGCAACATCCGCAACCATCGCTGGGCCGAGAACATCATCACGCACCGTGCGACGGTCAGCTTCAGCCTGGAGGAGCCCTCGGTGCTCGTCGCGCTCGGTGCGCCCGTGGAGGGCCGCGTGCTCTATGTCGAGACGGGCGAGACCGCGTACCGCGTTCACCTCGCCGATCGCGATGGAACCCACGCGCGCTTGCTCGCGACGTTGCCTCTGCAACCCACCGCCTGCGATGGCGACTACACCGACCGCGCATGCGCGGTGCCCCTCTCGCTCGATGCCGTCTACGCCTCCCCCGATGGGCGCTTCTTGAACGTCGTCTATCACGAGGCTGTCGCTGGAGATTTCCCGACTGGTGACCCGCGCGTGCTCACGCTCCCACTCGATGATGCGAGCGCGCTTGCCTCCGCCATCACGCCGCAATCACGACGCGAGGACCTTGTTCGGTCGCTCACCGCACCGGGCCCGATCGCCCGCGTGTGGAACTACGACAACGAGAACGACACGCGTGGTGGGCAGTGCGATCACGGCTGCGCGCTCTTCCTTGAGAACAACGAGTTCTGGTTTGTGCGCCCCTCGCGCGTTTCGATGGCGGAGCCTCAAGCGGCGATGATCTTTCGTCCCGATGGGGCGAGTGCCGAGGTGCTCGTCTCGGACGGCGATGACCCCGATGCACGTGCGGAGGCCATCGAGCGCAGCCTGCGTGGTGCGCCTTCGACGCAGGGGCGTCGCATCGTCCTGAGGCAGGCGAATGCGGCCTGGGAGGGGCTGATCCATGTCCCGCTGGTGGAGCTTCGTGCGCCGCATGTGGGCGCGCAGGTCAGCATGGAGGCGGAGGGCGAGGAGTATGTGATCCGCATGCGCCGCGGTGATGCCGAGGTCGAGCTTGGGCGGGTGCCTGCGCTGCGCGTGAATGGACGCGTGAGCCCGCCAAGCATCGTCGAGGTGTTTGCGCCGCCTGTGCTGGGCTCGCCCCTCGTGGTGCTGGGCGCCGCTGCGACCCGGATGCCGAGTGCCTCCGAGGGCGTGGAGCACACGTACTTTCACGCCGTGGTTGCGTTGCCCTGAGGCGGCGCGCTGAACGACAAACGCGCATGACCACGCCACGCACATCTGCCAAGCCCGCCAAGGCCTTGAAAGCCTCCTCCACCTCGCGCGATGACTGGCGTGAGGCGACGCTCGCCCGCATGCGCGCGCTCATCCTTGAGGCGGACCCGGAGATCCTCGAGGAGCGCAAATGGGTGAAGCCCTCGAACCCGCTCGGTGTGCCTGTCTTCTCGCGCGAGGGCATCGTCTGCACGGGCGAGACGTACGCCAAAGCGGTGAAGCTCACCTTCGCGCAGGGCGCCAAACTCGAAGACCCAACGGGCCTCTTCAACGCGAGCCTGGAGGGCAACATGCGAAGGGCCATCGACCTCGCTGAGGGCGCCACGATCGACGCGAAAGCATTCAAGGCGCTCGTGCAGTCGGCCGTCGCGTTCAACCTGGCCTCGAAGACGAAGAGGCCCGCGAAGGCGGCATCCACAAAGCCTGCGAGCGCGAAGCCGAAGCTTCTGTCGGGTGGCAATCCACAGATTGCGAAGGGCGAGGGCGAGGCTCCTGTTGCCGCCTACATCGCCGCGCTTGCGGACTGGAAGCAGGAGGCCGTCGGCTGGCTCGATGCGCTCATCGTGCGCGCGGTTCCAGGCGTGAAGAAAGCCGTGAAGTGGAACTCACCTTTCTACGGCGTCGAAGGGCAGGGCTTCTTCCTCAGCCTTCATGTCTTCAAGAGCTACATCAAGATTGGCTTCTTCCGCGGCACCTCGCTCAAGCCCATGCCGCCTGGTGAGAGCAAGGGCGAGGAGATGCGCTACCTCGACTTGCATGAGACCGACGCGCGGGATGAGGCGCAGATGACGAAGTGGGTGAAGCAGGCGGCGAAGCTTCCTGGGTGGTTGAAGTAGAGCCTCACCCACTTCGCGCCCGCCTCGGTTACCCTCAGAACCATGACGAATCGGCGAGGGCGTTCTTCGGATGACGACGCGGGGGATGTTGCCGACGCCGAGACGATGATGGAGCTCCGCGCGGAGCTTGAGCATGTGCGTGCGCGTGAGCTGCGCTACCGCGGGCTGCTCGAAGAGAGTCAGCGTCATGCGGAGGCCTCGCATCGGCTCTCGGAGACGCTCTCTCGCCTCTCGTTGCCGCTCGATTCATCGAGCAGGAAGGACGACGCCGAGGCGCGTGGCCTGCCGCAGATCCTCGCTGCATCCCGTGCCGCACTGAACGTGACGCGAGTGGGCCTCTGGCTCGCGAATCGCGATCAGAGCGCGATGGAATGCGAGCTTCTCGTCTTCCCCGACCGCGTCCGAACGCGCCCTGGTCTTGCCATCTCGAAGTCGGATGCACCGCGCTATTTCGAGGCCATCTTCTCCACACGCGCGCTCGCCGTGGAGGACATGTTCGCTCATCCGAGCACCCAGGAACTGCGCGCGTACATGGACGAGCACCACGTCCGATCGCTCCTCGATGTGCCCGTGCGCGTCGCGGGAAAGACCATCGGGATCATCTGTCATGAGCGCGCTGCGGTGAGCGACTGGACAGAGGCCGAGATTGCCTTCGCAGCCAGCATCGCAGACCTCGCCGCAGCGACGCTGGAGCACAACCGCGCCCTGCGAACACAGCGCAGCGCTGCCGAGCTCGCAGCGCAGCACAACCACCTCCTGCTCTCACTCCCGCTCGCGCTCTACTCGTTCGATGTGAACGGCACGATTGAGTACGTGAGCCCCGGTGCGGAGGTGCTCATTGGCAAAGACGCGCTGCACTTGGTTGGGCCAGGCGGTGTGGAACGCTGGATGGACCGCATCCACATCGACGACCGCGAGCGCATCCTCGCGCGCTTGAACGACAGCATCGCGCACGCGGGGCAGCCGATCGAATACCGCGTGCGGGACGGCCTCGGTGCAGAGCGCTGGGTGCGGGATACGTATGCGCTCGTGCGAGGCGCAGCGGGACGCGTGCTCGGCGTGCAGGGCATCATCGAGGACATCACCGAGCGCGTCGTGGCGGAGCAATCGCGTGCGGAGTGGGAGCGTCGTTTTCGGTCCATCCTTGCCAGCCTCAAGGATGTCGTTGCGGTGATGATCGACGAGGCCGGGCGCGTCACCTACGCCAACGATTACTTCCTTGAGCTCATGGGGATGCAGCGCGAGGAGGTCATCCAAGCCGACTGGCTCAAGCTCCTCGCGCGACGGAGCGACCCCTCGGGACGCAGGCCCGCCAAGCGCTTCGAGGACCGCCACAGCACGGTCGAATTTGAAGAGGCCGCCGAGTCGCGACTCCAAAGCGCGAAGTCTGGGACACGCCTTCTGCGGTGGTCCTCCACCGTGCTGCGCTCCGCGGAAGGAAGACCCATCGGCGTCGCCTCGCTCGGCGTCGATCTCACCGACCGCGATGCGCTCGAGCGCAAAGAGAAGCGCGATGAATCCGAGGAGACGCTCGGCCGCATGGCCGCAGGCGTTGCGCATGACCTAACCAACGCGCTCACCAGCCTCTCACTCACCGTCGCCTTCCTGCGCGGCCCCAGAGCCGCAGACGAGGCCGCTCGCGCGAATGCACTGTTGAACCTCGAGTCGTGCATCGATCGAGCGACAGAGATCACCCGCGGCCTGCTCGACATCACCCGCGAGGTAGTCGACGCGCCGACCGAGGTCGACCTCAACGAGGCCCTCGACCGCTGCGAGCCCATGCTCCGCGCAGTCACCTCAGACAGCCCCTTGAAGCTCACCCTCCGACGCGCCTCCGAGCCCGTGTTCGTCTTCGCCGACACCCTCCAGGTTCAGCGCGTCCTCTTGAACCTCGTCACCAACGCCCGCGACGCCATGCCCAACGGAGGCAACCTCGACGTCCGCGTCGAGCGCCTCTACGTCGACCGCCGCATGGCCAACGTCACCGGCGTCAGCCTCGGCGCCTACGGCGTCATCGAGGTCTCCGACACCGGCGAGGGCATCCCCTTCGAGACCCTCCCCCGCGTCTTCGACCCCTACTTCACCACCAAGTCAAACCGCGGCGGAACAGGCCTCGGCCTCGCAGCAAGCCGCGCCATGGTGCGGCGTGTCGGTGGAGAGATTCACGTCGAGTCGGAACCCGGACGCGGCACACGGTTCTTGGTGTTTCTGCCGATTGAGGGCTGACGTTCAGAACCCATCCTCGGGATGCTTAGGCGGGCGCGCGAAGCAGGACGACGTGGCCGCGGTCATCCGCCTCGGCATCAAGCTCACCCAGACTCACGGTGTCGTTCTCGATCACGAAGACCTCGCAGGGGTTTAAGGATTCGCGATCGACGAGCAGCGTCCCCAGCTCACGGCTCACGACTCTTGCCAACGCGAGCCGCTCGTTCACATCGCCAACGTGTTCGGGGAAGAGCGTGTCGCCGACTTGGATCGAAATCGGGAAGTCGCCACCGCGAAAAGTGGCGACGACCCCAATCCGGAACCCTGGTCGCAACTTCATCGCGTCGTACGCGACCTGCACCGACGAAACCGGCACGTCGTACGCAAGAGCAATCGCCCGTCGAAGCTGCGGCGTGTGCACCGGTCTAGCGAAGAAGCTCCAAAGCATCGCAACCCTCGATCAGCGCAGCACAATCACTCGCGTCGCCCGCAGAGGCGCCGGCCCGAACTCATCCATGAACACCGTCAGCTCGTACGTCCCCGCTGGTGGCGGGGCGCCCATCGATGGGATGCATCGCGTGCCGATGCAGGCCTCGGTTGTTGGTCGTAGGTCGATGGGAAACGCGAACGCGATTGAGCCTTGCGGCAGGAGGGTCACCACGCAGTTCGCGGGCGGTGTAGGGTCGTAGATGAGTGCGCCGAGCCCGTTGGGATGAAACCGGTGCAGGACATCCTCGCCCTCCGCATCGAGGAGGAAGCTCTCGTTCACGAGACTTGGAACAAGCCGAACCTGCACCTCGGCATCGGAGACGTTCACGAGCCGAGCGCGGAGGAGCCCCGGATGGGCCGCCAACACGGACGGGCCGGGCTCAAGCTCCAGGCGCAACGTGCCCTGTGCTGGCGCGGGAGGGTTGCCCTCGGTGCAAGTCGCTGCGCGTCGGCGAACTCGAACTCCACGGCCACACATGGCCCCCGAGAGACGGGTTCTGCATGTGGGAGAGCGACGGCTTCCTGCGTCGACGCAAGGGTCACATGCGGGCTCGGCGAGGCGCCGCACGATGCGATAAGGACGGCTGTGCCGAAGAGCCCGAGGTGCATGATGCAGCGATGCATCGCGGCATCGTCGGTACCTGAGTGCGTGCGGTCAACGACGAACAGCCCTGCGGCTGAGACTGAGACGGTGGCGGCGACTGAGACGGTGGCAGCGACTGAGACGGTGGCAGCGACTGAGACGGTGGCAGCGACTGAGACGGTGGCGGCGACTGATCTTCGGGCTCTTCTTGTTCGTCGGCGACGGCGACCGATGCAGCGACGGCGATCGAAACAGAAGCCACCAAGTCACGCCACCCCGAGTACCCACCCAACTCGACACGGACCGGGTCGCTAGAAAATCCGCACGCAGGTCGGCACGAAACCTCTCCCCAGCCATCGCTGCCGCAAGCAGCAGAGGGACCGCCACACCGAGGCTCAGCCATCAAGCTGAACCCCGATCAAGTTCTCTGGCGCAGACGAACCAAGCGACGTGACAGATCGAAAGCGGCGGGGTTCCAAGGGGCTGTCCGCAAACAGCCCCTTGGGCCCGTCCGGCGAGGACAAGAGCTGTCCAAAAATCGGAGCCACGCAGCAGTAAACAAGCGACAGCGACGGCGACCGAGTCAGAGACAGCGACGGCGGTCAGCGACGGAGACCGAGTCAGCGACGGAGACCGAGCCAGCGACCGAGACCGAGCCAGCGACCGAGACCGAGTCAGCGACCGAGACCGAGTCAGCGACCGAGACCGAGCCAGCGACCGAGACCGAGCCAGCGACAGCGACCGAGCCAGCGACAGCGACCGAGTCAGCGACAGCGACCGAGTCAGCTCACTCGGCCAGCCGCGGCCGAATCACCCGATAAGTCCGATTCACATCGTGACTCCCCTCGCGCCCCGAGCTCGCCCCAGCCGCCCACCCCGCGTGCGAGATCGTCCGCGCATACCCATTCGCCCGGTCCTCCCAGCCCAGGAAGAGCACGCTGTGCGTCCCCATCGGGGTCGAGTCGGGGTTGTTGACGATGTAGAGCCAGTCACCTGGGCGAATGGTGTCGAGGTTCGCGTAAGGGCCGCTTGCGCCCGCCTGATGCACCACCGTGCGCGTACGCCAACCCTCGTGGCCCGCGCGGTCAAACACCTCGGAGAGGTACGCGTAGCAAGAGCCTCGGACCGTCTCGCCGCGCGACATCATCCCGCGTGCCGTGAGGATCACATGACGCCCGGGGTCTGCATCCAAGCGAGGCATCGCAACACGCGGCGCACGTGGCCGCGAGGGCGCTTGCGCTGCGACGCGCACACGCGAAGGAGCCTCCTGCGCCTCGGCTGCAACGCGCACGGCAAGCGGCCCCATCTGCACACCCGTCGCGGCATCGACGAAGACCTCCGCGTCATCCTCCAGAGCGGCCGCAGCCAAGAGCTCAAGCGGGATGTCAAGCCCCGTGGGCAGCGCGTCTTCTTCGGTGGCTTGAAGCGCGAGCGGCGCGACCGGGGAGGGTACCTCGAGCGTCTCCTCGACGACTTCCGTCTCCTGCTCGCGACCCGTTGCGTAGAGCCCGCCGAGCATCGCGGAGAGGAAACATCCCGTGAGCATCAGTAGGCGAATCGCATCCATTGAGAGCGGAATCGCAAGCCCCGTACCGTGCCCTTTCCCCTGAAGAAGCACGATGCGTGTAACTCAGCGTTCACCAGAGAGACTCAAACCAAAGCACGCACCAGCTGTGGGACAAACCCAGCGATGAAGCGCGGCCGAAAGTGGTAGCTGACGTAGGCCCACTCACGGAGCGCAGCGAGCGCCTCCGGTGAGACACCGCCCTCCAGCTGCGTCGCCGTGAAGCCCGTCATGTTCGCGTCGACGACAGGCAACGAGGTGGCCCGCTTCTGCGCGAGGCTTGTGCCGGGGTAGGGCGTCGCGACGGTGAACTGCACGGCGAACGAGTTGAGCTCCTTGGCCCAGGCAATCGTCTCCTTCATGCCCTCGAGTGAATCGCCGGGCAGGCCCAAGACAAAGTTGCAGATCACGCGGATGCCAAGCGATGCGGCCTCACGCACGACGCGCTCAATCTGCTCTTCGGTCGGAGGCTTTCGCTTCTCTTGAATCAGCAGCGCGCGGTTCACGCTCTCGACGCCAAGCTCAAGGCTGCGCAGGCCACCGCGATGCATCGTGCGGAGCAAGGCGTAGTCGAGCCTGTCGGCGCGCATCTCCGCGCTCCAGCGCAGGCCCAAGGGCGCGAGTCCTTCGGCGATCCTCGCGCTTCGCTCGGCGCTCAAGTTGAAGAGCGGGTCGCGAAACGAGATGGCCTTGGCGCCGTACACATCGCGGTTGCGACGCGCCTCGGCCACGACGGCCTCGGGGCTGCGCTCACGAAAGGATGCGGTGACGCGCCAGGGGCAATAGCCGCAGCTGTAAGGGCATCCGCGTGCGCTCTGCATCGGCAGGGTGATGCCGTTGGCCAAGAAGGCGTAGCGGTACTCGTGCACGGGGAAGGCGCGCCAGCTCGGCAGCAGAAGGGCGTCGAGGTCGTGCACATCGCCCGCGTGGACGATGCCCTGCGCGTCGTTGAGCACGCTCCGCCACTGCGCTGGATGCATCGCCTCGGGCTCGCCGACGATCACCACATCGGCGTCCTCCACAAACGAAGCAGGCGCTGTCGAGCACGCCGCACCGAAGGCCACGACACGCATCCCGCGCGCACGCAGCGTGTTCATCCAAGCGCGCTCGGCGAGGTTGTCGGCCAGCGTCGTATGCACAAGCACTGCATGCGCAGCCTGTGGCGTCGGCATATGCGTGACCGTGCGGACCTCGTCGTAGCGCGCGGTGTAGCCCAGCGATTCGATGGCCGAGGCGAGGTAGCCGTACACCACCGGCGGCAGCTTCGCGACGCGCGACTTGGCCTGCTCAAGGAACTTCGCGCGCACCGAGGGGCCCACGGAGAAGACTGTCCCGTATCCTCCGGCGACGTCTTTGAGCGTGCAGGCGTCGTGCGAGAAGACACTCGCAATCGCGACGATTTGGCGGCTCTGCATGCGTTCGATCAAGCCCGCGGCGCGTAGCACTCCGCTTCCAGTTCGGCTAGACGCGCGCCCATGTCCAACCTGCGTCGCGCCCTCCTTGCGCTGCTCGCCATCACCCTGATTGCCCTCGCGTTTTGGTGGAATCAGCGCGGTACGCATGTGCGCGGCGTCGATGACATGCGCACGCAGCTCCAAGGACGAGGGCGTGTACTTGTGCTCGGTGAGAGCGACCTTCTGGAGATCCGCGCAGAGGACGCAACGCTCGTCTCTGCGGACGCGATCACCGCGGCCCTCGCCTCCGAGGATGAGCACGTGCTGAGCGAGGCGATGAACGAGGCGGGTGCGCGCGCGATCCTCGTGGCCTTCGCGCCCTCCAGTGCCGATGACCTCACGATGCGTGCGCGTCTTCAGCGCTACGACGCCTTCGAGGAGCTTGGCTGCGTCTACCTCACGCCGCGCGTCGCGCTCTATCAGCTGCGCGATTCACTTCAGCTCTCAGGCCTGCTCTCGGGCGCGCTCGCGCATGTGGCGCGCGTGGTGATCTCAGGCGGCGCTGTGCCGCGCGTGCAGTCGTTCCCCGAGCCGCTGCGTCGCATTCGCAACGTCGAGGTGATGGTGCTCCTCTCGCAGAACGGCTCACCGCGCTTGTGGCGTTCGGCGCGTGGCAGCTCGATCGCGCGTGCACTTCTCACGGCGACAGTCGTCGCACGTCAGCGCTGGATGGAGCGCGAGACAGCGATGGGCGGCCCGCTGGCACGCGTACTCCCAACTCTCGATGTGACGGTGGAGCTGCTCGACGAAGACGGCACGCTCTCGCAGCGCGATCAGGCGTTCATCGATCAGGTCTTCACGCCGATGCACGGCGTCGCCTACGAGCACCGCGGCGACTGGCATTACCTCTTGCCGGATGCGACCCACGAGCGCGGCGAAGGCTCCGCGTTTCGCGCCTACACAAGCCTCTTGAGCGACGGCGACTTGCCGCCCGAGGGATTGCAACGCGGTGACCTTCGCCTCTACCGCTCGCTCGCGAGGGTGGTCGCTGAGTCGCCCGCACCCTCACGTGGCGGCGGTACAGACTCGCTCGCGCCCTGACGCTCGCCGCTGGCCTCAAGGCTCGCATCGCCTGTCGGCAACAGGACGGAGAAGGTCGTGCCGCCCTCACGTCCACTGCGCGCCTCAATGCGTCCGCCGGCCGCGCTGATGATGCGCTGCGAGATGGCCAGGCCAAGCCCCGTGCCGCGATCTTTGGTGGTCACGAAAGGCACAAAGAGGTTCTCGCGGACGCGTGCAGGAAGCCCCGGCCCCGTGTCGGTCACGAGGATCTCAATCATGTGGCTCTGTCGCCCGCTCGCATCCGGATCACGACGTGGAAGCACCGTGCGCACGACCAAGCGACCATGCCCGTCCATCGCCTGCGCCGCGTTGAGGATGAGGTTGATCAGCACCTGACGAAGCCGCTCCGGGTCGATGCTCACACGCGGCAACTCCGAGGCGAGCTGGAGGTCCACCTCAATGCCCGCACCGAGGTCAGGCGTGAGCAACTGAAGCGTGCGCTCAATCGTCGAGGTCACATCGATCGAGGCTGTCGATTGGTTGGCACTCGGACGCGCATAGTCGAGGAAGGACGAGACCACGCGGTTCAGCCGATCGACCTCCTCCACGATGATCCCGAGGAACTCACGGTTCGTCTCATCGCCCGCCTCCGCAAGGAACTGCGCGCTCGCCTTGATCGAGCCAAGCGGATTTCGAATCTCATGCGCAAGCCCTGCCGACATCTCGCCAAGCGCCGCGAGACGGTCGCGATCACGCAGCCGCTCATAGAGCCGCGAGCTCTCAAATGCGCGTGCGAGCTGCGATGCGACACCGCGAAGAATCTCAAGCTCCTCCGGCGTATACGCGTCCCGCAGGCGCTCATCGCGGAGGCACAAAAAGCCATACGAAGTCTCGGCCTCACCCTGCACCGCAAGCACGACGGAGGCGCCGAGATCCCGCATCCAATCGAGATGCTCGCGAAGCAGGCGCGCATCTTTGTCGTCGCCAAGCTCCGTGCGCTCATCGCGCTCACGCTCAAGGCTCTCCAGCACGAGCATCCCGTCCCGTGCGAGGCGCTCCAGGAAGGCACGCGCAGGCGCATGGTCGACGCGCGTGCGCGGCATCGGCCCCACATGACCACGAAGGTCGTAGCCCATGCGATCGGGGTCGAGCAGGTAGAAGGCGCCGTGCGTCACGCGACGTGATTGCTCGAGTGCTTCGACGACCGCGCGGACGACTTCATCCAGCGAGAGCGTCCCAGCGAGCTGCCTTCGCAGGCTCGTGGCAAGGCGCTCCAGGTCGGCCCGCTCGCGCAGAAAGATCTGCGAGATGCGCTCTTCCACGCGCGCATAGACAGGCTCGAAGGTGATGAGGAGCACGATCGCGGCGACGACCGAGTGCAGATAGAAGTTGCCCGGGTCGAGCCAGACCAGCACCCAGAGGATGCCGGCGAGCGTGAACGAGAGCGCGGTGAGGATCAGCAGGCGCGCGCCCAGCTCGTAGAGGTCGAGCAGGCGGTAGCGAAGGAGCGACTGCGAGAGCACGTAGAGGAAGACGAGGATGAGGACCGTGCCGAAGGGCGGAATCTCGAGGCCCACGTAAGGCAGGTACTCAGCGAGCGTGAAGACGGCTGCAAAGGCGCCGACGAGCGCGAGGTAGTTCAGGCGTGCGCCATCAAAGCGGGAGCGAGCGCGCTGCCCTGCGCGGTACACGAGCCCAAGCGAGGCGCCGAGCAAGACGAACACGTACGTGAAGACGAGCGTGCCCAGAATGATCGAGGGGTGGAGCGGCGTGAAGACGGCCACAATCATCGCCCCAGCCAGCAGCACCGCGAGCCGATTGAGCTGACTTGCGCGCCTCGATTCCGTCAGCAGGAAGGCGCGAAAGAACTGCACGGAGGCCAGCGGCAGCAGCACAGCAAAGACGAGGTTGAGTCGCCCCCAGAACTCAGTTCCGCTCGCCCAGCGGGCGAGAAACGTCGTCGCGTACCAGGCGCTGACCGTCAGATCAAAGAGCGCAAAGAGCCAGTGCACACGTCGCTTGCGCGGGCGCAGAAGCACAGTCGCGGCGATGGCGAGCGAGACGACGGACCCAAGGAGCGAGGTCTGTGAGCGAAGGTCCACGCCCGCATCGTTGCACGTTCTCTCGCGGGCCCGCCTTCCCTCGCGCGACCAAAACAGACGTGCACCAAAACAAAACGCGCACCCGAGGGCGCGCGTTCAGTGAGTTGGAGTTCGAGTGTCAGACGCCGAGGAGGCTCATGACCGTGTGCATCGTGTCGTTCTCCCTCGGGTCGCCAGAGCCCATGTTGGGCTGTGGATCCGGATCTCCGTGGTCCCAAGTCGGCCGCGCGATTCCGGCACTCCGCGACTCGCGCAGATGAACCGTCTCCACGTAACGACCGATGAGGTCGACAGCGTCCGCTGCACGACCCGCATCGTCGAGCTCGGTCTCGACCGCTTCCACAGTGTCGATACAGATGGGCGCGCCGCTCTCGTCCACACCGACGATCAGGCCCGTTTCACCAAGCAGAGCGAACGAGGTCACGGAATCGATCAGACCCTCGCAGGAGGATTCCGCACTCGCGACATCCGAAAGGTCGACCTTGTCGAGTACCGACTCGCTCTCCAGAAGGGTCGCTTCTGCGCTGCCAACGCTTCCCGCGCAGCCGACTGCCACGAACGCGTTGAACGCGCCGAGCAGCAAAATCGCAGAGGTGATCTTTGTCTTCATAGCCGACTCACTTTCCAAGATGACCTAGCTCGTACTCTTTTACAAGCTGCGAGAGGCGAGGGCGTTTCATTCCAAGGAGCGCCGCGGCGCGCGTGATGTTCCCGTTCATCTCTTCGAGAGCCCGGACGATACATTCGCGCTCAAGATTTTTCTTCATTTCGAAGAGAGACGTGCTGCCCTGTCGGACGCGCTCGTAGACCTGAAGTTCAATGTCTGCTGGAGGACGCATCGAATCCGTCTCGCGCGTCTCCATCGGCACAAACGATTGGGCAAAGGCGGCCATGTCACCTGGCTCAAGAACTTCGCCATCGGCAAAGAGCGTGGCCGAGCGAAGCACGTTCTCAAGCTCACGGACGTTGCCCGGCCACTTGTGCTGCGCGAGGAGTTCGATGGTCGAAGGCGCCAGGCGCTTCGGGGTCTCGGAGCGCTCCGTGGCGATGCGGGCGAGGAGGCGTTCCGAGAGCGCGGGGAGATCTTCAAGGCGACGACGAAGCGGAGGCATCTCCACGACGACACCACGAAGGCGGTAGTAGAGGTCTTCGCGGAAGGTGCCCTCACGCACCATCTTCTCCAGATCGCGATGCGTGGCCGCGACGATGCGCACGTCAACACGGATGGGTGCGGTGCCACCGACGCGCTCAAACTCGCGCTCTTGCAGCACGCGGAGGAGCGCGACCTGGGTCTTGGCCGAGATGTCGCCGATCTCATCGAGGAAGATCGTTCCGCCGTCGGCCAGCTCGAAGCGACCCTTCTTGCGTGCTTGTGCGCCCGTGAATGCGCCGCGCTCGTGCCCGAAGAGTTCAGAGAGGAGCAGCGTCTCGACGAGGGCGCCGCAGTTCACTTTCACGATCGGCTTGTTGGCGCGCGTCGAGTGATGATGAATCGCTTCGGCAACCAGCTCTTTGCCGGTGCCGCTCTCGCCGCGGATGAGCACGATGGTGTCGTGCGGCGCGACCTTCTCGATGACGCTGAGGACGCTCTGCACGGCGGCGGAACGGCCCGCAATCGCGGGGAAGCGGCGCTCAAGGCGGTCGTTGCGCTCCAGGCTCACGGTCGGTCGCGGGCTCGCCTCACGTGCCCCGCCAACGTTCGCCAAGCGATTCGTGAGCGTGGCGATCTCGCGACGAACAGGGCGCGCATTCCAGGCCGCGAGTGCGTCCTCAGGAACGGTGCGTGAGAGGCGCTCATCGGTCGTCACCGCACGTTCAAGCACGCGGTTTGCGCGTCCGTATTCCTCCTCATCGAGAAGCGCGCGCGCATGAAGCGTAAGCGCCGGAAGGAGCTTCTCTTCGTCCTCGGTTTGCTCCGCGGCCGTCACGGCGATGGCTGCCGCCGCGATGGCATCGGCGCCCTCGGCTTGTGCCAGCAATGCACGCACGAGCGCGGCATCCGCCGCACGCTTTCCGTCTTGCGCAGGCAGGGCTGCGACACGTGCCTGGGCGTCCTCCACATCGCCATCGCTCAGCGCGACGCGCGCCAGCTCAAGCTGCACATCAAAGGCGCGTACATCCGAGAGCTGCTGGAAGATCTCAAGCGCGCTCTCGAAAGCAATCTTCGCCGCCTCCGAGTTGCCCATCGCGGTCTCAACGCGTCCACGCAGCACGAGGCGCTCTGCCGTCACCGGAGGCGGTGTGCCCGCGCCCTGCATATGCGCGGCCTGGTCGCAGAACACACGCGCGCGCTCGGTGTCGCCGAGCGAGAGGTAGAGGTCGCCGAGATTGCGCGCGAGACGCACGAGCATCGCGCGGTTGCCCAAGCGCTTGAGCAAGGTGGCCGCACTTTGGTAGTGGCGAAGCGCATTCGAGTAGTCGCGACGAAGGTGCGCGAGGACGGCCAAATTCTCGGTGGCAATGGCGCGGTCGCGTGTGTCGGAGGCAACGATCGCGAGCTCGATGGCGCGCTTGCAGTAATCCTCTGCGGCGTCGAAGTCGTTGCGAAGGAAGTGGGTGATCGCGAGGTTCGTCAGCGCCTGCGCTTCGGGATGCGCCAGGCCGACGGCGTGAGCATCGCGACGATTCTGCTCAAACTGCGTGGCCGCATGCTCAGGGTTCTTCTGTGCCAGCGCGAGCTTGCCGAGGATGTTGCGTGCCTGAATGACGATGCGCGGCTGCACGGCTTCATGCCCAAGCGCGGACTCGGCACTTCGGCGCGCGGCGGGATAATCGCCTTGCTGGTAGAGCACTTCCGCGAGCTGCGATTCGATCTCCGCACGAAGAGAATGCGCCGCAGTCGGAAGCTCAAGCGCGCGAAGGAACTCGCGGCGTGCACCCGCCAAATCACCTGAGACCTGAAGGAGATAGCCCAAGCGATGCGCAGCGCGCGCATCCTCCTGTGCCTCGCGGGCGAGCAGGCCAGCGTGCACGAGCGCGGCTTTGTAGTTGCCGGCAATGCGATGCAGATCCGTGAGCTCTTCGCGAATCTGCTGGGAGGGCTCGGTCGCTTGGACGAGTGTCTCCAAGAGCGCTGCGGCCTCACCGTGCGCATGCCTTGCAGAGAGGGATGCCGCGGCCGTGAGTGCGAGCTCAGAGGCCAGGCTCAGGTTCCCGGTGGAAATCGCGTGGCGAACAGCATCCTCGTGCTCGAAGCGCTTTGCACAGAGCTCCACGGCCCGCGCATGCATGCTGCGACGCTCGGCGTCCTCGATGAGCTCGTACGCGTCTTGTCGAAGTGCTTCGCGGTCGAACGCGTAGCGAATCTCGCCATCCACATTGCTGCGCACGATGAGCTCGCTGGCCATGTCAGGCACGCCGCGCACCGAGACGTTGGCGACGAACGCGAGCGCATCCATCGCCATCGGGCGTCCCAAGACTGCAAGCGCGTCGACCAAGCGGCGCGTTTCGGTGGAGAGCGCGCGAAGCTTTCGCTCCACACGTCGGCGCGATGTCATCGGCTCTGCGTCGAGGAGAATCTCAAGCAGGTCGGGGTTTCCGCCTGTGCGTGCAAGCAAACGCGCGATCGTGTCGTCCGAGGTGAGGAATGCCTTGAGCCCCTCCGCGCCAAGCGGGCCCAGCGTGATGCGCGTCGCCATGGGCATCGACTTCAGCGTGCTGATGCGCTCTGCGGAGCGGTCGCACATGCGCGAGTCGAGTCGGTCGGAGGCCACGAAGAGTGCGGGCAGCGCACTTCCGCTCATCGAGGCGCCTTCAACGAGGAACGCGAGCAGCTCCAGCGTGCCCTCATCGGCGCGCTCGATGTTGTGCATCAACACGACGGGCGGACGGATGTTGGCGACGTCACGGAGAAGCCCCGCGACGGCATCAAAGAAGCGCATCTTGCGCTCGAACGCCGCGGTCTCCTGCGATGCGCCTTGCGGGTCATCTGCGTGCATCGCGTGCAGCTCACCGTCCGCGTGCTGATGCCAGAGGCGATGACAGCCCATGCTGCAGCGAAGCCCCTCAAGCGAGGCGCGCGGTGCTTGCCCGACCTCATCCAAGAAGCGGAGCGAGCGCTCGACGATCTCAGCGAAGGGGCCAAATGCGCGGGCGGGCTCGCAGCGCCCCTCGAGCACGACGCCACCGTTCAAGCGAACCCGACTTCGGAACTCACCCAGCACACGTGACTTGCCGATGCCGCTCGGGCCTTCGAGGACGATCAGGCTCTCGCGTGTGATGTGCTGCGCGGCTGCTGTCAGGAGACCGAGCTCGCTCTCGCGCCCGGGGCAGCCCGTCGCAATCGACATCGCAACATCACGCTTCTGCGTGGTTCTCGGGTCAACCTTCGGCGATTCGACCGCCTGGAGATCCCGGGTGGGAAGTCCACTAGGCACTTCGATTCGAGCTTCGCTTCGATGCATAACACCCGCGGCGACAGAGGAACCTGCATCGTACGGGTCATGGTCCGTGGATTCAAGGAGTCGCAGATGCGGGCGGCGCGTCATGACGCGGTTGGAGCAAGCGATGTGCCTCGCGTTATTGCCCGATTTCGAAAGCCGCTTGGGCCTGCGTCAACTCTTTAACGTGGCTAGGCGCGGTAGGCGTCGACGTCGATGTTGTAGCGCTTGAGCCAGCGGTGGACTTGCATCCGCTCCTTGCCGAGCTCGCGTCCCATCGTTGTCACGTTGCCGCGGTGGCGCGCGCAGAGGTCGCGCATCTCCTCCTCGGTGGGCGTGCGTTCGAGCGTGCGCTCGCCAGGAGAGCGCTCCGGCAGACGCTCCGAGACATGCGAGCTGGGGCTCTCCACGCGGCCATGATCGCGCACGCCCTGCCGAATGCCCTCGGGCAGATGCTGCACGGCCAGTTCGGCGCCATCGGCCAACGCGACGCTGAGTCGAATCGCGCTCTCCAGCTCGCGCACGTTGTAGGGCCACGGGTAGTGCGCGAGCGCGAGCATGAAGGGCAGCGAGACGCGGGCGTCGGGCTTTCCTGCGCGTGCGAGGAAGCGCTGGGTGAGCGGGTAGAGGTCTTCTTTGCGCTCACGAAGCGGCGGCACCCGAAGCATGAACTCGCGCAGACGCGCGAAGAGATCACCGCGGAAGCGACCCGTTGCGACTTCGTGATCGAGGTCGCGGTGCGTCGCACAGACGATGCGCACATCGACGCGCTCAGGTTGCGTGGCGCCGAGTGGAAGGACCTCGCGCTCTTGGACAACGCGCAAGAGCTTGGCCTGCGCCTCAAGAGGCATGTCGCCGATCTCGTCGAGGAAGAGCGTGCCGCCATTGGCCGCGCGGACGAGGCCTGTTTTGTCTTGGGTCGCGCCCGTGAAAGCACCGCGGCGAAAGCCGAAGAGCTCACTCTCGAGCAGGTTCGCGGGGAGGGCTGCGCAGTTCACGGCGAGGTAGGGGCCGCGTCGCTCGCTCGCCTCGTGAATCGTCCGCGCCACGAGCTCTTTGCCCGTCCCGCTCTCGCCCGTGACCACGCATGCGAGGCCTGCGCGTGCGACCTTTTCGAGCGCACTCAAGATGAGATCGATCTGGTAGCCGCCGATCAAATCCGAGCGCACTTTGGGGCGCAGCGTGCGGTGCGCCTCGATGACACCTTCGAGGCGATAAGGGCCGTATTCCTGCGCGTTCGAGGCCGTGAAGCGAAAGACGCTGTCCCCGATGCGCACGACATCGTGTGGCTCAAGTCGACGCTCTGTGATGCGCACGCCGTTGACGAGGGTGCCGTTCGTGGAGGCATTGTCGATGAGCCAAACGCCGTCGCTGCGTCGCTCAAGACGGGCGTGGTAGCGCGACACCGCGGGCTCGACGATCGGCACCTCGTTGTCGGCTTCGCGTCCGATGCGCGTCGTCTCACGCTGCAGCACGAGCACGGCAGGAAGCTGCGCGTGCAAGCGCGAGAACACGGTGATGAGCCCCGGCGTCGTGTCGAGCGCTTCCGGTTGCGAGATCGCCTCAAGCGAGGCCGTCGTCCAACCCTGTGCGGGGGGCGAATGGGCTGCGAGGTTTTGCTTGGAGGGGACGACCATCCGGGCTCGACTCTACACGTCTTTGGGGGTGTCGTTTGAAGACGCTTCGAGCGCGCGAAGGATCTCATCGAGGATCGACTTGGGTACCGCGATGGGCGGGCCCGCCTCGCGCAGCGCCTCGTGCGATTGCGTCCCGACCTCGCGCCGACCTTCACCGTGCAGATGCGACCACGCGAACCACGTCACGTTCGCGCCAACGACCTCGGCCGCGAGGTAGCCCTCGATGCTCTTGCCGTCATTCCATCGAAATGTTTTGGCCCGCAGGCGCTGCCATCGGTCGTTCACCGCTTCTGTTTGCGGCATGTCGGGCGCGGCGCAATCGGCAACATGGGGGCGGGCGCACGAATGTCTATCTTCACGCGACGGCGCGGGGCACCATCGGTCGCATGGAGAAGAAGCCGCCTCCGCCGCCGCCACCGCCGATGCCCGATGCCAAGCGGTCGATTCCGCGCATGCCGCCGCCACCGCCGCCCAATCGTCGTCGGCTCTCGTCTGCGCCGGGGCCCATCCCGGCTGGCATTCCACCCGAGGCGCTCGACTCGGATCTACCGCCGCCGCCCTCGGGCAGCACGAAGACGACGGGCAACGCGAAGACGACCAATACGCAGCAGCTCATCCTCGCTGCGTCGAGCGCGCTTCGATTGCGCGATGAGCAACTGCGCGCGCGTGTGCAGTACTTCAACGCGGAGCTTGAGACGAATGCCGAGCTGGATGCGATCACGGCGCAGGTTGTCGCTGAGCTGAAGCTCATGACGCAGGGGCAGCTTGGTGCGGGGCGCTCGACGCAGGAGGTCGAGATCGAGCTGATTCATGCGCTGCGCGGCTTGCTCGAGAAGCTGCTCTCGCCCAAGCGCGCGGCCTTCCTTCACCGCAAGTTGGAAGAGGTGCAGCGGCGCATCTCGCAGCTCTTCTTCAACAGCGAACTCTATGCCCGCCTGCAGCAGACCTCCTCCGAGTTGCCCCTCGCGACGTGGCCCGAGCAGGCGCTCTATTTCTCGCTCAAGCGCTACGAGGATTTCATCGAAGGCGAGCTCGATGCGACGCCTGCCACGGCCGAGGTGCGTGAGCGCGCCAAAGAGCGTCTGCAGTCGTTCATGCGGAGCCTCTGCAACGAGTTCTTGGCGCGTACGACGCCTGAACTCGAGCGCCTGCTGGCCATCTACAAGGCCGTCTTGCTCCACTTCTTCCAGGAGATTTTCCCGCACGAGCTGGGCGATTTCGCGTGGGAAGTGATTCGTGAATCTCGCGTCGCGGTCGGTCACGACCTTGGGTACAAGCTCACGGTCGACAAGTTCGAGGCGTTCCGCGAGGTGTTCGATCGCAAGTTCCTCGAGCGCCTCTTGCTGAGTGTCCAAGAGCGCATCGTGCAGAAGGCGACGGAGAGCTCGGGCTTCTTCCGTGAAGCAACGCTTCGCTTCGTCGCAGACCCGCAAATCCACGCGGAGATCTGCAGCGTCATCAACGATGCGTTCTACGACTACTTGCACGAAGAGGGCTTCCTCGACCTGCCGCCCGATTGGCGCGCGCTCGACGAGTAGCGGCCTACTGCACCATCGGATTCGAGAATGCGACCGGCAGGGTGACCTCAAGCTGCGTGCGGCCGCGTGCGAGATCCGGTGGGATCGCGGCGAAGGGGAGCGATGCGATGACGGCTTGCAGCGCGGCCTCGTCGAGGTCCTCGTAGCCGCTTGAGCGGGCGATGCGCGGCCTCCCGGAGATGCTGCCATCGAGGCGCACGGTGACGCGCACCACCGATGTCCCCTGGTCGCGCGCGAGCTGCCTCGCGCGGGGGAAGACGAGTGCCGATTCGATGCGCCTGCGCTGCGCGAGAAGCCAGGTTCGGTAGCGCGCGTCGCCTGTGTCCAGTGCGTCGAAGGCGCCGCTGCCTGGGCCAAACGGCGCTGCGCGTCCTTGCCCGCTGCCGGATGCGGAAGTGCCTGCCCCTTCCGTCCCCGTGGCGCCGCCGACACCGCTTCCTTGCGCTTGCGATGCGCGCCTCGATGCGTCGACACGCGACTCGAAGAGCGAGGCCGCGAGAAGCTCAGCATCGGTGTTGTCTTGGACACGCGCGCGCTCGCTGGCGGAGGTCGCGGCGGGGCCGAGATCGAGGGAAGGGCGGCCGCTTGCGACGTTGGCAGCCGTGGTGCTGCGCCTTCCTTCGCCACCGAGAATGCCGACACCCGGTGAGGCTTGTTGTGCGCCAAGGGCGGAAGGCCGACCGCCAGGGGAGGCTGATCGCGAGGGTGAAGGTTGGGCCTGCGCCGACCCGCTCGCGCCGCTTGTGGAGGCGACCTCGCCTTGCCCTGAGTTCGATGAGCCAAGCGCGCTCTCTGCACCTGCGACGCGCGCGCCTGACTGCGCATCGGTGCTCGCCTCAGGCCTGCGCTCGCGGTGTGTGCCCTCGCCTGAGGCGAGGAAGGCGTCGTCGTCAGGATGCGGTGTGGCGCGTCGGTTCTCCCACGATGCACGGTCGCGTCCGGTGTCGATGCGCTGCACCTGGCTGCGGTCTGCGGCGTTGGTCGGTGCATCGACGAGCGTCAGCGGCGCGACGCCATTGACGAGCAAGACATAGGCAGTCTCACCCGTCGCCGCGCCCCCGCGCCCGCTTGTGTCGCTGTCGACATTCGCGGCGTTCGTTTGCCCGCCGGGGAGCGCGCGCTCGCGGCCCAGAGGATGCGTGCCAGGCGCTTCTTGCCCGAGGCCCTCCTCGGGTTCGGCGGCCGCAACCTCAAGCGGTACAAAGGTCTCGTGTGTCGGCGCGACATGCGCGGGGATGACGCGCGCGAGCCACCAATGCGCTGCGAGCGACAAGGCGAGGCCGAGCCACGGCGCCTTGCCGTTGGAAATCCCGACCAGCTCGTCTCGCAGGCGCACCACCCTCCAAGCGTACGGGCCTCGCGCGTTTTGGTCGAAGAGAGAACGACGAAGCGCCGATGAAGACTTGCCTGGTTTCACGTCTCGGTGAAGTCTCGCTGCCGCGCTGGCTGCGCCCACGGAGGAGCTCCCGATGAAATCGACTGTGCTTTATGCGACTGGCTTGGGATTGATGATTGCGGCGACGGGATGTCCGTCTGACCCAGTACCACCCGACGCAAACATGACGACCAACGATGCGTTCGTTGCTCCGGGTACCGATGTCGGTGTGGATGCCGCAACGCCTTCGGATACGGGTCCGGTCGTGATCGACACGGGCACTGTGCCGAGCGACACCAATACGACCGACGCATTCATGCCGAGCGGTGATTGCTCGCTCAGCGGCTACCCCGCGCTGAGCCTCGAGAACATCGCACCGTCGCCCGCATGGTCGCGCCCAGTACACATCGCTCAGCCCGTTGGCAGCACGGACCTCTACGTCGTGGATCAGCGCGGCATCATCTACGTTGTGCGTGGCGGCGCCGTCGAGTCCACGCCCTTCATCGACATGCGCACCAACGTTGGCACGCTTGGCGGCATCGGTGATGAGCGCGGCCTGCTGAGCATTGCGTTCCATCCGGAGTACGCGACGAACGGTCGCTTCTTCGTCGGCTACACGCCCATCGGTACCGCGGCGGGCGCGGTCAACATTGTTGCCGAGGGCTCGCGCAGCGCGGGCAATCCGCTCGTTGCGAATACAACGCTGACCACGCTCATCTCGATCCCGGATTTCGCCTCCAACCACAACGGCGGCATGCTGGTGTTCGGCCCCGATGGCTTCCTCTACATCGGCACGGGCGATGGCGGCGGCGGCGGCGACCCGATGCGCACCTCGCAGAACCCAAACAACCTGCTCGGCAAGATGCTGCGCATCGACGTGAACACGAGCGGCGTTCCCTACGCATCGCCTCCATCCAACCCGTACATCGGCATGGCCGGCATCCGCCCGGAGATCTGGGCGTTTGGCTACCGCAACCCCTGGCGCTTCTCGTTCGATCGCATGACGCGCGAGATGTACATCGCCGACGTCGGGCAGAACCGCTTCGAGGAAGTCGACATTGAGGCGCCGGGCTCGGGTGGACACAACTACGGTTGGAGCGCCTTCGAGGGACGCGCTGCATTCGGCGGTGGCTCACCGCTGCGCGCTGGCGATACCCACGCGGCCCCTGTGCTCGACATCGCACACGATAGCCGCACCACGGTGCTTCGCTCCTCGTGCTCCATCACGGGCGGCTTTGTGTACCGCGGCACGGCCATCCCCGCGCTGCGCGGCGCATACATCTTCGGCGACTATTGCAGCTCGGACATCGCAGCGTTCCGTTACTGCGATGGCGCCGTGCGTGAGCCAATGCGCCTCGACATGGGCGGCGGGGTCGACTCGGTCGTCTCGTTCGGCGAGGACAACATGGGCGAGCTCTACGTGATCAACGGGACCTCGGTTCGTCGCATCATCGGGCGCTGATTCAAGTCGTATTGCAATAATGCGAAAACGCGTCCCGCACGGGGCGCGTTTTTGTTTGTGCATCGACTGCGATCAGCGCGGCGTATTGGGGTCGGGCAAGGTCGCGTGCGTAACGAGCGGAGCCAAGCGCACTGGCGCGACCTCGCCATCGCTCAACACACGCACGTCGCTCGGGTGCACCACCGCCAGCTCAAGCTGACGCACGCCCGCACTGTCCATGCTGGAGCCGAGGAGGATGACCTCGTCCGCGGAGTTGACGAGGTAGCGATGCACGCCAAACGCTTGCGTTCCAAGGCGAATGCTCTCCGTCCACGTGATGCCGTCGGGGCTCGTGACAAGCGCTGGCTGATTCCACGCGCGCATGGACGCGCCCCCGACGGAGAGATCACGGAGGGTGTCGACGATGCTCTCTTGCGCCGTGCAGTCACCCGCCTCGCTCATCGTGGAGGAGGGTTGCAGCAGGCAGGCGACGTCACCGTCGCGCTCGATGAGTACAGCACCTTCGCGCGCTTGCGATGCGCGTGCGCCGCCCGTTGCGAGCGAGCGCGTGCGTGGCATGCCACCGCGTGAATCGCCGAAGGCGAGTGTCGTTTGCGTGGCGCCGGTGACGACCAAGTCGATGTGTCCGTCGGCATCGAGGTCGGTCGTGGCGATGCTGGTGGGCGAGAGCGGCGCGGCGAACGCACCCGCGCGAAGGGGTGAGAGCCCGCCGTGGAACACCCAGACCTCGGGCCGTGCGCCATCA
This sequence comes from Sandaracinaceae bacterium, assembly GCA_044373065.1. Lineage (GTDB taxonomy): Bacteria > Myxococcota_A > Polyangia > Polyangiales > Sandaracinaceae > JAFLCL01. Next base: position 23,532 of record JBILQT010000021.1, read on the forward strand.
CCATGGATCGCAGCGATCTCAAGCCCCGGATTCGTGTCGAGCGCAGCCAAGGCGAGCGCGCCGTGACGCGAAGGTGCAAGGACGCGTGCTTCATCGAACGAGCCATCCGTGCGACGCGGGATGAAGTAGAGGCCCTCGCTCATCGCGATGACGAGATCGCTCGCCGCATCGCCATCCACATCGCCCATCGCCACATCGTTCACGGTGCTGCCCGCGGGCGTGGCAAAGGAGGCGAAGAGGACGAAGTCGTCGTCCAAGCGACCAAGCACGCGCACGCCATCGACGCATGCGACCGCGAAGACACTCGGGCCTTCTTCGGCAAGCGCGGCATGCGCCCACACCGCGTTGAGCGGCGCTGCGCAAAGCGTCTGCCTGTGCAGTGCGAGCGTCGCTTCTTCGACCTCGATGGGCGCGTCTTCGGCGACGGCGAATGCGTCCTCTCCTGTCGTGCCCGCATCGCTCGGCATGCCGGCATCGGTGTCCACTGCAAGCGGCTCCGGCGGTGCGGAACTTCCCGTCGGAATCGCACCTCCGAAGTACGCCACGAGCGCAACGACGCCCCAGAGCGCAACGAGGACGGCGATGGTCTTGAGTGTTTCCTGAAGTCCGCGCACGTGAGCCGTATAACCCGGCGCCCTTGTTGTCGCCCGCAGACGCGCGTTAGCATCGTCCGATGAAGACAACGCTCCGCGTCGCCTCTGCGCTCTCTCTCGCTTGGATGCTTGCTGGTTGCCCAAGCACAACCGCCACTGACGATGCGGGCGCAACGCCCGATACCGGTGGGCCCAGCTCGGATGCGTTTGCGAGCGGTGTCGACACAGGCCTGCCCACGCCGGATGCGCCCCGAAGCGGAGCCGTGACGTACTACGGCGATGTGCGCCCCGTCCTCGCGCAGCACTGCAACTCTTGCCACGGCGAGGCAGGCATCGCGCCCTTCACGATCGCGACCTTCGAAGAGGCACGCACAATCGGAAGCCGCCTCGTCGATGTGACGGCAAGCCGCCAGATGCCGCCTTTCCTCGCGGACAACAGCGGTGCCTGCAACACCTACCGTGACGCGCGCTGGCTCACGGATGCCGAGCTCGCCGTGTTCGATGATTGGGTCGCGGGCGGCATGTTGGAGGGCGACCCCACCACGCCTCCACCCGTGATCGAGCCACTCCCGATGCTCACAGGCGATGTGCGCACGCTCGACATCGGCGTCGACTTCGAACCCAACAGAGCGACCTCCGACGACTACCGCTGCTTTGTGGTTGATGCGCCGAGCGGCGGCTCCGTCACGGGCTACCAGGTTCGCCCCGGCAACGTGCAGACGGTGCATCACGTCATCGTCTACGAGCCCTCATCGGATGCGGCCGCCGCCGAGATTCGCAGGCAAGACGCTGCGGAAGCCGGCCCTGGCTACACCTGCTACGGCGGCGCGGGCGCAGACGCATTCCCCGTCGTCCTCTGGGCCCCGGGCGGCGGCGCGACGAGCTTCCCACGCGGCACTGGCGTTGAGGTCTCGCCGACGCGTCCGATGGTCGTGCAGATTCACTACAACACGCTCGGCGGCACCGGTACCGACCGCACCCGCGTTGACCTGCAGTACGCCTCCGCCTCGGTCATCCCCGCGTACATCGCGCCGATCGTCAACTCCAGCTTCCGCCTGCCACCCCGCATGGCCTCGGTCACCTCGAGCGATGTCACGCAGCTCGACCGCCTTCCCGTCTCCTCTGTACGCGTCTACGGCTCCTTCCCGCACATGCACACCCTCGGTCGCACGCTTCAGGTCGACCTGATGCGCGCCTCGGGTGCCGAGGAATGCATGATCAACGTGCCCAACTGGGACTTCAACTGGCAGCTCGCCTACTGGTACGAGACGCCCATCCGCGTGAACTCGGCCGATGCTGTTCGCATCACCTGCAACTGGGACACAACCGAGCGCACCGAGATGGTGACCTGGGGCGAGGGCACCCAAGACGAGATGTGCCTCAACTTCTTCTACGTCAGCCTCTGATCACGCCAGACAGATCCGAAACACCCAAAACGCCCCTCCGCTTCGGCCGAGGGGCGTTTCCTTTTGGGGAGCTTTGGGCGCCAGGGTTGGGCTCAGATGTTTTCGAGAGGCACCTCGGCTGCCGGGGTAGGGCTCAGACGTTTCCGACCGGTACCTTGGCTGCCGGGGTAGGGATCAGACGTTTCCGACCGGTACCTTGGCTGCCAGGGTAGGGCTCAGACGTTTCCGACCGGTACCTTGGCTGCCAGGGTGGGGCTCAGACGTTTTCGACGATCACCTTGGCCGCCAAGGCGAAATGAAAAGAAAAGAGGCGGCCAGTTTCCTGGTCGCCTCCGTTTCGTGCGCTGCTCAGCGAATCACTTCGTCTTCACGCGCTCGCAGTATTCGCCCGTGCGGGTGTCGACGCGGAGCGTCTCGCCCTCGCCGATGAAGAGGGGGACCATCACGGTCACGCCGGTCTCCATCTTGGCGGGCTTGAGCGTGTTGCTGCTCGTGTCGCCCTTGAAGCCTGGCTCGGTCTCGACGACCTTGAGTTCCACGAACGTGGGCGGCGTCACGCCGATTGGCTTGTCGTTCCAGAAGAGGATGTCGACGAGCATGCCGTCGAGCATGAAATCCTTCGCGTCGCCGAGGAGCTGTGCGCCGATGTGCACTTCCTCGAAGTTGCGCGTCTCCATGAAGACGAAGTTGTCGCCCTCTTTGTAGGAGAACGAGTACTGGCGATCCTCGACGTCGGCCTTCTCGAGGCTTTCGTTCGACTTGAACGTGCGCTCAATGACGTTGGCCGTGATGAGGTTGCGGAGCTTGGTTCGCGTGAACGCCTGGCCTTTGCCTGGCTTGACGAACTGGAACTCGACGACCGTATAGGGCGCGCCGTCGATCGTGACCTTCAAGTTCTTACGGATCTCTGTGATGTCGTACATGGGGCGAACTCTCCGCGAACAATCCCGCGTTGTGCGGGAGGTTGTTGAAGCCACCGGGCGGTGACTCAAGCCTGGCTGAAAGGGGAAGCCCGACGAGCTCACCAGGTGGAGTCTTGTCGGGCGTCACACAAAGCATTCGCCCGAGGGCGAAGTGACGTGGATTAGAGCGAGATTTCCTGCTGGAAGACGGTGCGGTCGCTCGGTGCCGTCGCGTTCGCGTCGGCTTCTGCCGTCACGAGGATGGTGAAGTGCTCCTGCGGCGTGGTGATCGTCGCGCGACCGGTGCGCTCATCGGCCGTGTAGGCGAGCTGCGACTCCATCGTCGTCTGGCCGTTCGGGAGGCGAATCCACACGAGGAACACCGTGTTGCCATCACCGATGCGGTCGGGAGGCGTGATGTTCGTCGCGGTCATCGTCATCAAGTGATTGCCACCGTCGAGATTCTCCACCTGGATGCGTGCATCCGCGCCGGGGTCGCGCTGCGTTCCACGCGCCGTGAAGGTGCGTGCGCCGCCGCAGCCTGAGACGACGAGACCAAGGGCAAGAACAACCGTTGCGAACGTCCTGACGATGGAGGTGTGCATAGCGCGCGCTTCTACGGCGGCACTTTGGGGCCGTCAAGCAAAGGCGCCCCAGACTTGCTCGCACACAGCGGAAGGGTTACGCGTCGCGGCCATGTCCGATGTCGATGACGAGATCCGCGAGATCAAGCGCGAGATCATTGAGTCACGTGCCCTCGTGATCAAGACGAGCAACGTGCTCAGCTCGCTAGCGGCCGACGTCAAGTCGGTGGCCAAGCGGCAAATCGGCTACGAGCGCCGCTTCACCTGGAACAGCGCCGCCGCGTACTTCCTCTTTGCCCTGCTCAGCTTCAGCGGTCTCTGGCTCGCGAAGAATGCGGCCGTCGGTGACGTCGAGGTCGAGACGACGCGCCTTGAGGCGAGTGTGACGCAGCTGCAGCGCGAGCTTGGCGAGGAGACGCAGCGCTCCGAGGCGCGTGCCCACGCCGAGGCCCAGGCCGCGCAGTTCTACCGCATGATCCGCGAGCGCCGTCGGGAGGAAGTCGTTGAGCAATACTCGACGATTCGACGCGAGCAGCTCTCGGCGGCCGAGGCTGCGTTCTTCCGCGACACGGTCGATCAGTTCCAGGAGGATCTGTCCGTCGCCGCCTATCAGCAGGGCATGGACCTGGTGCGCACCGGTCGCTACGCCGAGGCCGCCGAGTCGTTTCAAGAGTCGCTGCGCTTGCGTGAGGACGGCCCGCATACGCCGTCTGTGAAGCTTGAGCTGGCCCGTGCGCTTCGTCGCCTCGGTCAGAATGCGCGCGCGAAGGATTTGGCGGCCGAGGTCGCTGAGCAGACGGTCGATCGTGAGCTTCAAGACGATGCGCTTCTGCTCTTCGCCGAGTGTGGCGAGTCGATGGGCGAGATCGATGAGGCCCGTGCCGCGCTGCGTACGTACATCCGCCGCTGGCCGCGCGGTGCCTTCGCCGTCGATGTGCGCCGTCATCTCTCGGAGCTGAATCGTCAGGTGATGCGCGGTGAAGCCCCGCATGGTCCGCCGGTGTCGAATACGCCGCGGGAAGATTGATGAGCGAGGAGTCGAAGGACGCTCCGAAGGAAGCCGCACCGCCACGAAAATGGGGCTGGTTGCGTGACGTCGCGATCGGCGTCGGCATCGTCCTCGCCGTGCAGTGGTGGCGTTCGCGCGACACCCTCTCCGGGCCCATCCCGCAGCTCACAGCAAGCCTTGCGGACGGCAGCACGATGCAACTCGGAGCGCCGCGTGATGCGGCTTACATCCTTCAGTTCGGCGCGGTCTGGTGCGGCGTCTGTCGCATGGAAGACGGCACGATTCGATCGCTTGCCGAGGGCCACGACGTCATCCTCGTCGAGTCACAATCGGGCCCTGCCGCAAGCGTTTCCGCGTTTGGGCGTGAGCACGATCTCACCATGCCGACGATTGTCGACGAGGAGGGAACACTCGCCGCGCGCTTTGGCGTTTCGGCATTTCCCACCACCTTCTTCGTCACCGCCGAGGGTGAAATCTCCGACGTCGAAGTTGGCTACACGACTTGGCTGGGCATGCAGGCACGCCTCTTCTGGGCAGCCCTCTAAACACTTCCGGCGAGGGAAAGCAGCAACACTGCTGCTACAACCGCGCACTCTTTCGACCCCTCACGCACCGAAGACGAAGCCGATGACCCAGAGCGCACCTCCTCCCGTGACCCAACGACGTTCCATTCAAGCCGTGGTGGCGTGCATCGTGGGTGCAATCGCGCTGACGGGCTTGGATCTGTGGTCGAAGACCTGGGCCGAGAGCACGCTCTCGATCGCGCGTGAGGGTGAGGCCCCGCCGATCTGCGTGGAGGAGAACGGCTACATCCCGCATCAGAGGCTGCGCGGGGAGTCGATTCCCGTCATCGAGGACATCTTCGAGTTTGAGTACGCCGAGAACTGCGGTGCGGCCTTCGGGCTCATGCGCGATCAGAGCCCAATGGCTCGCGCGCTCGTGTTTGGCGTGGCAGCGATTGCGGCCGTCGGCGTGCTGCTCTGGCTCTTCTTCCAGGGCCGCGGCGGAGCGCTCTTCGCCTGGAGCGTGCCCCTCGTGGCCTCCGGTGCGCTCGGCAACTTCATCGACCGCATGCGCTACGGCTACGTCGTCGACTTCATCCACTTTCACTACGAGCCGTGGTCCTTCGACTACCCGACGTTCAACGTCGCTGACATCACCATCGTCGTGGGCGTGGCGCTGCTCGTGCTCGACTCGATGTTCGGCCAGGACACGGTTCGCACGGCCAAGGTCGAGGTCGCCAAGGAGGCGCTTGGGTTGAATGAGACGCCCGCGGCTGAGCCCGTTGCGAGCGAACCTGTTGCGAGCGAAGCGGAAGTTTCCTCCGAGCCCGCCAAGAGCGACGAGACCACGTGATCCCCTCGTTCGGATCGATCTTCGGGGAGGACATCCCCGCCTACTTCACGATGCTCACGTGCGCGTTCGTCTTCTGCACGTGGTTTGCAGTGAGATGGGCCAAGCAGGGCAGGCTCGATCACGAAGTCCTCATCGACATCGCGCTCTACTCGGTGATCACCGGCGTGCTCGGCGCGCGCTTCGCCCACGTGCTCTTCGACGGCTACCTGATGGACTACGTCCATCTCTGCACGGACTACACGCAGGTCGATTGGCACATCACCCAAGAGCAATGCAACGCCGAGTGGGTGCAGGGCTCCTGGGATGCGGCAGCGCAGGTCTGTCATCCGGTCGAGCAAGATTGCTTCGCGGCGTTCCGCTTCTGGCAGGGCGGCCTCACCTGGTACGGCGGCATGATCGGCGCGGTTGGCTACGCGATGGTCATCTTCAAGAAGGAGGGTTTCCCTCGCTTGAAGGCGCTCGACCTCGCGGGCTTGATCCTCCCGATGGGCCTCTTCTTCGGGCGCCTCGGCTGCTGGTTTGGCGGCTGCTGCTTTGGTCTCGTCACCGACCACCCGCTCGGCATCTCCTTCCCCGCGTGGTCGCCGGCGAGCGAGCAGCAATGGCGTGATCACCTGCTCACGCACCCCTCGCTCCCCTCGCTCAACGTCTTCCCGACGCAGCTGATGGAGTCGTTCGGCTGCCTGCTCATCACCTTCTTCGTCATCGGCTACGTGAACCCACGCAAGCGCTTCGACGGGCAGGTCTTCAGCATCTCCTTCGCGCTCTACGCGCTGCTCCGCTTCGTGCTTGAGTTCCTCCGGGCGGATGACCGCGGCATCTACGCAGGCCTCGCGACCTCGCAGTGGATCTCCCTTCTGCTCCTCGCCTTCGTTGGCGTCGTCTGGGTGAAGGCCAAGGCGTACGCGGATGCCGAGCGCGCCAAGCTGCCGACCCTCAAGGGACCGAGCTACCGCTAGCGCCGTGGGGCATCAGATTCCGCTCGGCTGAGCCTGTGGCCGTCGATGCTGGCGCCGATGCTCTTCTTCGATGGCCGCATGGGGCCGCAGGTCGCGGCCGAAGGGGTGCGTCTGGCGGCACATCTGGGCGATGCACTGACCTTCGGGCACGTAGGTCGCGCAGCGAAGTCCTGAGGCGCACCTTGCCTCGTCGCAGAGCTCGCCCTCCTGAACGATCGGCACGCAGGCTGGCGGGTCCGCGCGGCGGTCACAGCTGAACCCCGCCTGGCATCCGCAGCGCGCGCAGCTCTCGCCCGCGTCACAGGGAAGGGCGAGCTCGGCGCCAAGGGCTGGGCCGGGGGCCATGCATCGCCGGGGGAGGGCTGTGCCTGCGCAGAGGCCCGTGCCGCAGTCGTAGGAGGAGGTGCACGGGGTGTTCACGGGGATGCACTCGGTGGGGCGTGTGTCCCACTGGTCGCGTTGCACAGGCCTTTGCAGCGTGCCCGGGGCGCAGATGGAGAGGCGTCCGACGGGGATGGAAGTCGGCGCGCAACGCTCCTCGACGCAGACCAAGCCCTCGGCACAACGAACCCGCTCCCGTCGGCCCTGGCTTGGGCTCTTTTGATGTTGCGCCCCGTCGATGCAGGACTCACCGAGCCGCGGCGAGTCGAGGCAGATTCCATGCTGGCAGCGCGACCCGTCGCGACAGAAGGGTGCGGATCCGCAGGCCTCGGAGGTCTCGGCATCGGCACGGAGAAAGTCCATCGGCGAGCCGTGAAAATCGGCGCAGCCGAGGTTGTGCTCAAGCCGCGCGGCGAGGGCTGCACCCTCCAGCATGACGACCGGGCTCGTCACGTGGCTGGCCCACCAGAGGTGCAGATCACGCGCGAGGTCTGCCTCGCAGGTGGTCGCACCCTCGAGGTCCTCGGCCGAGGCGAAAGGCGGTGGATAGGCGCCGCAACCACAGCGGTCACGCTGCGTACACATCGCAGGAACGAGCATCGCGACAAAGGCCGCCTCTGATGGGCTCACGACGGCGGCATCGGGCGGCGCTGCATCGGGCACGGAAGCATCCGGTGCGACGCGCACTGCCGAGGCTCGCGCGCGTTCGTGCTGCTGCACTGGCGTGGGGCCCGAGCGCGCCTGCGGATGGCTCCTCGGCGCCGGACGCAACCACCACGCGAGCAGCAAGATCAGGGCGGCCAAGAGGGCCGTCCCAACGAGGGCGCGCAGTGCATGGCGTCGTGTGTTCACGTGCCGCTCGGTTGTACGCCAAAACTCCGCCGCGCCGATGCCGAGCGCCTCGACAACTCATGATAAGAAGCGCGCATGTTTGAGCGCGCATCCACCAAAGTTTCGTTCCCTGAAGTCGAGCTCCGTCTCCTCAAGTTGTGGAGTGAAGAGCGCATCTTTGAGCGCTCCGTGGAGGAAGCGCGCGGCAAGAAGCCTTTCATTTTCTACGAGGGCCCGCCGACGGCGAACGGGATGCCGCATCCAGGCCACGTGCTCACGCGCGTGATGAAGGATGTCTTCCTTCGCTATCGCGCGATGACAGGGCACTACGTCCCGCGTCGCGGTGGCTGGGATACGCATGGCCTGCCGGTCGAAGTCGAGGTCGAGAAGGCGCTCGGCATCAGCGGCAAGAACGCCATCGTCGAGTACGGCGTCGAGGCCTTCACGCATCGCTGCATCGAGTCGGTGTTCAAGTACATCGACGAGTGGCGAAAGATGACCCAGCGCATCGCCTTCTGGGTGGACCTCGATGCGGCCTACGTCACCTTCCACAAGCCCTACGTGGAGAGCGTCTGGTGGGCACTCAAGACGCTCTTCGAGAAGGGCCTGCTCTACCAGGACTACAAGGTGGTCTGGTGGTGGGCGCAGGGCGGCACGGCGCTCTCCGCGGGTGAAGTCGGCCAGGGCTACAAAGAGGTCGATGACCCGAGCGTCTTCGTGCGCTTCCCGGTGGTGGGCCAGGAGAAGACGTCCTTCCTCGCATGGACGACGACGCCCTGGACGCTTCCCTCGAACGTCGCCCTCGCGGTGAAGAACGACATCGACTACGCGACTGTGGAACACGACGGCGAGCGCTTCATCGTCGCTGCGGCCCTGGTGGCGAAGCTCTTCGGTGAGGAGACGGTCGTCGTCGAGACGCGCAAAGGAAGCGCCCTCGTTGGGACCAAATATGAAGCTCCCTTCACGTTCGAGCAGCCCACGAACGGTCGCGCTTGGGAGGTCATCGCGGCCGACTTCGTCACGCTCGACACAGGCTCAGGCATCGTCCACACGGCGCCTGCGTTCGGCGAAGACGACTTCCGCGCATGCCGCGAGAACGGCATGGGGTTCCTTCAGTTGGTGAAGCCCGACGGCACCTTCACCGACAGCGTCACGGACTGGAAGGGACGCTTCTGCAAAGAGGCCGACCGCGACATCATCCGCAACCTCAAGGCGCGCGGCCTTCTCTACAAAGAGGAGGTCTACAAGCACGACTATCCCTTCTGCTGGCGCAAGGATTCCGACCCGCTCATCCAATACGCGCGTCGCTCCTGGTTCATCAAGACGACGGCTGAGATCGGCAAGGTCATCGACAACAACCAGGCGATCCACTGGGAGCCCGAGCACATCAAGGACGGGCGCTTCGGTGAGTTCCTCAAGTCGAATGTCGACTGGGCCATCTCGCGCGAGCGCTTCTGGGGCACGCCGCTTCCCATCTGGATCAACGACGAGACCAAGGCGATGAAGGCCATGGGATCGGTCGAGGAAATCCTCGCGTTGAACCCGAGCGCGTTCGCGACGTTCGATGCTGCGAAGCTGAAGGATCCTTCACTTTCGGAGCACCTCCGCGTGCACAAGCCCTGGGTCGACGATGTGACCTTCACCGTGCCCGGCGAGGCCGGCGTCTACCGTCGCGTCACCGAGGTCATCGACTGCTGGTTCGACTCCGGCTGCATGCCTTTCGCGCAGCACGGCTACCCGCATCAGAACAAAGAGAAGTTCGCCGAAGAGTTCCCCGCAGACTTCATCACCGAGGCCATCGATCAGACGCGCGGCTGGTTCTACTCCCTGCTCGCGATCAGCACGCTGCTCTTCTCCGAGACGCACGAGAATCCGCATCCGTTCAAGAACTGCACGGTGCTCGGCATCATCACGGATGAGAAGGGGAAGAAGCTCGCGAAGCGCGACAAGAATTACAAGGATCCCGCCGAGATGTTCGCGCTCTACGGCGCCGATGCGGTGCGCTGGGCGCTGTATGCGTCGAGCCTTCCGGGGCAGACGACGAAGTGGTTCGAAGGCGCCGCGGTCGATGCGACGAAGGACCTCCTGCTCAAGGTCTGGAACGTCTACGCGTTCTTCACGACGTACGCGTCGATTGATGGTTGGGACCCGAACGCGCCGCGCCCGAGCATCGCTGCGCGCTCTGAGCTCGACCGCTGGATCCTCGCCGAGCTCGACGAGACGGTGCGCGATGTCTCGCGTGATCTCGAGGTCTACAAAACGCATCCGGCCGCGCGCCGCATCCAAGACTTCTTGGAGTCGCTCTCGAACTGGTACGTGCGTCGCAGCCGCAATCGCTTCTGGTCCGGCGAGGATGGCGCGGACAAGCAGGCCGCATTCGCGACGCTCTACGAGGTGCTGGTCGACTTCGCGAAGCTGCTCGCCCCCTTCACGCCCTTCCTCGCCGAAGAGCTCTACCAAAAGCTCGTGCGCGACTTCGACAAGACGGCACCCGCGAGCGTGCACCTGGCGAGCTTCCCGGTGGCCAGTGATGCGCGTCGTGATGACGCCATGCTGCGCTCGATGCGCCTTGTCCGCGACACGGTCGGCCTTGGGGCGCGCGTGCGTGCGACGAACAAGCTCAAGACGCGTCAGCCGCTCGGAGAGGCGATTGTCGTCGTCACGAGCGACGAGGATCGTCAGGTGCTCGAGCAGCACCGCGCCATCATCGAAGAGGAGCTCAACGTGGAGCGCCTCTCGTTCACCGCAGAGCCGCAGAGGTACGTGCAGTTCCAGGTCGTGCCGAACTTCCGCGCGCTCGGCTCCAAGCTCGGCAAAGACATGCAGGCCTGCAAGGCGGCGCTCACCGCAGCCGACGGCGGCGCGCTCTACGACGCACTCAATCGCGATGGCGAGATCAAGCTTGCGGTCGCGGGCAAGGAAGTCTCGCTCACGTCGGCCGAGGTCGAGATTCGCCTCAGTGCGAAGGAAGGCTTTGCTGCAGCGAGCGACCACGGACGCGTGATGGTGCTCGACATGCACATCACCGACGCACTCAAGAAGAAGGGCCTCGCACGCGAAGCCGTCTCGAAGTTTCAAGCCGTGCGCAAGCAGATGGACCTCCCGCATGAAGCGCGCATTTCCGTGGTGTGGAGTGCAGAAGGTGCACTTCATGAAGCGCTTACGGAACACGCCGAGTACGTCGCGGGCGAGATCCTCGCGACGACGTTTGCGTCGGGTGATGCGACGGGCAACGACGCCGATGTGGATGGCCACGCACTGCGCTTCAGCGTTCAGCTCACCTGAGAATAGGATTGCAACATGACCGCAATGATCATCGACGGGAAAGCCATTGCCGAGAAGGTTCGCAACGAGGTGCGCGTGCGCGCCGAGGCGTTTGCCAAGCGGGTAGGGCGCAAGCCTGGGCTTGAGGTGATCCTCGTCGGCGAGGACCCAGCCTCGCAGGTCTATGTGCGCAACAAGGAGACGGCGGCGGAGAAGGCCGGTCTGCGCGGCGCGGTGCATCGTCTTGCGGGCGACACGAGCGAAGCGGCCCTGCTCGCGAAGGTGCGTGAGTTGAATGGACGCGGTGATGTCGACGGCATCCTCGTGCAGCTCCCCGTGCCCAAGCACATCGACCCGCTCGCGGTCGTGGATGCGCTCGATTGGCGGAAGGATGTCGATGGCCTGACGCCGCACAACGCGGGCTTGCTCTGGGTCGGTCGCAAGGGGCTTCGTCCGTGCACGCCGTTTGGCTCGATGCGCCTCTTGGATGAGTGCGGCGCGAAGCTCGATGGCGCGCGCGCGATTGTCGTCGGGCGCTCGAACCTTGTGGGAAAGCCCATCGCGGCGATGCTCCTGGAGCGCAATGCGACGGTCGTGCTCGCGCACTCGAAGACGGTGGATCTCGATCAGCGCGTGGGTGAAGCGGACATCGTGATTGCGGCGGTGGGCAAGGCGGAGATCATTCGTGGCGCTTGGATCAAAGAAGGCGCGACCGTGATCGACGTCGGCATCAACCGCGGCGCGGACGGCAAGCTCATCGGCGATGTGGAGTTCGCCGCCGCGGCCGAGCGTGCGCGCGCGATTACGCCTGTGCCGGGCGGCGTCGGTCCGATGACGATCGCGATGCTGCTCTCGAACACCGTCGATGCGGCCGAGGCACGCGCGCTCTGAGCGCCTCGTTCAAGGCAGGAGCGCTGGGATGGAGGCGCAGCCGCTGCTGATGGTCCCGACCTCGCCGCGCGACTCGAAGTAGGCGCGAAGGGCTTGGTCCATCAGCATGCAGGCCGGAAGGCTCGGTGCGCAAAAGTCTGAGAACGTGATCTGTGCCCGCGGCTGGGTCTCCCATTGAACGCACATCTCGACATCGTCCGGTGCGGTTGCGGCACAAATGCATCGTGCGGCGTCGGCACAGGCGGTGAGCGAGCCGGTCGCGATGGTGCAGTCGACGGATGCTCCACTGAGCGAGAGGTAGGAGAATCGGCAGGGGTCCGGCGTTCGCGCATCGGAAGCCCGTGCGTCGACCACGTCGGCGTCTCTCGGGCGTTCGCGTTGGTTGGTTCGGTAGCAGCCCATCGTGGCCACCGTTGCGAGCAGTGCGAGCTGAAGAGAATAAGTCATCGCTTGAGTCTGCCTCGAAGACGGCGACTTTGTTGCGACATCACGAGACGCTCAGAAACGATCACGGCATGGCGCGATTCCTCTCGGTCGCTCTCGCGTGTTGGCTCCTGTTGAGCTCGACGGCGAGTGCACGTGTGCACGTGGTTCGTCCTGGCGATTCGCTCTCGCAGATTGCGGAGCGCTACCGTGTGCGCCTCGCAGATTTGCGGGCGTGGAATCGCCTCTCGAGCGACACGATTGTCGTCGGTCGTGCGCTCGCTGTGGACCGGCATGATGCCGCGCGCTTGGCTCGCGAGAATGCGCGCAGTGAGAGTGTCGGTCAGCCTGGTGCAGGCACGCTGCGCGGCGGCGTGCGCTTGCGGCCGCACCCGGGCTTTGTGCTGCGCTCTTCGGAGCGAGCCTTTGGCACCGCGCTCACGGTGGAGCGCATTCGCACCGCATTCGACGCGATGTTGGCCGTGGAGCGCGGTGCACCTCGCGTGCGCGTGCACGACCTGAGCTTGCCGAGTGGTGGCCCGATCGATGACCACGTGACGCATCAGTCGGGTCGCGATGTGGACATCACCTACTACCAAACGCGCGGCTGTGGACGCGATGGATGCCCGCTGCGCGATGTCTCTCCGAGCGAGCTCGATGTGCGTCGTCAGTGGCGTCTCTTGCACCACTGGCTTCGTCGCGGCGAAGTGGAAGTCATCTACATCGACCGTGCGCTGCAAGCGCCGCTCTACCGGGAAGCGCAGCGCCGGGGCGCCACTGACGCGCAGCTCGCGCGTTGGTTTCAATACCCCCGCACATCCGCCTCGGGCGCGGTGATTCGGCATTATCCAAATCATATCAATCACGTGCATGTGCGCTTCGCGTGCAGCGCGGATGAGCGTGCCTGTGAGCGTGCGCGGAGCGGGCCCTGATGCCGTGGACGCGAAGGCGATTCGTCCACGCGGGCGCGTTTGCGGCCGGAGCGATTTGGCTGCCCGGCTGTGAGTGCGATGAGGGGCCAAGCGGCACGTCTCCTTCAGCGAGCGCGCCACGCGTCATCGTGATTGGTGCGGGTGTCTCCGGGTTGAGCGCAGCGCGCGCCCTTGTGGCGCAAGGCGTTTCCGTCGTGGTGCTCGAGCAACGCGAGCGCATCGGAGGCCGCGTCTGGACGGATCGCTCGCTTGGGTTTCCGATCGAGCGCGGCGCGAATTGGGTCGAGGGCGTGGAGGGCAATCCGCTGGTGGCGCTCATCGAAGAGGCGGGCGCGCGCACGGTCGTGGATGAGGAGTCTGTGCGTGCATTCGACTTCGACGGGCGTGAGCTCGAAGGCGATGAACTTGATGCCGCGGAGGAGGCCGAAGGCCGTGTGGTCGCGATGATCGAAGAGGCTGCCGAGGAGCACGAGGGCGCCGACATCTCGATGGGCGAGGCGTTGCGTGATGCGGTGGATCTCGACGCGCTCTCGCCCTTTCAACGGCGCCTTCATGAGCTTGGCATCGCATCGCTCGAGACGGATACGGCGGGCGCAATCGATAGGCTCTCACTCGCAGGCAGCGATGACCCCGAGGCCGGCTACGAGGGCGACAGCCTCTTCTTTCCAGATGGCTACGATGCGATTCCCAACGTGCTCGCGCGCTCGCTCGACGTGCGCTTGAACCAGACGGTTCGCGAGGTGCGGAGCACGCGTGAGGGCGTGATTGTTGTGACGAACGCGGGGCAAGAGCGTGCCGATGCAGTCGTGGTGACGGTGCCGCTTGGGGTCTTGCGCGCGGGTGCGATTCACTTCGACCCACCGCTTCCGCGCGCGAAACAAGAGGCCATCGCGGGGCTGGAGATGGGCAGCTTGGACAAGGTCATTCTTCAATTCCCCGAGCCGTTCTGGAGCGGTGAAGGGCAGACCTTTGAGTACCTCTCCGAGACACGCGGAGAGTTTCCGCTGATCATCGACTGGCATGCTGTGTCGGGGAATCCGGCGCTCATCCTCTTCACCGGCGGCGACTACGCGCTTGCGATGGAAGGAAGGGACGATGCGCGCGTGACGGCAGATGCGATGCGTGTGTTGCGCACGTGCTTTGGCGCCAATGCACCGGGCCCAACTGGAACGATCATCCAGCGTTGGAACCAGGACCCGATCACGCACGGCTCGTATTCGTATGTGCCGGTTGGCTCAAGTGCAGAGGCGCGCGACGCGCTTGCGGAGCCTGTGGGAGAGCGCGTCTTCTTCGCAGGTGAGGCGACGAATCGGCGCAACCCTGCGACGGTGCACGGCGCGTTTGAGTCAGGCCTTCGCGTTGCGGGCGAGGTGCTTGAGGCGCTTGAGTTGAGTTGAGCCTGGAGCTCAGGGGAAGCGACGCGTCACGCGCCATTCGGCGCCCTCGCGCTCAAAGCGCCAGCGGTCATGCAGGCGGAACTCACCCTCGACCCAGCGCTCGATCACCTGCGGCGTGAGCACATAGCCGCCCCAGTGCGGCGGCCTTGTGACGTCCCTGCCCTCGAAGCGCTTCTCGGCCTCATGCAGGCGCGCCTCCAGTGTGCTGCGTGCATCGAGTGGGCGGCTCTGATCCGAGGCCCACGCGCCGAGCTGGCTGATGCGTGGGCGCGCAGCGAAGTACGCGTCGCTCACGGCATCCTCGGCGCGCGTGACGCTCCCCTCGAAGCGGAACTGCGTGTGCACCTTGTCGAAGTGAAAGGCGATGGCCGCGAAGGGATGGCGCGCGAGCTGCTGGCCCTTGTCGCTCTCGCGGTTGGTGAAGAAGACGACGCCTGCCGCGCTCACATCCTTGGCGAGCACAAAGCGCACAACGGGATGGCCTTCGTCGTTCACCGTCGCGAGGGCACACGATGCCGCGTCCCACGGCTCACCGGCTTGTTGAGCGCGCGTGCGTGCATCGAGGAAGAGGGCGAAGGGGTCTGTCGAGTTCGTCATGCAGCTTCTCTACACCCGACATGAACCAGTGCCGCTTTGGCATGTGATGAAACTGCGCAGGTGCACAGTCGTCGTCGCGGGCCGCGTCAATGTTTCCCTCACGGGAAAGGAGAAAGCCGCAGTCCACTGGTGTTAGCGTCCACGGCAAGTACCTCATGGAGCCGACCGCCGAAGAACTGATCGGAATGCTGCGCCGCAACCCTGATGATGCAGCGGCATACGCGGCATTGCGGGGTCTCTACCAGCGCAATGGCGACTACCCGTCGCTCGTGAATCTCATCGAAGGGTTCGGGCAGCGCACGCGCGACCCGCAGATGGGTGCGGCCTCGTACTTCGATGCTGCGGAGCTGGCATGGGGAGCCCTGGGCGACCCAGCACGTGGCTCTGCACTCTATGAGCGCGCCCTTGAGCGTTATCCGCTCCACAACGATGCCTTCGCGCGTCTCCTCGCCATCTACGAGGAGGCGGGCGATTCGCATCGCCTCTCAGCGCTCTACGAGCGACGTGCCGAAGCACTTGCCGCGAGTGGCGCAGACCCGCGCAGTGTGGCGGAGGTGCAGCAGCGTTTGGGTGAGCTCTGGCAGCACATGTTTCATCGCACCGACCGCGCGATTGTTCACTACCGCAAGGCGTTTGAGCTCGATGCGACGCTTGTCCCCGCGATCTACGCGGCGCGCGACATCTACCAGCAAGCCGGCAACACGAAGGCGGCTGCTGCGCTGCTGGAGATGGAGTCGAAGGCCGAGACCGATGAGGAGCGACGCATCGCGCTTCTGCGCGAGCTTGCCCATCTGCGCGGCGATGAACTCGGCGATCAAGAGGGCGCGATCGTTGCCTTGAAGCGCGCGCTTGGCTTCTCGCCCGCGAACCCCGAGTTGCTCAACGACTTGGCGACGCTCTACCTCTCCCGTGCATCGCGTCAGCCCGATGCGCAGGTCGCCGATTCGGATCGGCGTCGCGCAGCGGATGTCTTCTTTCAGCTCGCGCAGAAGGCGCCGCCGACGGAGGCCGTTCCGCTCTTGGGCCGAGCCCTCGATGTCGCGCCCGACCACGAAGCGGCGCTCGCACTTTTGGAGCGCATCGCGGAGCGCGTCGGTCACTTCGAGCTTCTGCCGGGGCGCTGGGTCGCATTCCTGAGTCGTGCGCCCGAGGCGCCGCTTGCGGGTGAGCGTCGCCGGCGTTTGGCGCGCGCGTACCTCGATGCAGGGCAGGTCGAGTACGCGATCACGTGCCTCGAGTGGATGGCTGCCGAGGGCGACCTCGAAGCGACCGAGCAGCTCATCGATCTCTACACGCGCGCAGGCCGAGCGGATGAGGCGCTGCGCATCGTCGTGCGTGCCGGCCCGGCCTTGCCGGTGACCGTGCGTGCGCTGCATTTGCGACGTGCGCTGGAGGTCGCAACGGCACGCGGGGATGACGATGCCTCGCTCGCGCATGCACGCGAGATTCTCGCCCTCGACCCAGCGGACCCCGAGGCGACTGCCTACCTTGAGAGCTTCCATCGCCGTCGCGGTGAGTGGCGTGAGCTGCGTGATCTCTTGCTTGCGGCAGCGCGCGTTCCGGGTGCGGCTGTCGATGCGCGCAAGCAGCGTCTGCGTGAGGTGGCGCAGATCAGTGAGCGCAGGCTGAGCGATGCCGATGGTGCGATTCAGGCGTGGCGTCAGGTCGCGACGCTCGATGCCTCCGATCGTGAGGCGCGCTCGGCGCTCGCTCGCTTGCTTGAGGCCGCACAGCGCTGGGATGACCTCGCTGAGGTGGTCGAGCGCGACGCGATGTCGGCGCCCGATGAGGAGACCAAGGCGGAGGCCTATCGGCGTCTCGCGTTGCTTCACGGCACGCAGCGCAATGACCCGCGCGAGGCGGCGCTCGCGTGGCGCTCGCTGCTCGATGCGAAGCCCGGCGATGTGCAGGCGCGCGATATGTGGATTGAGAGCCTGCTCGCCTCCGAGGCGTGGCTTGAGGCGCTCTCTCCGCTGCGTGAGCGCGTGCGCGGTGCAGCACCAGGCCCGCAGCGTGCCGAAGCGCATCGCACCTTGGGCCGCACGCTGGAGCACGTTGCTGACACGGCAAACACGCGCGATGCGCGCTGGCATGAGGCGACCGAAGCCTGGACGCGTGTCCTCGACGATGCCCCGCAGGACAGGGAAGCGTTGGAGCGACTCGAGCGCATGGCCGAGCTTCAGCAGGATTGGGAGCGCTTGCTCCGCGCGCTCGCGTATCGAAGCGACATCGAGACGGGCGCGGCGAAGGTCGCGGTGCTCTTGCGCATGGGGCAGACCGCCGAGAGATCGATCGGCGATTCCGCGCGCGCAGCCGAGATCTACCACCGCGCATTTGAGCTCGACCCGAAGTCGGAAGAGGTGCTCGATGCGCTGACGAGTGTCTACGAGCGCACCGAGCGCTACCGCGACTTGGTCTCGCTCCTTCGTGACCGCGCGCATGTGGAAGAAGCCCCTCAGGCACGCGCGAGCCTCTATCGGCGCATCGCGCGCGTGCTGCATGAGCGCGTGCAGAACGACAGTGGCGCAGTCGAGGCGTATCGCCGTGTGCTTGAGGCCGGCGAGGATGATGAGTCGCTTCGCTTCCTCTACCGCTACGCGATGGAGAAGCGCGCGTTCGACGAGGCAGAGGCGTTGCTCTTGCGCGTCGCAGCGCTCCCGCAGAACCAAGCCGAGCGTCGTGATTTGCTCGCCGAGCGTGTTGACGTGCTCGTGGATCGTTTGGGCAAGACGCGTGAAGGCGCCGATGCGATGCACGCGATTGTGCGTGACGTGGACACGCAGCACCTGCCCTCGCTTGGACGCTTGGGAGACCTCGCGGAATCGCTTGGTGACCACGAGCTCTTGGCCGAGGCGCTTGAGCGCACGCTGGCGGTTGTCGATGACCCGGCGCTGCGTGCGCCCATCGGTGCGCGCTTGCTGCGCCTCTGTACGAACGAGCTCACGGATACCTCACGCGCGATTCAAGCGGGCTTTGTCTGGCACGAGGCCGACGCAGAGAACCCGGAGCCGCTGCGTGAGATGATTCCGCTTCTGGAGCACGCCTCGCGGCACGACGAGCTTGTGCGTGTGCTCGATGCGCTCTCGCTCTTGGAGACGGACACCGCCGAATCGAATGCGCTCATGCGTCGCGCGGCGACCGTGCTCGCGGAGCAGATGGGCGATGCCGACGGTGCGATGCAGCGCTTGGAGGGCGCGACACGCAGTGGCGATGAGGAGGCGCTCGCAAGGCTTTGGGCGCTTGCGCGTGAGGCGCGCAAAGGTGACCGGCTTGTGCAGTTCTTCAGCGACGAAGCGCAGGCTGCCGACGAGGGCGCGGCGCAGAAGCGCGAGTGGTCGAATGCGTCGAAGGCAGCCGACACGTTGCTCGGTGATGCTGCGCGCGCGTTCGAACTCACGCTCAAGGCACTCGCTGCAGACTTGAGCGATGTGACGGTGCTCGACGATGCCGACCGGCTCGCGGCTGCCTCGAAGCAGTATCCGCGTCTCGGTCAGGTCTACGACACGCTCTTGCGCAAGACCGACGACAAGGGCCGCAAGGTGGAGCTCTTGCTGCGTCAGGCGGAGATCCTTCGACAGGACCCAAGCGAGCAGGGCAACGCGCTCGACCGCTTCATTCGCGCCGCATCGCTCGCGCCCTTTGATGCACGCGTGATCACTGCGATCGAAGAACTCGCGCCGCGCATCGGCCGCGCAGAGGACCTTCTCTCGATCTACGACCGTCGCAAGAAAGACGCCCCATCAGATGCGGCGCGTGTCGATGAGCTCGTCGCGTCGGCGCGCGTTGCGGAGGTGCACCTCAAGGATCGCGAGCGCTCGGTCACCTACCTCGCCCTCGGTGTCGCGCTTGCCGTGAGGAGCCCCGCGCTCTTTGAGTTGATCGAGACGCGTGCGATGGAGACCAGCAAGGAGCTGTGTCGCGCGCTCGTGGATGTGTACGCGGCCCTCGCGGAGGACATGGAAGCGGACCCGCGCGGCGCAGCCTCGTTGCTGGTGCGTGCGGCGAACCTGCTGCGCCTGCCGCCGCGTGATGAGGCCTCGGCCTATGGTGCGCTGCTTCGTGCGGTGTCGATTGCGCCTTACGAGGCGGGCCCACTCGATGCGCTTGAGAGCCTTGCGGCCGAGCAGCACAAGCTTGAGGCGTTCGCGACGCAGCTGGAGAAGCTGATCAGCGAGGTCGTCGACTCCAAGACGGCCACGGTGCTCGGTCGTCGTCGCGCGCTTGTGCTTGAGCGGATGAACCGCTTTGACCAGGCCGCAGAGTGCTGGGTGCGGTTGCGCCAGCTCTCGCCGAACGACGTCGAAGTGCGCACGCGCCTTCGTGCAGCGCTGGGTCGGGCGAAGAAGTACGAGGAGCTTTTGCTCGCGCTGGAGAACGACCTGCGCATCTTGAAGGACCCAACCCTTCAGCTCGCATTGCGACGCGAAGTTGCAATGACGTGGGACCAGTTTCTCCACAATCGCTGGGAGGCGCTTGAGGCCTGGGAGCGGGTTCGCAAGCTCGCGCCAGAGGATGCCGAGGCGATTGCTGCAGTCGCGCGCTTGAAGCCCGGCGGTGCAGGTGTGCTGACCGCGCCTCTGGCCAATGCGGCATCGGCGACGAGCCTCACGGACGAAGACGCCTCGCTGCTCTCGGTGCCTGATGAGGAGGCCGAGCGCATCGCCACGGCCGAGGTGCAGACGCCCGAGTCCGCACTCCCGAGTGGTCTTGAGCCCTTCGACTTCACGGGCTTTGAGCCGCCAAGCAGAGAGCCTGCGGAGGAGAGTGCGGCCGACCTCGCATCGCTTGAGGAAGCGCTCGATGACGATGCCGACTCGCTCGATGACGCTGCGTTGGACGATGCCTCGCTGCACTCGATCGAAGAGGAAGCGGCGGATTCAGGCCTCCCGTCGCTTGCCGACATGACCGGCTCTGACCTCTCCAGCGCCGACCTCACGGGCGCCAACCTTGCCGCGCAGTTCACCGAGAACCCCTCGGCGTATCGACCGCAGAGCGAGGAGGATTTCGGTGCGCTGGAGCCCGCCGGAGACAGCTCGGTGGAGCTCGCCGACTCGCAGCTCGACCTCTTGATCGATGCGCATGCGAATGCGCCGGCCGAGATCGTCGAATCGTTTGAGCACCTGCCCTCCGAAGAGGCGCTCGATGAGGACGACCTCTCGGAGGAGGCACTCTCTGACGAGGCACTCTCTGGCGAGGCGCTCGATGAGGGCGACCTCGACGAGGAGCTGGATGAGGAACTCGACGCGGCCGAGCTCGACAGCGATGTGAGCGGCGAGGTGCTTGAGTCGCTCGATGAGGAGCCCTTGAGCCCACCGCGCTCCGTACCGCCGCGTCCTCCAGCGACGAGTGTCCCGCCGCCTCCGCCGACCAAGACGGGCGCGCTGCCTCCGCCTCCACCGCGTCGTCGTTGAGGTCGATGTAGTGGTTAGGGCAGTTTGCAGCTCAACAGATTCGCTCTTTCGGCACGCAAGATTTTGGTTTCAGCGCGAGCGCGCCCGGAAGGAGCGATAGGCGTCCACTCCTAGCCGCAGGGAGCGACTGAGGACGTAAGCCGCGATCAAACCAAAAGATAAGTGCCCTAGGGCGCGCGCACTTCGAAGGGTGCCAGCACCCACTCGAAGCCATCCACCAGGGCGACGGAGTCGAGCTCGCCGTCGCCTGAATCCCAGATCATGAACGACATCGTAATGCGGGAGCCAGGCACGACGGGCGCGGTGGTTTGAACGCAGTCGGTGCCGCCGCCGACGCTGTCCTCGGAGCCGTCTTGGCAGGAGGTGGTGATGGTGCCGCGCAAGGGTGCGTCGCCCAACTCGCAGCGAAGTGGGCCGCGGTCGACGCAGGTGCGGAGGAGGGCGTTGTTGACCGTCAGGGGATTGCCATCGCGGTCGAAGACGATGTTCTGCAGCTCGCCTGTGGAGGGGCTGGTCATGAGCACCGCGTAGACGTCGTTGAAGGGGGAGCAGAGAAAGTCTGGGTACTCGCGCGTCATGAAGTTCGACGCGAAGCGAAGCCCAATCGCATTCGTGGGAACGTCGAGCCGAAGTGCGAGCGCCACCCAGTCGATCACGGGGCCGCTCTCGACGCCGGGGCAGGCGGGCGACTCCATGGGGAAGCCGGGTGGGAACTCGCTTGAGATGCTCTGCGCGACACAGCTTCCGCTGGGGCTCGCGTCCGCCACGGCGAGGCCGGTCGAGAGGACGAGCATGCGGCGTCCTGCGTGCGGTCTGTACGTCCCGAAGCGGTCTGCGAGGCGGTGCATCTCGGGGACGGTGTGCAGGTTCGATGCTGGGTCCTGCCAGGCCGCAGCCACGACCCACTCGCGCTCACTGCCGCCCTCGGGGGAGATGCAGAAGCCGAGTGCGTTGGCCGCGCTGCGTGCGGATCCATCGTCGGGGCTGATGACGGTGTCGCGGCAGGGCAGGGCGTCGGCGCCTGAGCAATCCTCGTCCACACCGTTCATCGGAATGTCGTAGGCGCCTCTGTTGATCTGCGGCACGCAGTCGTTGCAATCGACGTTGTTCGCGAAGCCATCGCCATCGTTGTCGCCGGTGCCTGGAAGGTCGCAGGGCACGATGCCCGCTGCGCTCGGTGGCACAAGCGCCTCGCCGCACGCGACCGTGACGGGACCTGTGATGCCCGCGTCGCTCTCCGGGCGATGTGCGTCCACCTCAACGCCGCCGTCACTGAATTCACGGCGCATGTGCGTGCGGTAGCAGCCGGAGAAGACGCTCAGCGCGGCGACTGCGCATGCAAACGAGGCCGACGAAAGAAGGCGCTTGAAGGTGGGACGCGGCATGGACCGCGACTAGAGCAAGCGCGGTGCCGCTACTCCGTGCGCCGCGCTGCGAGCACGTGACGCTTCACCGTGCGTCGATCGAGCCCCGTGATCGAGGCGACCTTCTCGTAGGCCCCATGCTGCGTGTAGAGCGCATCGCAGTAGAGCGCGAGCAAGCGCTCCGCATCGATCGTGCGCGCCGCAATCTCCGTGAGCCACGAGGTTGCTGCATCGCCCGTCCGCTCCGCACTCGCGTTGCCGCAGCGACCTGTCAGCAGCACGCGCCGCACGTTCTGCTCCAGCTCGCGCACGTTGCCGGGCCAGGCGTAGTCGAGGCCCAGGTCGCGACCGATCGCGAGCAGCACATCCCCAGCCACCTCAGGCGCAGCCGCACCGACGATGCGCTCGACGACATGCGCCGTCATGAGCGGCAGCTCCTCGGGTGACTCCGCGATGCGCTCCTTGAGCGAGGGCACGCGGATGAGGTTGCTGGAGAGGCGGTAGTAGAAGTCGTCGCGGAAGCGCCCTTCATCGCGAAGCCTGTCGAGCGAGCGATGCGTGGCGGCGATCACACGTCCTCCAAAGGCGCGCTCCTCACGGCTGCCGACGGGCCGATACGAGCGCTCTTGGAGAACGCGCAGGAGCTTGATCTGGATGGGGATCGAGACTTCACCGATCTCATCGAGGAAGACGACGCCATGCGGGCCCGAGCGTGCGAGCGCGCCCTCGAAGTCGACGAGTGCGCCTGTGAATGCGCCCTTGGCGTGACCAAAGAGCTCGCTCTCGACGAGGTTCTCCGAGAACTCACTCAGGTTGAGTGCGAGGAAGAGATTGGTGAACGCGTGCGTGAAGCGCTCTTTGCTCTCCTCGTAGGGGATGTAGCCGCTCTGCCCGAGCGCGTGGGCTGCCGCGCCTTTGCCGGTGCCTGTGTCGCCGAGAAGGATGGTGGAGAAATCATCCATGCGGCCAAGGAGCTGCGCCTCGTAGCGGCCGATGTCGAAGGTGACGGCGGCGTTCCAGAGCGACTCACGCAGGCTGCGCATGCTCTGGCTTGTGCCGAGCAATCCGCGCGCGATGAAGAAGTAGGCGCGCGCCATCTGAAAGAAGAGCCCGACGAGCTTGCGTGCACGTGGCAGCTCAAAGCCGCGCGTGGTGAGCATCGCGAGCATCGTGGGCGCGAACGCGGCGCGAATCGGTTGCTTGCCTGCGCTTCGCTGCGCGCTGATGTGCGCGTCCATCCCGCCGAAGAAGCGGTGAAAGACATCGAACACGATGGTGTGCTGCACGAGCTGATCATCGCCAGCTTGGAAGTCGTTGAAGCGCAGCACGCCTCCCACCTCAAGCGACTCCAAGCGACTCCGCACGCGCACGATCACGCGCTCAAGGATCTCCTCGTCGGTGCCACCGCGCCCTGAGATGGTGCGGTCGACGCGATCACGCTCTTCGCCGAAGGGGTTCGCAAACGCAGCGCGCGAGACGAGCTGAAAGAACGCGCGGTCTTCGGCCGAGAGGCTTCGCATCCGTCGCTTGTACAGCAGTCCAGCTGGGCGGCGGGAGCCTTCGCAGCGAGGCTTGATTCGCCCCCGCAACCTCCTTTAGCGTTGGGCACGACTGGGCACGCGGTTGTGCTCCGCAAATCGAAGGGAGAGGCGAGATGGTATCGAAGCAGGTAACCGACAGGGTTCGTTCTTCGTCGCAGGTGACGGCCACGGTGGAGGTGAACGCCAATGAGGTCGATCAGAAGCTGCGTGCGCTGCTCAGCGTGTATTTGGAGGCGGGCGAGTCGATGCCGGACGTCGCGCTCTTTGTGAGGCTCATCCGGAGACACCTCCTGCACGCCTCAAGCGAGCTGAATGCGGCGGACCTCGCGCATGAGTCGGAGATTGCCGACGATGCGCAGCCACGCGTGGAGCGCGATGAGGCCGAGGCGGACCTGCGCGACACCGTCGTCAACTATCGCAATGCGGTGAGTGTCGGATATGGCGAAGCGGCGACGCGTGCACACGCGGTCGGAAGCGCCGCGCCCTCCGACGCACGCGGGCTGCTCCGCTACGCAAAGGACTTTCACGCGGGCCTGGTCGACGCCGCGCGCGCCCCCAGCACGCGCCCGCGCGGAGGCCTCGTTGTCGATCGCGCCATCCTCGCCGCCGAGCTCGCGCCGCGCATCGCACGTCTCGATGCCGCGCTTGAGGTGGTCGATCGCGAGGCCGCGGAATTGAGGCTCACGCAGACGGCGAAAGACAGCGCCATCGCCGCCAACGACGTGGCGTTCAGCGGCGTCGCCAACGCGATGGAAGGCCTCCTCATCCTCGCCGGCCGCCGCGACCTCGCCGACCGCGTGCGCCCCTCCGCCCGCCGCGCCGGCGTGGTCGATCAGGAAGTCGCCGAACCCATCGAGAAGACCTGACTGCACGGTCGCCCGAGCCCTGTTTTGGCCAAAACAGGCAGGCGGCGAACGAAAACACGCCTGTTTTGGTCAAAAAAGCCGAGTGAGCGTCGCCGTGGCGCCTCCGGTGACCAACGCAGGCGAGGAAGGTCCAAGAAATTCCGTCCGTTGGCCAAAAGAGGCGGCTTTGCCCGAGAAACTCGGCTGCTTTGGGCAAAAAAGGCGCCCTCTGCCGAAAAACTCGGCTGCTCTGGGCAAAGCAGGCGAGGCGGGCCGGAAAACTCGGCTGCTTTGGGCAACGGAGGCGAGGAGGCGCCAACAAATCGCGTCCGGTGCCCGCGATTCAAGGGAGGCCCTTTGGCCGCGCGCGGCGGCATCACGAGCGTCGATTTCTCGACACTCCCTCAGCCGAGCGAGAGCGGTCCGTGGCCGACCGGCTGCGCCACGTTCGTGTAGTCACCGAAGCGGTCGGAGGTGATGCCGAATGCCTGCTGCATCGTGACGCAGAGGTTGTGGTTGCCGGGCTGCGAGGCCTCGCCGTACGAGCTTTCGGGGTTGCTGGCGTAGTTGACGTGACGACCGAGCGCGACGCCGCCTGCATTGCCGGCGAAGGTGATCGGCAGGTTGTCGCTTCCGTGTCCGCCGCCGTGTCCGAAGTCGCTCACCCAGACGAGCATCGTG